>SCSF01000010.1 GCA_004298435.1 Beijerinckiaceae bacterium
TGCATCGCTCTCGTGGCTGTCGCTGATGGCTCGGTGCGCGGTGGCGCATGGTTTTTGATCGCTGCGAGCGTTTTGCTGGCCGGCACGTTCCTGTTCTGCGGCGATCTCAGCATGCTGGTATTTGCCGGCAGACGGCTCTTTCCCTTCGCTGCGCCAATCGGCGGCTCGCTTATGATCCTGAGTTGGGTCATCGCGGCAGGCACAGGCATCGTCTGTTGCTTTTTTGCGCAGAATTGACGGCGCGCGGGCCGGATATTGAGGCCCGCCGTGCCTTCTCCATCGAGATGAATGCCCTACATACAAAAATAGATTGGCGGCTTTGAAATAATAGGACGCGCAAGATGATCGGGCAAAATGTGGATCCCAGGATCGAAGCTGCAATGACCGCGGAACGGAAACGCTGCATCGGTCGAGTGCTGACCTTTGCCGCATTGCGTGAACAAGCGGCCGTGGATTTAGACAAAGCATCTACCAGCGACAGCGATGAAAAGCCGAGCGAAGGCGCAGCCGAGCGCGCACGGATGCAAGCTGACGTGGCACGCGACATCGCGAGCTTTCTAGCGGAGGAATCCAATCTGCCACTCGCACCGGGGACGCATCGTCAAGAATAGCGAGCGGAGATTCGCCTTGAACAAAGAAGAGGCCGAAACCCTGAAACCCGGAGAGCAGGTTTGCATATTTGCGGGCGAATCCACTGCATGCTCGGGAACTATCGTTTCCTGCAATGCACACGGCGTCGAAATCAAATGGGATGATGGCCGAACTGGCGTCGTGCTTTATCCCGTAATGCTTGACGTTGAGCACTATTCCGGACCACCCATTTTGCCGGAAGCTTCGACCCGATAGATGGCCCATATACCGAATTCGGTTCTTCGCTATGAAGGGCGCCTTACTCTCGAGCGAAGTGGCTACCGGTTCGCATGAAGAAAATGCGTCAAAATGGAATCGCGCATCTGCGATCCGTTGCCGCCACGATCTCACGTCCAGAGACAACGAATGGCTGGACTTCGGCTTTCTCGCGCGGCAAGCTAAAGCGGGATTGTAGGAAGCCGGATCCGGTCTATTCGCCAAGAGTTCTCTCTAGAGTACTGGATTCGCTTATCTTTCCTGTGTTTAGAACGAATCGTGCCGAGCGTATCGCGAGACGGGATGCGATGAGGCGGGACAGGCGGGGGCATGTCGAGCGCAACCGATCAGGAAGAGCCAGTACGGCCGCGGATCCTCATCGTCGAGGATGAGCCTCTCATCGCCTTGATGTTGACGGACATGCTCGCTGAACTCGGCTTCGAAGTCGCTGCGAGCGTCACACAAGTCGGCGCTGCGCTTAAGGTTCTGGATGAACTGAAGGTCGATGTCGCCCTTCTGGACGTCAACATCGGCGCAGAGAAGATCGATCCGGTTGCCGATCTCCTGGCGGCGCGCGGCACCCCGTTCATTTTCACCACCGGATACGGTAATTCCGGCGTTCCCGCCGGACATGCGGGACGCGCGATCCTGCAAAAGCCATTTCATATCGATGATCTGGCGACAGTGCTGCGCACCCACCTCAAAAGCGAAAGCGGACGTTAGAGCGTTGGCCGCAGGACAAAACGGTCCTGCATGTCGACCTCACTCAGCTCCTGCCGATCCGCCGGAATAATATCCAGCGCCTCGACCGCTGCGTAAGGTGGCCCCTCGCGGCAGATCTCGCAGAGCGCTTTGACGGCGCCGCCCGGCCCGGCAAAAACCGCCTCGACATCTCCATTCCGGCGGTTTCGCACCCAGCCAGCGATGCCGCGGGCCTGCGCCTGCGAAAGCACGAAGGCGCGATAGCCGACGCCTTGCACTCGCCCACGCACGATTATGCGAACGGCCGTTTCGGCATCACGGCCGGTATCCGCCATCAGGCGAGCGCACGCAGCGCGCTGCGTCCGGCAAAGACGCCCTGCGGCCCAAGCTCTTCTTCGATGCGGATCAACTGATTGTATTTAGCTAACCGGTCCGAGCGGGCAAGCGAGCCGGTTTTGATCTGGCCGCAGTTGGTCGCAACCGCGAGATCGGCGATGGTCGAATCCTCGGTTTCGCCGGAGCGGTGGGACATGACCGCCGTATAGCCCGCGCGCTGCGCCATGCCGACAGCCGCCAAAGTTTCGCTGAGCGTCCCGATCTGATTGACCTTGATGAGAATCGAATTGCCGATCCCCGCTGCGATGCCTTTTGAGAGAATTTCCACATTCGTCACGAAGATATCGTCTCCGACAAGCTGGCATTTCTTGCCAAGGAGGTCGGTCACGATCTTCCAACCCTCCCAATCGTCTTCGGCCATACCGTCCTCGATCGAGACGATCGGATAATCGCCGGCGAGCTTGGCGAGATATTTCGCCTGCTCCTCGATGGTGCGGGTCTTGCCCTCTCCAGAGTAGACATATTTGCCGCCGTGGAAGAATTCGCTGGAGGCAGGATCGAGGCAGAGCGCAATATCTTCGCCGGGCTCGAATCCCGCGGCCTTGATCGCGCCAAGGCAGTAATCGAGCGCGACCTCTGCCGAGGGCAAATTGGGCGCGAACCCGCCTTCATCGCCGACATTGGTGTTATGACCCGCTGCCTTCAACTGCGCCTTGAGGGCATGGAAAACCTCGGCGCCCCAGCGCACGGCTTCGGCCAGCGAAGGCGCGCCGATCGGCATGATCATAAATTCCTGAAAATCGATCGGATTATCGGCATGGACGCCGCCGTTGAGCACATTCATCATCGGCACCGGCAGCGTATGCGCGGCGACGCCGCCGACATAACGGTAGAGCGGCAGGCCGGTTACGTCCGCCGCCGCCTTTGCGGTGGCAAGCGAAACACCCAGAATTGCGTTGGCGCCGAGCCGTTCTTTGTTTGGGGTGCCGTCGAGTGCGATCATCGCCTCGTCGATGGCGAGCTGATCTTCGGCGTCCATACCGCTCAGAGCATCGAAGATGTCGCGATTGACGGCGGTGACGGCTTGCAGCACGCCTTTGCCGCCGTAGCGGCTCTTGTCGCCGTCGCGCAGTTCCACGGCCTCCCGCGTTCCTGTGGAAGCGCCGGACGGCACGGCGGCCCGGCCCATCGTCCCGTCTTCCAATGTGACATCGACCTCGACCGTTGGATTGCCGCGGCTATCGAGAATTTCGCGGGCGGCAATATCGATGATCGCGGTCATATCAATTCCTTTTCGATGATCTCTGGGAAAACTGCCGGTTTGTACGCCGCCTGCGCGGAGGAAAAAAGGGGCGCTGATCATGCACCGCCAAAAAAGAATTTAGCCGCGATTAAGCTGGCTTTTCTCCCGTTTGTTGACGCCGCTGGCATTTTGAGGACAAAGCAAAAGCCACTTTACCTGACGCAGGATAATCCATGACTCCTCCTGAACAACCCCTGCTCGGCCGGCCCACAGCCATTCCGGCCTCGCCGGACGAGGCACAGCTCGACCGGGTGGCCAATCCGCATCCGGACGCGAATTACATCGCGCGCTTCACCGCACCGGAATTCACCAGCCTCTGCCCTGTCACCGGCCAGCCGGACTTCGCGCATATCGTCATCGATTATCTGCCAGAGGCTTGGCTCGTCGAATCGAAGTCGTTGAAGCTCTATCTGGCCTCCTTCCGCAACCATGGCGCCTTTCACGAGGATTGCACCTTGCGGATCGGCAAGGATCTCGTTGCGCTCTTGGCGCCGCGCTGGTTCCGGATCGGCGCCTATTTCTATCCGCGCGGCGGGATGCCGATCGATGTCTTCTGGCAGGCCGGCGCGTTGCCGGAGGGTGTCTGGGCGCCGGATCAGGGCGTGCCGCCCTATCGCGGACGTTGAAATCGAATCCGGATTTCACGGGCGGTTGACTTTCGCTCCCGTGAAAACGCCCTTAGTGTCTGCGTATGTTCGAAAGTCTCGTCATCAAGCGTATTGCAACCTGCCTCGCCGCCCTCGGCTGTTTCGTGGGCCTCGCGGGCTTCGGCGAATTTCCGCCGATGCGGGAATTTCCCGGAATCGCGGCGCAAAACGATACGCTCTGCCGGTCTTACGGCTATGCGCCCGGCACTCACCTCTACAGGCTCTGCCGCGAGCGCAAGGATCAAATTTCGGCAGATTCCCGCGCCGCCTCGGTGCCGGACGTTACGCCGATTCCGCTGCTTTTGTTCCTCGACAAGCGGCCTGCTTGGTAAGTCGATCGAAAGCCTGCAATTCTTCGAGCAAGGTAGGCAGTTCTTTCAGCGCAATCATGTTCGGCCCGTCGGAGATTGCCCGGTCCGGGTCGTGATGCGTCTCGATGAAGAGACCGGCAACGCCCACGGCGACAGCCGCACGCGCCAGCACAGGAACGAAGCGCCGCTCTCCGCCTGATGTGGCGCCCTGCCCGCCCGGCTGCTGGACGCTGTGCGTTGCATCGAAAATCACCGGCACGCCGGTGGTTTCCGCGAGGATCGGCAAGGATCGGAAATCGGCGACCAGCTCGTTATAGCCAAAACTGCTGCCGCGTTCTGTCACGAGGACGGAAGGATTGCCAGCGCCGCGAACTTTGGCGACCGCATGGATCATGTCCCACGGCGCGAGGAACTGCCCTTTCTTGATGTTGACGGGCCGCCCGGTCGTGGCAGCGGCGAGAAGCAGGTCCGTCTGCCTGCAAAGAAAAGCCGGAATTTGCAGCAGATCGACGGCCTCGGCCACTGGAGCGCACTGACTGGTCTCATGCACGTCCGTCGTGACAGCAATCTCGAGCGTTTCGCGGATTTCCGCAAAGACCGGCAGCGCCTCTTTCATTCCCAGCCCGCGCGCGCTCGTGCCGGATGTCCGGTTCGCCTTGTCGAAGGAGGCTTTGAAAACGAGGCCGAGATTCAATGCGCCAGCGATTTCCTTGAGCGCCGCAGCCATTTCGAGCGCATGAGCGCGGCTCTCCATCGCGCATGGCCCAGCGATAAGGACAAAGGGCAAATGGCCGCCGAGAGTCACCGCAGCGGCGCCCTGGCCTATTGTGAGGCTTGCTTTCTGATCCACCATATTTGCCGTTCCTCCGGATTGGCCGCATCGGAGGAGTGTAAAGCTAAAC
>SCSF01000064.1 GCA_004298435.1 Beijerinckiaceae bacterium
AGCGCCAAGCCGAAGCTCCGCATCTTTCTCTGTGCGCCGCGCGGCTTTTGCGCGGGCGTTGTGCGGGCGATCGACGCCGTCGAACAGGCTTTGCGTCTTTACGGCGCTCCGGTCTATGTGCGCCATGAGATCGTTCATAACAAATATGTCGTCGAAGGGCTGAAGGCGAAGGGCGCGATTTTTGTCGAGGAACTCGATGAAATCGAGGATATGTCGCGGCCGGTGATTTTTTCCGCGCATGGCGTTCCGAAATCCATTCATGCGCATGCCGGAGAATTGAACGTTCTCGCAATCGATGCGACGTGCCCGCTCGTCACCAAGGTTCACCGCGAGGCGGAGGCGCATCACAAGCGCGGCCGGCAGGTTCTGCTTGTCGGCCATGCCGGGCATCCGGAAGTCGTCGGCACCCTGGGACAATTGCCGAAAGGCTCGATCATTCTCGTGCAGACGCCTGAGGACATCGCCAAGCTGTCCGTCGTTGATGAAGACAAGCTCGCCTATGTCACGCAGACGACCTTGTCGATCGACGATACGCGCAACATGGTCGAGGCGTTGACCAAGCGCTTCCCCAACATCACCGGACCGCACAAGGAAGACATCTGCTACGCGACGACCAATCGCCAGGAGGCGGTGAAGCGGATCGCGCCGATCGTCGATGCGATGATCGTCGTTGGCTCGTCCAATTCCTCCAATTCGCAGCGCCTGAGGGAAGTCGCGGAACGCTCCGGCTGCAAGCTTGCCCGTCTGGTTCTGCGTGCCGAAGATGTCGATTGGGAGCTTTTCCGGGATGTCGGCTCCGTCGGCATTACGGCCGGGGCTTCGGCGCCGGAGGTGCTGGTCGAGGAGATCATGGACGCTTTTGCCCAGCGTTTCGAACTTCTGGTCGAAATCGTCTCGACTGCCGACGAAAGCGTGTTTTTCCCTCTGCCGCGCGAATTGCGGCCTGAAGGCAACTCGGAGCGGACGCGGCCCAGGCGGGCCGACCACGCGACCAAGGTGTGAGTATTTATCGCTCATTGCGGACCGGAGGTCCGCGGTCCGGATCGCGGACCTCCGGTCCGCTTTTAAGATCCATCTTCCATGCGCGGCGCACGCCATGTGCGCCCGTTCTGCTCAAGCACAGCATGGCTTGCGAGGCTGACACCGTCCGCCTCGAAACTCACGGACCAGTCGCTTAATCTTGCGCGGAAGCAGTGATCGTCTCTGGCGAGCGCTTCCTCTTTCGGCCGGCCGGGCCATTCGAGAAAGAGCCGCGCGCCTTGCTGCGTAACGCGCAGAATCCTGCCAGCGTCCAGACGATAGCAGCCGACGTAATCGGCCAGCAGGGCAGGATCGAGCGAAATGTCGTCTGCGGCGTCTCGCGCGACGCCGAAGTAAAGCGCTGCGAGATCATGCGCGATCTTCTGCACTGGCGAACCCTGAATATTCGCAAGCACGATCAGCGTCAGATCGGCATCCGGATAATGGCTGAGCACCACGCTGAAACCATTGATGCCGCCGGCATGGACGAAATGCTGCTGCGAAAACTGGCTCTGAATCGCAAAGCCGAATCCATAGCCGTGACCATGATCGCGCATCATCAGCGCGGCTGACGCCGGACTGATCGTCTGGCCTGTTCGAAGTGCGTTCAGCCACGCCAGAAGATCGTCCACGCTCGAATAGATAGCTCCAGCCGCATGCGGCACGCTCATCGCAAGATAGGCCGCATTTTCGAACGCGCCGTTCTCGAAGCGATAGCCGCGGGCGCGATGCGGTAAAATCAGATCAGCATGATCGTAGCCTGTCTTGGCGAGGCCGAGCGGCTGCAAAATATTTTCGCGAATATAATCTTCGTAAGAGAGGCCGCTCAAAAGCTCGATCACATGACCAAGAATGACGTAGCCGCCATTATTGTATCTGAACTCTGTACCCGGCTGAAAGAGCAGCGGCTTGTCACGCGTCAGCGCGATGATTTCTTGCGGCGTGCGTTCGATCCGTGCGGCGGCGTCGAAGAAACCCGGGATCGATGTGTAGCTCGGAATGCCCGAGGTATGTGTCAGAAGATGCAGGAGAGTCACGTCACGCCAGGCGGCGGGAGCATCGGGATAGTGTCTTGAGATTGCATCTTCGAGCGCGAGGCGGTCGCTTTCCATGAACTGCAAAATCGCCGCCGCGGTGAATTGCTTGGTGAGCGAGCCGAGACGGAACTTGCCCTCCGGCGCATGCGGAACGCGCCATTCGCGATCCGCCAATCCGAAGCCCCGGCGCAGAATCGTTTCGCCCTTTGCCGCGATCAAAACGACGCCGGCAAAAAGATCCGTATCGACAAAAGAATCGACGAGTCTTGCTGCGGCATCCGCGTAATCTGCC
>SCSF01000065.1 GCA_004298435.1 Beijerinckiaceae bacterium
GTAAAAATCCGTCACCTTCTGCATCAGCCAGCCCCAGGCCTCCTGCTCTTCAGGCCCTGCCGTCTTGTCGATCGAAATTTTGAGATACTCAATTTCGCGCTCGATTTTTTCGCGCGGCAGAAAGTCGAGACGACTGACAAGAATCGAGAGTTCGACCACCGCCGCCTTGGCGCGATTGAGCCCGAGGAAAGGTGCGTGCTGCTCGATTCTTTGCACGCGGCACAAAAAGCGTGGCCGTTCGGGATGATCCTCGACACGTTCAACCGCAAGCTCCGCATGCGCGAGCGCAGCGGCGAGCCGTGGAACGGCGAAATTGGCAAGCCGGGTCACCGGCCATTCTTTGCGGCCGGTAAGGCAGCCCGCAAAAATACGCACATCATCGACATAGTTCACGACAGCGAACGGAACCTCGTTCAGATTGTCGAGGCTTCGCGACGGCCGGAACGGCGCGATGATCCGAAGATCGCCTTCTTCTATCAGACCGAATGGCGCGATATGGACAGCGCCCGCCGCGCTGATCGTCGTTACGACAGTTTCACGAATCATCGGCATGGGCTGTTTCGGTCCGATAGGGATTGCAGTGCAGAGGAAGTCACGACTCGGTTTTGCGCGCGCGCAGCGTGTGGCCGGCCTCGCGCAGTCTGGTCATATCTTCTTCGATATGCTCGGTCGCGCAGCCGAAATCGAGCGGCTCATCCTGAACATAGCGCTTGCCGAGCGTGAACGCGACCTCCGCCTTGGCAAGTTCGGTGCCGATGTAAAAGGCATGCGCGCCGTCGTTCGCAAGATCGAGAAAAGGATAAAGCGCCATGGCGTCGCCCGCTATCTGATGCAGTTCGCGATTAAAGACGTGGATGCCATCGGCTGCGACACCAATCCGGTAATTCTTGTCGCGGACTGCACCGGCGCGCTCCGCAAGCTCCTCCGAAGTCGATGTAAACGGCTTGAGGTCGTGGACCTGTGAAAGCCCCGCGCCATAGCCCTTCGGTAGCGCATTGTCCTCACGCGCCGCATACATCAGCCTCCGCGCGGCATCGTGTTCCGCAAGCGTGCGGCGTGTATGCGGGCTCACCTGAACGACCAGCACATTGCGAATGAAAAGTTCCGAGCAAAGGCCGAGCAGCGTCGCAGTGATGCCGCTTGTGTCCGCCTCGGTCAGTTCCGTCAGATTGCCAGTCCCCATCATGATTTCCGCATCCGGCAAGAGACGCCGGATCTCGACATAACGCGCAATCGATGCGGCAAAGCCGAAATGGATCGGATCGAGGATCGGATCGACAATGAAGGGAACATCGGCAGCGGTCGCCGCCTCGGCTGCCCGCACAAGCGAAGCGACATCGCCACGGGTGCCCGGAATGAGCACCGGCGTCACAGGAAAGCGTTTCGCTATGTCCAGCGTCTCTTCGGTCAGGCTCAGGAGATAATCAGCGCCGGAAGCAGCGCCGCGTTCCAGTTCCCCTCTGTCGGCGGAATCGACGCTGACCCGATAGCCGGCAGATTTCAGCGCGCGCACGCAGTCTTCGAGATGCGGAAAGGGTGTATCCGGCAGGCAGCCGAGATCGATGACGTCCGCGCCCGACGCGCGCATCTTCTCCGCGCGCGCGAGAATAGCGTCGATCTCGAGTGCGGAAGCATCGACGATTTCGCTGAAGATGCGGATGTCGTGGCGCGAGAGATCGGGTGGCCGCGCGCCGCGCCCGAGGAACGCCGGCAGATCGGTCAGTTCATCAGGGCCGCGCACGAAGGCGACGCCGGTTTCCTGCGCAAGCCGATTGAGATCGGCGCGGCAGCGTCCGGGAAGAATAATCCGATCGGCTTCGATCGGGCGCGGCAGGCGGCGCAGTATGATCGCCTCCGTCATCAGCGCGGCGACCTGAACGCCGATGTCGAATATCGCCCATTCAAAGGGGACAGCGCCGAGCCCGGTCATCAGTTTGACCAGCCGGGCATGCGCGAGATGACCCGTCAAAAGCAGAAGACGTTCAGCCATGACTACCGTTCTGCCTCATGCACTCCTGCGCCATATTTATCTGTGACGGCAAGACAGCCCCCATCCGAGACAAATCTTATGGCCCGGAAGTTTGCCCTGCGCCAGTAAGGCGTCAGCGTTTGCGAGCGCGGCGGGACCCGCAATCGCAACCGCCGCGCCGCTTTCCGCAGCATAATGCGGGAACAAGGGATCGACGATTCCAGCCTCCGCAAGCTCCTTCGCCGCCTGCGCCACAGGACAATCCACGCTCTTGATCAGGAGCAGCTTTTCGGCCCTGAGTTTGCCCGCGAGCCAGGCCGCGAGCGAGTCCGATGTCAAGTCCCAGCTTTGCGGCAAGTCTGCCGCGAGCGCCATAGCGGCAGGATGCCAGCAGGGTACTTGCCCCATCCGAAGCGTCCGCCGCAGCGTAGCCGGCGTTGCTGCGGCGACAAGGCGTGGCCAAAGCGCAGCGAGCGCGGTCCCATATTGCTGCATCGACAGGAGCGCCATGCGATGCGCCGTTTCGTCGTCGAATCCCATTGCGGCCTGCATGGAGCGGACACCATCTGCGAAAGCGCCGCCTCCGGGCACGACAACGAGCGGCAGAGCGGATCTCTCAAGGGCAGCGAGCCAGCCCCTCAAATCCGGCGACCCGGCGAGGCTCCCGCCGATCTTGACGACCATGAGAGGCACGTTTTTTGGCGTCGCCACGCAATCAGCCGTTGGTCTTGGTCGCGGAATAATCTGCGGCGCCTGTATAGAGCTGATGCAGCTTGCCGGATTCAGCCGCGCGCTCACGCGTGATCTCGATACCGACGCGGCCTTCGATCACATCCAGCTTCTCGACGCGGGCAATCACGCGATAGACACGCGGATAGGCGAGCAGCGCATCGGCAATGCGTTCCGCCAAAGTCTCGACGAGATCAACATGGCCGCGGCTCAGAAGCAGACGGATTGCGTCCACCACAACGTCATAGGAGAAGACATCGCGCATATCCTCCGCATGGTAGGCGCTGCGGCGAATATCGACATCGATGCAGAAGCGCACACGCTGCGTCTTGCCACGTTCGAAATCATAGGCTCCGATCGATACAGGCAGGACGAGATCATGGACGAAGACTCTGTCCGCCTCGCTACGGCTTGGCGGCTCGACTGAATAGCCGCGCGCCGCCAGCAGGCGGAGATCGACCTTCACGTCGCCGCTACCGCTCTCTGGCACGACGCGTTCGCGCGGAATGAGATCGCGCACCAGTTTCACATGATCAGGATCGAGCCGCGCCGCGCGTTCGCGTCCAACGCATAAAGCGCCGCGGAAACCAAGAAAATTCGGATCAAGCAGAAGCAGGCGGGAGATATCCGGCGGTTCGAGTGACCCGGCAAGTCCGGCCATAAGTTTTGCCTCGCGGCAGGCTTCGACAAAGCGCTCGAGAGTCGCAATATCCTTGTGCTGGATCAGGCGGCCCTTGCCCTTCATCGCCGTATCGAGCATGACACCTGTGAATCCGGCCGCGGCAAAACGCGGCAGAAGCGAAAGATCGCATCCAAGATCGGCAAACAGGACAGCGATGAGACGGACGCGGCCCGCAACGGCCCGCAAAGCATCGATGCAGGCGGCAGTTTCATCACCCGGAAAGAACCCGATCTTGACGTAATCGACGCCGGTTGCCGCAAGCGCCTCGGCTGCCTCACGCAATACGTCCGGACGCATTTCCAGATTGCCCGCAACGGCGCTCACCGCGCGCCGCCCCGCGCTCGCAGCCACGACAGAGCGGATCACCTCATGCGGAAGAGCGCCCAGCGGCCCTTGCGAAGGGTCTTTCATGTCGATGATATCGGCGCCTTCGATAATCGCGATTTCGGCTTCCGCGAGATCGGTGACGCTTGCGAGCATCAGGGTCATTGCACACCAGTGTTATTCGAGAATAATCCCGGCCGCCGCCCGGATGCGGGGTGAGAGCCGACCGCATTTGGGCAGAATTACATGCGCAGCCGGAGTTTCCCCAGACGCCGGCAGGCCACACAAGCCGCAAAATGCCGGAAGAAAACGAATTGTCCCCGATTATAGGAAGTGCCCCCCAAAGGGCAATGGCGACGGTTCTGCCATTCGAATCCAAATTGTCCGTTGGGCAGACAAAATGCCTCCAGAGGCCAAGGTTGCGGCCACATTTTCCTTCACCCGGACGAAATCCTTGCCTGCGTTATGTCAGCAAATTGTGAGACCGGCCCTGCCAGATGGCGCGTGCGATAGAGACGGCTGGTGCGATACCGGATAAGGAGCATTCGGCCTTGCCGCTTTGGAGGCAGCCAGCCATTATAGGGCGGAGATCAGGGAGAAAAGAATGAGACATGACGCCATCGTCGCGGGCCTCGCTGTGCTTGCTACGGCTGCATTCTGCCAGTCGGCTCTCGGCCGCGATTACCATCCGAAAAACAGCAACCCGGACTGGCCGTGCGAGCAGGTTCTGGTGAGCCATCTGTCGCCGGCTTCCATGTGGTCCGGCCCGTCTATCCAGGGTCTCGACAAGAATGCCAATCCAACGATCGACGAACTGGCTTCGAAGCTGCAACAGCGGCGTCTCCCCATCGATCAGGCCAAATCCCAGATCGACGCTTTCGCGAAATCAGCGGGCGCGGATCGCAAGCAGAAACTGACAGTTCTGTTCGCATTGCTGTTCGGCAAGCTCGATAATGAACGCTCGCAGGTCATCAGCGGGCTCACCCGGTTTGGCCACAGGCAGAAGGAAATGGCTGACAAGATCCGCGCCGAGAACGCCAAGCTGCACGAGGAACAGGATAAATCGGTAAACCCGGACGAGGCCAACAATCCGACGACTCCCGTTTCGAAGGCAGCAAAGCAACTGCAATGGGACGTGCGTATTTTCCAGGATCAGCACAAGATGCTGACTTATGTGTGCCAGGTGCCTGTGCTCATCGAGCAAAGGCTTTTTGCCCTTACGCGCGCAATCCAGAACGATATGGATAAATCCTGACAGGATATGATCGCCGGGAGAGCGCGAACAATCATGTACAGCCGTGTCACGCAAGCCATTCAGATCACCGTTCTGCCGGAATTTGTGCCGGAACGGTCCGACGCCGATGAGGCGACGTTTTTCTGGACCTACACGGTCGAGATCGCAAACCAGAGCGGGCAGACGGTTCAACTGACGGCACGGCACTGGAAGATTACGGATGCCAATGGTCGTCTTGAAGAGGTGCGCGGCCCCGGAGTCGTCGGCGAACAGCCCGTTCTGAAGCCCGGCGAGAGCTTCCGCTACACCTCGGGCTGTCCGCTCAATACGCCTTCCGGCATTATGATGGGCAGCTATCGCATGGTGAATGAAAAGGGTGAGGCTTTTGAAGCCGAGATTCCAGCATTCTCCCTCGATTCACCCTTCGCGCCGCGGGTTCTGAACTAGAGCAGCCGGCTCCCGCCCCCTGCCTGGGAAACGTTCATGTCTCATACCATTGCCGGCTCCGCGAATTCTTCCAATGGCGCAACGAAAGATCGGCTCGCGGTGACGCTCGATCTCATGGAAAAGCTTATCGGCTTCGACACCGAAAGCTCGAAGTCCAATCTGTCTCTCGTCGCCTTTATCGAAGCCTATCTTGCGTCTCTCGGCGTCGAATATGTGAGAGTCCCCAATCGGGAGGGCGACAAGGCGGCCATCTTCGCGACGATCGGTCCGAGGATCGATGGTGGCGTGGTGCTCTCGGGCCATACCGACGTCGTGCCGGTCGAAGGCCAGACCTGGACATCCGATCCTTTCACCTTGCGGCGCGAGGGCAGCAGACTCTTCGGCCGTGGCGCCTGCGACATGAAGGGCTTCGACGCCATCTGCCTCGCGATGATTTTGGAATTTCAAAGGGCGCAATTAAGCCGGCCGATCCATATTCTGCTGAGCTACGACGAGGAAATTACTTGCGCGGGGCCGCTCGACACGATCGCCCGCTTCGGGCGCGACCTGCCACGCCCCGCGGTCGTCCTCGTCGGCGAACCAACGATGATGCAGGTGGCGGACGCCCAAAAGAGCGTCTCGACCTATCATACGATCGTTCATGGCCATGAGGCGCACTCCGCGAAGCCTTACCTCGGCGCAAACGCCGTTTCGACTGCCTGCGAACTCGTCGCCGAATTATATCGCTTCGGCGAAGAGCTGAAAGCCGCGGGCGATCCCTCCGGCCGTTTCGATCCACCCTATTCGACCGTGCATGTCGGCATCATTCACGGCGGCACAGCGCGCAACATTCTCGCCAGGCGCTGCGCCTTTCATTGGGAATTTCGTGGCCTTCCGGATGTGTCGCAGGATCTGGCCCGCGCGCATCTGCAAGCCTATGCCGACGCGATCGCGACGCCGAAGCTGGCCCGCTATGCCGATGATGCCTGGATCGAGATCATAACCGAGACGGAAGTGCCGGGACTGAGGGCGGACGCTGGCTCAAGCGCCGAGACGCTTGCGCTCAAACTCGCGCAGGTCAACCGCACGATCACTGTCTCCTATGCAAGCGAGGCCGGGCAGTTTCAGCGAGCCGAGGTTCCATCCGTCCTCTGCGGGCCTGGCTCCATCGATCAGGCGCATCAGCCGGATGAGTTCATAGAGCTTTCGCAGATCGAGGCAGGAATTTCCTTCATGCGCCGGCTTGCGGTCGAACTATAGCGTTTTCAAGCGAAGCGGCTTCGCGTGAAGAAAAAGACTCGTGAAAATCACACACGTTTGCCGACGAATGTCATGCGCGCCCGGTTGTGGCCGATGTTCTGGTCGCTCCGTCGCGCCTCAAACCCCTGGATCGAAAGCAACCTCTGCATTTCGGGAATTGAGAAGGTCGTCAGCCCAACGCGCCGGCTCAGGCGCCTGTATTTGGAGAAAAACGTCAGGACCATGCCACGCAGGGCTGCGAGGAAAAAGCCGCTGCGATAGGCGAAATCGAGCAGCGCCAGCGAATCCGCGACAGTATCGACATGCGGCGGGATGATATCGCCGACGACGATCCGGCCGCCGAGCTTCAATTTGTTTGCCGCAAGGATGACGACCTCACGGCATTCCTCCCGGTTCAGATACTGGAAAATCGAATTGCAGACGACAAGGTCGAGAGAAGCATCGGGCAGAGCATTGAGCGCATCCTCCGACAAAACGACGATCTTCTCCGACTTGCCGTAACGGCGCCGCAAGCTGGCTTCGATTCTGGAAGCGCCATCATAGAGATAAAGCCGGGCGCATTTCGCGGCGAGTTGCTCGGCGGCGGAAGCTTCGCCACAGCCATAATCGAGAACGAAAGACTCCTGTGACGGAATGAACGCCGCCACGTCCTTGGCGATGGCCTCGAAATGCATAAGGCTATGGCGCGCATTCACATAGATCTTGTGCTCTCCGTTCCAAAAGTCGCGCCAGCTCATTTTGGTGCCCCGATCCCTTTGGGACCATGCGGTCATTGACGAAAATATAGACATCGTCCGCCAGTTCCGGATCGTCGGCTGCCCTCGGCTTGATTAAATATTCCCCGGCGAAATAGTTCTTCATTTCGCAATTTTTCTCGCCGAAGCCGGCGGGAATGAGGTTTACAAGCCGAAATGGCGCCACTCTGAGGATTATGTGCGGGGTCATTGTACTGAGGGCGTGCGATCTGCCAAGTTTCATAATTTGCAAGCGGGAGCGTGGCGCGCACCGAGCAAATTCTTGGCCTCTCCGCCTGTTTTCGCTATGAACGGCCATCGCAACTGAAAGCAGCCGCAATGCACCCTCTCACTGGCCGCGTAGCAACAAAGATGAACGGTCTCGGCAACGTGATCCTCATTCTCGATCTGCGCAATCAGACGCCCGCCGGTGGCCCCGCCACGATCGACGCGGCGCTCGTGCGGGCGATCGCCGCCGGAGGCGGCCTCGCATTCGATCAACTCATGGTGCTCGGCGATCCCCGGACAGCCGGGACGGAAGCCTTTGTCCGCATCTACAATGCCGATGGATCGGAGGCTGGCGCCTGCGGCAACGGCACGCGCTGCGTGGCCTGGTATCTCATGCGAAACACCTCCCGCGAAACGCTGCTGCTGGAAACGGCGGCCGGGGAGTTGCGATGCTGGCGGCGCGGCGAATGGCGCTTCGCCGTCGATATGGGCGCGCCGCGCTTCGCCTGGCAGGATATCCCCTTGCGCGAGTCGATGCCTGACATGAGCGCAATCGCCTTTCAGCCTGTCGCCGGGGCTCCGCCGCTGGTTGCAGCCGTGGCCAATATGGGCAACCCGCACGCCGTCTTCTTCGTCGATGACCTCGACGCAACCGATCTCGGCAAGAACGGCCCGATCCTCGAGCGCGATCCGCTGTTTCCCGAGCGCGCCAATATCTCCATGGCGCAGGTCGTGCAGCCCGGGCATATCGTGGCGCGTGTCTGGGAGCGCGGCGCGGGTCTCACGCAGGCCTGCGGCTCTGCCGCCTGCGCCATCCTCGTGACGGCGGCGCGCAAGGGGCTTTCCGACCGCAAGGCAGTTATCAGCCTGCCGGGTGGCGACCTTTCGATCGACTGGCAGGATGACGATCACGTCATCATGGAAGGTCCGGTCGAATTCGAATTCGAAACCGCGCTCGATGCGGCGCTCTTTGCGGCCGTACCGGCGTGAGCGCTGATAGCAATAAAGCTGCGGCTTCATCCGTCCAGGTGGTGAATTTCGGCTGCCGGGTCAATCTCGTCGAAGCCGAGGCGCTTCGTCAATCGGCTTTGGCGCAAGGCCGCAACAACCTCGTCATCATCAATAGCTGTGCGGTGACGACTGAGGCTGTGCGCCAGATACGCCAGACGATCCGCAGGCTGAAGCGGGAAGATCCGCAAAGCGAGATCGTCGTCACCGGCTGCGCCGCGCAGATCGATCCGCAATCTTTCGCCGCCATGCCGGAAGTCGCACGCGTTCTTGGCAATGCCGAGAAATTGCGACCGGACGCCTTCGCTCGCGGCCGCAACAGCCGCGTGACAGTCGGGGATATACTGTCTCTCAAGGAATCAGACCTGCCCTCGGTCGAAGGCATCGAGGATCATAGCCGCGCCTTTCTGGCGATCCAGACCGGCTGCGACCATCGTTGCAGCTTCTGCATAATCCCGTTCGGCCGTGGACCATCGCGCTCCATGCCGTTGCCACAGCTTCTGGATGCCGTCGCGCGCTGTATGGCCAAGGGTTTCCGCGAGGTTGTGCTGACCGGCGTCGATCTCACCGCTTACGGCAAGGATCTGCCGCAGGCCCGAAGTCTCGGTTACGCCGTGAAGCAGATTCTGGCCTCGGCGCCGGAACTTGCACGGCTGCGCCTCTCCTCGATCGATTGCATCGAAGCTGATGAAGATCTGCTCGACGCCATGGCGAACGAGCGCCGCCTGATGCCGCATCTGCATCTTTCCTTGCAGTCTGGCGACGATCTGATTCTGAAAAGAATGAAGCGGCGTCATTCGCGTGCTGACGCAGTTGAATTCTGCGCCGCGCTGCGCCGTGTGCGGCCCGACATTGTTTTCGGCGCCGATCTCATCGCAGGTTTTCCGACCGAGAGCGAAGCGATGTTTGAGAACACGCTGGCGCTGGTCGAAGACTGTGGGCTGACGCATCTGCATGTTTTTCCCTTTTCGCCGCGTCCGGGCACGCCGGCGGCGCGAATGCCGCAACTCGCGTCTGGAGTCGCGAGAGAACGGGCCAAACGGCTCCGCATGGCAGGCGAAAAGGCGTTGCGGCGGCATCTCAATGCGCAGATCGGCAAAACGCTCCCTTTACTAAGCGAACGCGGCGGCATCGCCCGCGCCGCCGATTTCACCAGGGTCCGCATCGCAGACATCACCGCCGGCCAGATGATCGAATCCGAAATCATCGGGCATGACGGCGAAATGCTGCTTGTTTCCTAACAAATCCTATCTCCCCCCTCTGCCGCGCCTGTGCCAAAACGGGACGATTCGTCCAAAGAGAGGACGAAACCGGCACGAATCAGTTTATCCACAGCTTGCAGCCGCGTCCCCGCTTTGTTCGGCACGGGGAGCCGCTTTGAGGCCCCCTAATCAAGACCATTCGGGACGTTTTGGATGATTTCGGGCGTGGTGAAGACGTGTTAGAGCGTTTTCAAGCGAAGTGGCTACCGGTCCGCGTGAAGAAAACGCGTCACGACAGGAAAACGGAGCCGCAGTTTCGTCAAAGACGAAACAGCTCCGTATTGTGGAGTCCCCATGTCCGAAAAACGCCGTCCGATTACACGCGCACTTTTGTCCGTCTCGGACAAGAGCGGCCTTCTCGAATTCGCGCGCGACCTCGACAGGCGTAAGATCCCGCTTGTTTCGACAGGCGGAACGAGCAAGGCGCTCGTCGAAGCAGGCCTTGCAGTGGTCGATGTCGCCGATCTTACCGGCTTTCCGGAGATGATGGACGGACGGGTGAAGACGCTGCATCCGAAAGTTCACGGCGGCCTTTTGGCGGTGCGCGAGAATCCGGCCCACGAAGCAGCGATGCTGGCGCATGGCATCGCGCCGATCGATCTTCTCGTCGTCAATCTTTATCCGTTCGAGGCAACGGTCGCGCGTGGCGCGGATTTTGAGGACTGCGTCGAAAACATCGATATTGGCGGCCCGGCGATGATCCGTGCAGCCGCCAAGAATTTCGATGCTGTGACGGTTATCGTCGATATCGACGATTACGCCGCGCTCCTCGCCGAACTCGCCGCGAACGATGGCATGACACGGCTTTCGTTTCGAAAGGCCCTGGCGCAGAAAGCCTTCGCCCGCGTTGCAGCCTATGATGCGGCAATCTCGAACTGGTTCGCGCAGGAGATCGGCGAAAAGGCGCCTGCCTATCGCGCCTTCGGCGGCAAGAAAATCATAAGCCTGCGTTACGGCGAGAACCCGCACCAGAATGCGGCTTTCTACGCCAGCGCCGGGCGACCCTCAGGCATCGCCTCCGCCCGGCAGATTCAGGGCAAGGAACTCTCCTATAACAATGTCGCGGATACCGATGCCGCGTTGGAACTCGTTGCGGAATTCGATCCGCACAAACATGCCGCTGTCGCCATCATCAAGCATGCAAACCCATGTGGCGTCGCCACAGCATCGAGCCTCGACGAAGCCTACAGGCTGGCGCTTCGCTGCGACCCCGTCTCGGCCTTCGGCGGCATCATCGCGCTGAACCGGCCGCTTGACGCGGCTACAGCGCAGGAGGTCGTGAAGATCTTCACCGAAGTCATCATCGCGCCTGCCATCGACGAGGCTGCGCTCGCCATTTTGGCGAGAAAGCAGAACCTCAGGCTGCTCGTCACGAGCAGCCTGCCCGATCCGCGCCGCAACGATCTCATTTTCAAACCAGTCGGCGGCGGCTTTCTCGTTCAAAGCCGCGACAACGCCGTCATCGACGACATGGATCTGCGCACCGTGACGAAAAGAGCGCCGACCGCCGCCGAACTCGACGATCTCAGATTTGCGTTTCGGGTCGCCAAACACATCAAATCCAACGCAATCGTCTATGCAAAGGACGGCGCGACAGTCGGCATTGGCGCGGGCCAGATGAGCCGGGTCGACTCCTCACGGATCGCGGCGCAAAAGGCAGCCGATGCTGCGCATACGGCAGGGCTGGCCGAGAGCCTCGCAAAAGGTTCCGTCGTCGCCTCGGATGCCTTCTTCCCCTTTGCGGACGGCTTGCTTGCCGCCGCAGAAGCCGGCGCGACGGCCGTCATCCAGCCCGGCGGCTCGATGCGCGACGATGACGTCATCAAGGCCGCCGACGCTGCCGGGCTCGCCATGGTCTTCACCGGCCATCGACATTTTCGGCACTGAAACAGGGAAGCAGCGTCACTGCCCCCATTCACATTCCGTTAACCGGAAACGCCAGCGCGTGATCGCGGTTGTGGCGCAGTAACCACAATCACCATTCTTCGCGACGACAAAGGACGCCAGCGCGCGAAATTAAGCGGCTGGCAAGGTTCATCCTGTTCCAATTTGAATCAAATAAAGCGCGAATGGCGGAAGGAATCGTGCCTGTTACGGCACATTCACTCTGAGTTCAGCATGGAAAAGCTATTGGCATGCGGATTGCGATGCCGGGGCAGGAGCCAGGAAATCAACAATGCGTATCAGTGCAACGAACGAAATCGAGGGCGGACGCATCGGCGCTGAAATCGGACGGATCGAGGCGGCATCGACCTGGCATGCGACCGTGCTCGACAATCTCGAGGCGAAGCTGCGTGAGCATGCCCTGGAGGCGCTGATCCGCCGCGCCGAAGACGTCGATGCCGATGCGATTGTCGGGGTTGAATATGCCGTCGATGCCGGCGACGACATGGGAGAAGGCGGCATCTCCATGCAGCGGATCCGCGTCAGAGGGATCGCGGTTACGCTGGCCGCGTGAGCCATCCCGGCAGGGTTCAGAAATCGTTTGGTTGTCATGCGCGGGCTTGACCCGCGCATCCAGAAACGACCTGATCGTTTTGGCGAACAGCTCCTACATCAATAGCTGACCATTGGTGCCTGGATGCGCGGGTCAAGCCCGCGCATGACGGCTGAGAAGGTGTCATCCACCGAAGGCCACGAGCATCGCGCCCGCAGCTATCAGGGCGACGCCGAGCCAGTTGACCCCGCTCAGCGTTTCGCCAAGAAACGCCACGCCGAAAACCGCGACGAGCACCGTGCTCAACTTGTCGATCGGCGCGACGCGCGCGGCCTCGCCAATTTGCAGGGCGCGAAAATAGCAAAGCCATGAGGCGCCCGTCGCAAGCGCGGACAAAGTCAGAAAAACATAGCTGCGGGCTGAGATAGAGCCGAGCGGCTGCACGCTGCGCGTTGCAATCACGATTGCACCTGTCATCGCGACGATCACAAGCGTGCGCAGGAAGGTGGCGAAATTCGAATTGATCCCCTCGACGCCGACCTTGGCAAAGATCGCTGTCAGGGCGGCGAAGACTGCTGCCAATAAAGCAAAGAACAGCCAGCTCTGATTTGGCGATGTCACTTAATCTCCCCCGAGCACTTCATCAACGCTGCTGCGGACCAGAGGTCCGCGATCCGGAACGCGCTCCATAACCCCGGACCGCGGACCTCCGGTCCGCACACTTACTCTTGACCCCGCCTGCGCCCCTCGGCGAGCCAGCTCGCGATGACGCTGCCGAGCAGGAAGATGAGGCCGACGATGCCGATGCCGACCGGGGCAATTCCGACGCCCTTGATTTCCGCTGCTTCGGTTCGTCTGATCGCCGCATAATCCGAGCCGCCGTAAATCGGGCTATCCCGCATGGCGACGATGCGCGGCAAGATTATGTCACCCGTCTTGTCTGTCGCGATGCGCCGCACCGTGCCGCCTGTCGCTTCGGCCAGCGGACGCAGCTTCTGCGTCGTCGAAACGACATCCTGAAACTCGCGCGGGTTTTCCGGGCCGACATTGGCAAGCGCCGTCAGCTTGCCGTCGCTCAACCGATAGAGCCCCAGTTCCGTGGCTTTGACCGTCGCGCGCGATAGTCCCGGCGCCGCCGGCTTCAAAGGCACTGTCTCCACCTTGCCCGAGGGAGAGGTGATCCGCACCGGCGGCACCTTGTCCTTCAGGCTCTGCCGCTCAATCGCAATGTCGTGACCTTCGACCTTGGCCCGCAGGGCTTCTTCTTCCA
The DNA here is from genome assembly GCA_004298435.1 of Beijerinckiaceae bacterium. Lineage (GTDB taxonomy): Bacteria > Pseudomonadota > Alphaproteobacteria > Rhizobiales > Beijerinckiaceae > Methylovirgula. Next base: position 13,564 of record SCSF01000065.1, read on the forward strand.
GCTCCGGCTCTTTCATCAGCCAGTGTGCGAGCCGGCGCAGCAGATCGAGATGCGGGCCGCCACCCTGAAAGCCGCGCGCCCAGAGCCACATCTGATCGGACAAAAGCAGGCCGACCCTGCCCTTGCCCTCATGTGCGAGAACGAGCAGCGGTTTCGAATTCGCGCCGGCGAGAACGCTCGTTCCCTTGGTTACGTCAGCATTGATCTGACGGAACCAGCGGCTCCACGCCGGCGGATTTTCGTTTCCGCCAGGCAGGCCGCGCGTGACCGGATGCTTTTTCCCGATAGCGGTGACCGTCGGGCGAAAGCCCGCCGCCGTCTGCGTGATCGTGCCATCGGGCCGCGCCGGCGTAATCTCCCCGAGCGGCGTGTAGTAAAAACCCTCAGGCTGGCTGAAATCGGGGCCTGCGGCGATCAGCAATGCGCCGCCGCCACGCACATAGCGCACGATATTGTCGAGATAGATCGACGGCAGAATGCTCTGGTTCGAATAGCGGTCGAAAATGATGAGATCGAAATCCTTGATCTTGCGTCCGAACAGATCGGCTGTCGGAAAGGCGATCAGGGAGAGTTCATTGATCGGCGTGCCGTCCTGCTTTTCCGGCGGCCGCAGAATGGTGAAATGAACGAGATCGACATTGGCGTCCGACTTCAGGAGATTGCGCCACATGCGCTCACCCTGATGCGGTTCGCCGGATACAAGCAGAACCTTCAGCTTGTCACGCACGCCATCAATCGTCAGAACCGCCTTGTTGTTGATGGCGGTCAATTCATCTGGGAGCGCCTTGACCTCGATTTCGACGACGTTCGGGCCGCCGTGCTCGATCTTGACGGGCAGGCGGATTTTCTCGCCCGGCTGCGCGGTAACCTCGGCGATCTGATTGCCATCGCGTCGGACGTGGATCACGACCGGTTCGTGCCCGGTTCCGGTATCGAGCACGCGCAACTGAATCGTCGTTTCCTTGCCGACGATTCCGAAGCGCGGCGCGTCGAGCAATTCGATCCTGCGGTCGCGCTCGCCCTTGTGCCCGGTGATGAAAGCATGCAGCGGCGCTTTGAAGCCGAGCGCAGCTACGCTTTTCGGAATATCATCCACGTCCCCATCGGTAATCATAAAGACGCCGCCGATCCGCTCGGAAGGGACATCAGACAGGCCGTCATTCAGGGCGGTAAAGAGCCGCGTGCCTTCGTCTTCCGTATCGAGGCGGTTGCTGTCGATCACACGGACATCGACATTGCCGAGCGCCTTCAGCCTTTTGACAAGCTCATCCTTGGCCTTTTCCGTCTGAATGGGGCGCTCGCCTATGCTCTGGCTGCCGCTGTGATCGACAACGACAGCGACAACATCCTTGAGCGGCTGCTTGTTTTCGCGAATGACGGCTGGATCGAAGAGTGCGGCAAGAACCAGAGCGAGGCCGATAGCGCGCAGGAGCGTGCCGCTGCGGCGCTGCCATAACCCCAGCGCCGTCACAATCACCGCAAGAACCGCGAAGGCGGCAAGCAACGCGACTGGCAAAAGCGGTGTGAAGGAAAAGCTGAGATCGCTCATCGCGGGCTTATGTGGGCCTTTTCGTCTCGGCGGCTAGAGCCGTTTCAATTCTGCTGGAATCAGAATCGCGGCGCTTGAAAACGCTAGAGCGCTTCGATTTTACTCGAATGCCTTGTGATATTTACGGCCGTTTTGAGCCCGCGCAAGCAAGGATCGCATAGGCATCGATCCGATGCCAAGCATAGGAGAGCGTCTCATCCGTCATGGTGAAATTGGGCTTCGGCAACTTCCACTCATGCGTCTCGAACCCCGGCGGAATTATGGTGTCCTTATAGACGGGAGCGATAACCCAGGCGGGCGCATCAGGCCGCGTGCAGAGCGCAGTCAAATTGGCTTTGGTCAAATGCGGCAGATCGGCCGTCGACGGAATGAGAGACGCCGAGAGAGCTCCCTTTTCGGCCAGACCTTCGCGAACGAGAAAACGCATCCGGCCAAGCCAAAGCCGCAGCAGCTCGGGCGAGAAAACGGTGCTTACGCCCTGCTCAGGGGAGGCCCATTGCGGACGCCCCGTGAGATACCAGGCTTCCGCAATGCCATCGACCCACAGGATCTCGCCCGGCTTTTGATCGATGATCCGCATCAAGGCCGGCGGATGCGCGCCCGAATCGATCAGCTTCTGGAACGGAGTCCGATCATCCCAGAAATGAACCGCAGCGATGCTCAGAAAAAGCGCCAGCGCGCCCAGGAGCACATTGATGCCGCGCGGCGCGGCGCGGGCAAAGACCAGAAACAGAACGATGCCAAGAATCGGAAAGGCGATATAGCGGCGGATCCAGAGATAGTGAATACCATGCTGTGCATCCGCTGGGATGTTGGCCATGAATTGCGCATAGCCGGAAAGATAATGTGCGCTGAGGCCGAGGCCGAGGGTGATCGCGACGCCCCACAGCATAAAGGCTATCTTGCGGGGTGAGGAAAGCGCGATCCGGTTCTCCGTCAATCGCGCGCCAATGGCCACGGCAGCGAGCGCACCGGCCGCCGCTGGCACGTCGCGCATCAGCCAGGCAAGCGTGAGGAGTGCGAAGACAATGTGTCCGCGCGGCCCCCGTCTCCAAAGGTAGATCGCGCAAAAAGCGAGCGATGCCGCGCCGAGCGATGCCGTCAGCCACGCCATGCGCCAAAGCTGCGCCTGGATGACGAGAAGCAGCGAGAAGTAATCGCCGAACAGCGCTTGCGCCGCGACTCCGCCGACGCCAACCAGAATCGCAGCGACCAGAATGATCCGGCGTCGGCCGTCCACGAAGCTCGCGGCAATCGCAAGACTTGCCGTCTCGGCAAACATCGGCCCAAGAGATCTGACGTCCCACAGCGTCGGAAAGAGATGCGGGCTTCGCTGCTCGGCAAACGCCTTGAGATTGGGGTCCATAACGACCACCAGCCTGTGCAGCAACGGGACGCCGGCGAGCGCGCCAAAGAGCAGCAGCAGGGCGCAAAGCCCGAAAGCCAAAGCCCAGCGACGGTCCTCCCGGCTGAGGACGATCGCGAACACGCCCCAGCCCGCGAGCGCCATCAAGGGATGCACGAGGCTCGCGGCAAAGAGACAGGCGAACCCGAGCCATGTGCGTCTGCCCGCCAGCGCCGCGAGCGCTGCCAGGACGCATGCCTCGGCAAAGGGCCGCGGCACCGCGGACACTTCGAAAAAATTGAAGTGCCACGAAGCTCCATAGCCCGTCGGCAGCATGGCAACAAAGATCAGGACGATGGCGATGAAGGGTTTTGCAACATAGTGCCGTGAAAAAGCGGCGACCGCACAAAACGCAGCCAGCATAGCCATGAAGCCGAGCAGCACGCCAGTCGTTCCGGTGCCCAACAACGCAACGAGATGCTCGAGCAGCAGCGGAAACAGGCTGAAGCGCGATTGCCCGTCATGGACGAACATCATATCGCGGCCGACGCCATTGGGATCGAGATCAGCGAGCGCGCGCCCAACGTAAAAGCTCGCGTCGCCAATGATCCCCGAATAGGGATGGCTGAGAGCCCAAAGCGCAGCAGCGATGATTGGCCAAAGCAGAAGCCCCGGCCACCGCTCTACAGAAAGACGCGGCTGCGATGACGCTGTGAAAGACTTTTGCGCAGCGGGAATGTGAAGAAGGGCTTGCAGCCGACTGCGAAAGATGGATCCGGGACGATGCTGCGCCTCAGCCGGCGATAAGCCCATGCCTTGCGCCTCTGTCGCCATCTTGAGGGCCGCCCTTCGTGCCGTTCAGTACGGCGCGATTGTCGAAGACATCTCTTCGGCCACGCCGGCAGCAATCGGAGTTCCAGCAAAAAGCAGCGTGCGCCGCACGAGGAAATTGAACAGAAAAACCGCAAGCGCCGTCGGCATTTTGGCGAATCCGACAGAAAGCCCACAAAGTTTCACGAAGGCGAAGAGCAGAAACACGTTTACGAGAAGACCGGCAAAGCCGATGAGAAAAAAGCCAATGGCTTCGGCCGGAACCTTATAGGCGCGCCGGCCGCGGTAAACGAAGGCGATGCTGCCGAAATAGGCGAACACCATGCCGATGGAAAAGCTGATCGTCGCGGCAATGAGATAGTTCATGCCCGCATGCACCAGAGCCACGAGCAGCCCCCAGTCGAGGCCGAGCGCGAGCAGGCTGCAAAGTCCATAGCGCCAGAGGTCGCTCAGGAAATTCGGCGGCAACTCCGCTCCCAAACGGACGAGGCGACCGAGCGCAGATTGAAGCGCGCCCGGAGCAGCGGGACGCTGTTCTATGGGAAGAAGCGTCACGATCAGGCAGCCTTTTTCGGGACGAGGCGAAGGCTCTTCAGCGCCTCCTGCGCGCCGGAAAGGCCGGACTCGCCATATTCAGCGTCCTCGTTCACATGCCAGACATCGTAAATCGGCTCGCCCGCGATGATGTTGGCCGCGGTGAGCAGCCCGGTCATCATCGCGTGATCCTGATTATTGTATTTGTGCATGCCGTTGCGGCCGACGAGATGCAGG
>SCSF01000066.1 GCA_004298435.1 Beijerinckiaceae bacterium
TCGCATGTGTCCGGGCACTTCTATGCTTACCTGCTGACGACGATCGCTGCCGGGCTCACCTCTTTCTATAGCTGGCGACTGATCTTTATGACCTTCTTCGGGCCGGCGAAATGGCAGCAAGCCGCCCATGAAGACGATCATCACGCGGCAGCCGACGCGCATCATGGAGAGCACGGCGATCATCACATCGATCCGAAGGAATCCCCCAATGTGATGTTGATCCCGCTTTATGTGCTGGCTTTCGGCGCAATTTTCGCGGGCTTCATCTTCAAAGGATTCTTTATCGGCGAGCACGCGACGGAATTCTGGAAGCACGCGCTCTACTATGCTCCGGGCAATCATGTCCTCCAAAGGATGGAAGATATTCCGCGCCTGCTTTCGTTGATGCCTTCGGTGCTGATGCTCCTTGGCTTTTTCGTCGCGCTCTACGCCTACATATGGGCGCCAGGCGCAGCCGCGCGCTGGGCGGAGAGGAATCCGCTGCTGTATCGCTTCCTGCTCAACAAATGGTATTTCGATGAGATCTACGATTTTCTCATCGTCAGGCCAACGTTCTGGCTCGGCCGGCTGCTGTGGCATGGCGGCGATCAAAACATCATCGATCGGTTCGGACCGGATGGCGTTGCAGCTCGCGTCATCGACGTGACGCGCAACGTCGTGAGATTGCAAAGCGGTTATCTTTATCACTATGCCTTCGTCATGCTAATCGGCGTCGCCGCATTCATCACCTATTATCTCGTCCTGGGGCTGCATTGATGTTCGGTTTCGGCATACTTTCCGGCCTCGTCTTTCTGCCTCTCGTCGGCGTCGCCTTCATACTTGCCTTGCGCGGTGACGACGAGGCGACCGTCAACAATGCGCGCTGGGCGGCGCTGATCGTGACGCTCATCGACTTCCTGTTGATGCTTTACGCCTATTCGAAATTCGACACGACATCGGCAGCCTTCCAATTCGTCGAACAGAAGAGCTGGTTCGGCAGTGGCCTCGTCTACAAAATGGGCGTCGATGGCATTTCCATGCCATTCGTCATGCTGACCGCATTTTTGATGCCGATCTGCATTGCTGCGTCATGGAAATCGATCCAGGTGCGCGTCAAAGAATATATGATCGCGTTTCTGGTGCTCGAGACATTAATGCTCGGCGTGTTCTGCGCGCTCGATCTCGTGCTCTTTTATCTTTTCTTCGAGGGCGGCCTCATTCCGATGTTCCTCATCATCGGGGTCTGGGGCGGCAAGAGGCGCATCTACGCCAGCTTCAAGTTCTTTCTCTATACCTTGCTCGGCTCGCTTTTGATGCTGATCGCCATCATGGCGATGTACAGCTTCGCCGGCACGACCGACATCACGGTTTTGCTGAAGACGCACTTCCCCGCGGCGATGCAGAGATGGCTGTGGCTCGGCTTCTTCGCCTCGCTTGCCGTGAAAATGCCGATGTGGCCCGTCCATACCTGGCTGCCCGACGCGCATGTCGAGGCGCCGACGGCTGGCTCTGTCATTCTGGCCGGTATTCTCCTGAAAATGGGCGGCTACGGATTTCTGCGGTTTTCGCTGCCGATGTTTCCGGATGCCTGCACCTATTTTGCGCCGCTGGTCTTCGCGCTTTCTGTCGTCGCCATCATCTACACTTCGCTGGTGGCGCTGGTGCAGGAGGATATGAAAAAGCTCATTGCGTATTCCTCCGTGGCGCACATGGGCTTTGTGACGATGGGGCTTTTCTCCCTGACGCAACAGGGCGTGCAGGGCGCGATCTTTCTGATGGTGTCGCACGGCTTCGTTTCGGGCGCGCTGTTCCTCTGCGTCGGCGTGATCTATGACAGGATGCACACGCGCGAGATTGCGGCCTATGGCGGTCTTGTCGAGCGGATGCCGTTCTATGCCGTCGTCTTCATGGTGTTCACCATGGCGAATATCGGGCTGCCGGGGACGTCCGGTTTCGTCGGCGAATTCCTGACGATGATTGGCACCTTCCACTTTAACAGCATCGTTGTGCTCTTTGCGGCGATCGGCACGATATTGTCGGCTGCTTATGCGCTTTATCTCTACAGGCGCATCATCTTCGGAGTTCTGGAGAAACCGGCGCTCAAGGCGATCCTCGATCTCTCGCCGCGGGAAATTGCCATTTTCACGCCTCTTGTGTTCCTGACGATCTATTACGGCATTCATCCCGCGCCGATCCTCGATGGGACGGCCGTTTCGGTTGCCGGGATTCTCCATGGCTATCATTCAGCGTTTGCCGCAGTTACCACTGCGGCGCTCCCCTGATTTTGGAAGGCTTGCATGACTTCGCTTTCTTTTGCGCTCGCCCATAGCCTTCCGGAGGTTGTTCTCGGCGCCGGCATCGTATTACTGGTTCTTGTCGGCGCGATCCGTGGCCGCAAGAGCGATGGCCCGATGACAGAATTGGCGGTGGGCGTTCTGGCTCTCGCCATCGTCGTCATCCTGCTGGGCAGCAAGACCAATGCGGTGATCTACAACCATGCGTTCGTCGACGATGGTTTCGGGCGCTTTATGAAGGTCTTCTGCTACGCCGGCTCGCTCGTCTCGCTGCTTATGGCGCAGGATTTCCTCACACGCGCGAAGATCGATAAATTCGAGTTTCCGATTCTTGTACTCATCGCGACGCTCGGCATGTCGATGGTGATTTCGGCGAGCAGCCTCATCATGCTTTATCTCGGCATGGAGTTGATGTCGCTTGCTCTCTATGTGGTCGCCGCGTTTTATCGCGATGACAGAAGGTCTCTTGAGGCGGGGCTCAAGTATTTTGTGCTCGGCATCCTGGCGTCGGGAATACTCGTTTATGGAGCTTCGCTCATTTACGGATTTGCCGGCACCGTCTCCTTCATCGGTATTGCCGCTGCGCTGAAAGGCACGCCAAATCTTGGCGTTATCTTCGGCCTGGTATTTCTCTTCGCCGGGCTGGCGTTCAAAATGTCGGCCGTGCCTTTCCATATGTGGACGCCCGATGTGTATGAGGGCGCTCCGACGCCGGTGACGACGTTTTTCGCGTCGGCGCCCAAGCTTGCTGCGGTCGCCATTACGGTGCGCGTCGCGATCACGGCGTTCCCCGGCATCACCCTGCAATGGCAGCAGATCATCATCTTCATTTCGATTCTGTCGATGGCGCTCGGCTCATTCGCCGCGATCGGACAGACAAACATCAAGCGGATGATGGCCTATTCGTCGATCGGCCATGTCGGATTTGCGCTTGTCGGCCTTGCCGCAGGCACTCAGCAGGGTGTCGCCAGCGTGTTGATCTACTTGGGCATCTATATGGTGATGGTGCTTGGGACCTTCGCCGTGATCCTGTCCATGCGCGTGAATGGCAAAGCGGTAGAACTCATCGCCGACCTTTCCGGTCTCGCGCATACGAATAAGGCGATGGCCTTTCTCATGTCGATGATGATGTTTTCGCTGACGGGCATTCCGCCGCTCGCCGGCTTCTTTGCAAAATTTTATGTGTTCAACGCTGCGGTCCATGCCCATCTCTATGGACTGGCGGTGATCGGCTTTCTGATGAGTGTCGTGGGGGCGGTTTATTATTTGCGCATCGTCAAGATCATATACTTCGACGAGGCGGCGGCGCCCTTCGACAAGACGATGCCGGTGATGCGCGCAGTTCAGGCGATCAGCGGAATTCTGGTCATCTTCCTTTTTGCCTATCCGGCGCCCTTGGTCGATGCTGCGAACCTCGCGGCCAAGTCTCTCTTCTGAACCGAAAGCTGCGTGTGGATAGACCGCAACCATTCATCCTTGCAGACAGCGCCGTTGCGCAAAACTATCGACTGTTCGTCCACGAAGAGGCGGGTTCGACGAATGACGAGGCCATGAGCCTGGCGCGTGAGGGCGCCCTTGGCCGAACGTGGATCATCGCGAGGGCGCAAAGCAGTGGCCGCGGGCGGCATGGCCGACATTGGGTTTCGCCACCCGGCAATCTCTATGCGAGCCTGTTGCTCATCGATGAAGTTCCGATGCGCCATGCGCCGCAACTTGGGTTCGTCGCGGGCATCGCCCTGGCGAAGGCTTTGCGCAAATGTGCTGCGCATGAATATTTGCGGCTGAAATGGCCGAATGACATTTTATTCGATGGCGCCAAGCTCGCGGGCATTCTGCTGGAAAGCGCCGAGCTGCCGGACGGCCGTTTCGCGTGCGTCATCGGTTTCGGCGTGAATTGCGCCGCCGCTCCGCGCGATCTGCCTTATCGGGCAACAGCGCTCGCCGAGATCGGCGCGCCTTCGCGCTCGCCGGAAGATGTTTTGCTGCATCTTTCCGACGCGATTGTCGGCGCGCTCGCGCGGTTCGCCGGAGGAGCAGATTTCGAGACGATCCGCGCCGAATGGCTATCGCTTGCGGCGGGCCTTGGCGCGCCGATCAAGGTCGATACGGCGAAGGAGTCCTTTTCCGGCATTTTCCGGACGATCGACTCCTCTGGCCGTCTGATCGTCGATACTACAAACTCAACCAGGATCATCGAGGCGGGCGACGTATGGCTGGCGCCTCAAACCGGTTCATTTGCATGATGCGAGACATAACATTGGCAAGGGGCGACACGCATGCGCGGGGTTGACGAACTGGTGTTCGTGCCGCTTGGAGGCCTTGGCGAGATCGGGATGAATCTCGCGCTTTATGGCCTTGGATCTCGCAACGAGCGCAAATGGCTGCTGGTGGATTGCGGCGTCACTTTCGCTGGCCCCCAGGAGGCGGGGATCGAGATTATCGTTCCCGATCCGCGCTTTCTCGGACAGATTCAACGCAACATCGTTGCCGGCATCATCACCCATGCGCATGAGGACCATATCGGCGCGATCGCCGATCTGTGGCCGTGGATCAACTGTCCGCTTTATGCGACGCCCTTCGCCGCCGGCCTCTTCCAGATGCGGGTTCTCAACGAGCCCGGCGCGCCGGACATTCAGATAAACACGGCGATGCAGGGGACGCGGCTCGCTCTCGATCCTTTCGAGGTGGAGCTTGTGCCCGTTGCGCATTCGATTCCGGAGGCTTGCGCTCTCGCCATCCGCACACGTCTCGGCACGATCCTGCATACGGGTGACTGGAAGCTTGATCCCGAGCCGGGGATCGGCCGCCCGACAGATGTGCGCCGCTTGCAGGAGATCGGCGAAGAAGGCGTGCTCGCGCTGGTCTGCGACTCGACCAATATCTTGCGCGATGGCGTGAGCCCCTCCGAGGGCGAAGTTGCTGGCACCTTGCGCGAGATCATCAAGACGACACGGGGCAGGGTGGTCGTCACGACCTTTGCCTCGAATGTCGCGCGCTTGCGCGCTGTGGCTCTGGCGGCAGCTGCTGCTGGACGCAAGGTGGTGCTTGTCGGGCGGGCGATGGAGCGCGTTATCGCCGTCGCGCGCGAATGCGGCTATCTCGACGATGTCGCGCCATTTCTCTCCGCCGATGCCTTCCCGTCCTTGTCGCGCGACGAAACCGTTGTGCTGGCGACCGGTAGCCAGGGCGAAAGCCGCGCCGCTATCGCCCGTATTTCCGAAGGCGATCATCCGGTTGTGAAGCTGGCGCCCGGCGACAACGTGATTTTCTCCTCGCGCACCATTCCCGGCAATGAGCGCGATGTTGGCCGCATCATCAATAATCTCATCAAGCAGGGCGTGGAGGTCATCACCGACCGCAAGGCGCTGATCCATGCCTCCGGCCATCCGCGCCGCGGCGAGGTCGCGCAATTCTACCAATGGATCAAGCCGAAGATCGCTATTCCGGCGCATGGCGAAGAACTGCATCTGACGGAACATGCGGAGTTTGCGGTGAAGGCGGGGGCTGATCGCGTGGTGAAGGCGCATAACGGCGACGTCGTGTTGCTCGCGCCCGGCGAGCCTGCGATCGTTGATGAAGTCACGGTTGGCCGGCTCGGAAAGGACGGCAATGCGCTCGTGCCGCTCGGCGACGAGAGTCTGCGCGCGCGTCAGAAGCTCGCCTTTTCGGGCGTTGTCACGATCGCCCTTGCCGTTGACAGGAAGGGCGATCTGGTCGGCGTTCCCGATGTCATGCTTGCCGGGCTGCCGGCAAAGACGGGAGGCGGCGCCCAACTCGATCAGGTGGTCGATGACGCCGTTTTCCAGACCTTCGACGGATTGTCCCGGTCGCGGCGGCGGGATGCCGACCTTATTTCAACCGCTATCGAGAAGGCGGTGCGCAATAGCGTCTATGCCGCCTGGGGCAAGCGACCCTCGGTGCATGTGCTGGTGATCGAGGTTTAGGGACGCGCTGCTGATTGGATTCAGTTCAACAAAGCCGGGCGGTTCCAACAGTTTGGCAGATAAATCGCTCCAACTGTTAGAACTTTGATCCCGGCACTGGTGCAACCACCGCGCTACTCCGCCGCGCGAAACTCCTGTTTCCCCCGATGCAGCCGCTCGGCCTTCAAGAGTTCCGCCACAAGGAAGGCGATCTCGATCGCCTGCTCGGCGTTGAGCCGGGGATCGCAGTAGGTGTGGTAGCGGTCGGACAAATCGGCTTCTGAAATTGCCCGTGCGCCGCCGGTGCATTCCGTGACGTTCTTGCCGGTCATCTCGAGATGCACGCCGCCAACCGTGGTGCCCTCCGCCTGATGTACAGCGAAGAAGGTGCGGATCTCACTGATGATGCGATCGAAGGGTCGCGTCTTGTATCCGCCGGCCGCCTTGATCGTGTTGCCGTGCATGGGATCGCAGGACCACAGCACGTTGCGCCCTTCGCGCTTTACCGCGCGCAAGAGCAGCGGCAGAGCATCGGCGGCCTTGTCCGCGCCGAAACGGCAGATCAGCGTCAGCCGCCCCGGTTCGTTGTCGGGATCGAGCACGTCGATCAATTTCAGCAGCGCGTCGGGCTTGATGCTCGGGCCGCATTTCATGCCCAGCGGATTTTTCACGCCCCGCGCGAATTCGACATGCGCATGATCGATCTGCCGTGTGCGGTCGCCGATCCAGATCATATGGCCGGAGGTCGCATAATGATCCCCGGTGGTCGAATCGATCCGCGTCAAGGCCTCTTCGTAGCCAAGCAGCAACGCCTCATGCGAGGTGTAGAAATCCGTTTGCCGCAGCTCCTGATGCGCCTCGGAGTCGAGCCCGATGGCGTGCATGAAGCCAAGTGTCTCGGTAATGCGGTCGGCCAGTTCCTGATAGCGCGCGGATTGCGGACTGTCCTTGATGAAGCCGAGCATCCAGCGATGCGCATTTTCCAGATTGGCATAGCCGCCCGTCGCGAAGGCGCGGATGAGGTTCAAGGTCGCCGCCGATTGCCGATAGGCATCGAGCTGGCGCCTGGGATCTGGGATCCGGGCAGCTTCTGTAAAGGCGATGTCGTTGACGATGTCGCCGCGATAGCTCGGCAGTGAGACATCGCCGCGTTTTTCCATCGGCTCGGAGCGCGGCTTGGCGAATTGCCCCGCGACGCGCCCCACCTTCACCACGGGCGAGGCGGCAGCGAAGGTCATCACCACAGCCATTTGCAGGAAGACGCGGAAGAAATCACGGATATTATCGGCTGAATGCTCCGCATAGGCCTCCGCGCAGTCGCCGCCCTGAAGCAGGAAAGCCTCACCCATGGCGGCCTTGCCGAGGATAGCCTTGAGCTTGCGCGCCTCACCGGCAAAAACCAGCGGCGGAAAGGCCGCGAGCTGCCGCTCGACTTCGCTCAAAGCCGCTAAATCCGGGAAAACCGGCGCCTGCTCAATGGGTTTTGCGCGCCAGCTATCAGGCGACCAATGTTCGCTCGGCATAAGTTTCGATCCGTTTGATTCAATTCCGGAGCTGCCTGGGCTTCGGGCTCTCAGGCTTTATACATGTGGGGTTGCCGAAAGGCGACCGCAAAGGCGTCCATCGCCATCCAATCAGAACCGGGGCTTTAATTATTTGTTTTGACGCGTTTTCCTCACGCGAACCGGAAGCCACTTCGCTCGAAAACGCTCTCTACGCCATATCGGCCTTGTCTTTCCGGTAACGCGCCGTCCGGGTGCGGAGCGTCACGAATTCCTCGGCCGAGGTCGGATGCACCGCCATGGTGGCATCGAAATCCGCCTTTTTCGCGCCCATTTTAATCGCGATTCCAAGCAATTGCACCATTTCGCCGGCGGCTTCGCCAAGGACGTGCGCGCCGAGAACCTTGTCTGTCTCGCCATCGACGACGAGCTTCATCAGCGTCTTTTCGGCGCGTCCCGAGACGGTTGCCTTCAGCGGGCGGAACTTCGTCGAATAAATATCGACGCAGTGATAGGCCTCGCGCGCCTCGGTCTCCGTCAGTCCCACCGTTCCGAGTTCAGGGGTCGTGAAGACGGCGGTGGGGACGCCGATGTAATCGACTGCCGTGGGCTTGTTGCCGAACACAGTATCGGCGAAGGCATGGCCCTCGCGTATGGCAACCGGCGTCAGTGCGATCCGATTGGTGACATCGCCAACGGCGTAGATCGAAGGCACGGTCGATTGGGAAAATTCATCGACCTTGACCGCGCCGATGGCGTCGAGAGAGACGCCGGCCTTCTCCAGCCCGAGGTCTTTCGTGTTGGGATTGCGGCCGGTTGCGAGCATGACCTGATCGACTTCGAGCGTCGCGCCATTATTCAGCGTGACCTTGAGAGTTGCCCCCGCCTTGTCGATGCGCTCCGGCAGGATTCCGAATTTGAAATTTATGCCGGCCTCGACCATCGCGTCGCGAAGCGCGGTGCGCAGTTCCTCGTCGAACCCGCGCAGAATGTTCGAGGCGCGCACGGCAAGCGTCACCTGGCTTCCGAGGCGCGCGAGGAGCGCGCCGAACTCGACCGCGATATAGCCGCCGCCGACGATCAGGATCCGCTTCGGCATCTGCGGCAGATCGAAGATCTCGTTCGAGGTGATCGTGTGCTCTATGCCCGGAACAGGAGGCATCAGAACCGGGTGGCCGCCGGTAGCGATGAGAATGGTTCTGGCGGTGATCGTGCGGTCTTCGCCGACGATACGGACCCTGTGCGCATCCTCGACGACAGCCCGGTTCTCGATCAGCGTGACGCCTGCCTTGTCGAGATTGCTGCGGTAAATGCCCGAGAGCCTGGTGATCTCCTTTTCCTTGCCATTAACGAGCCTGGTCCAGTCGAAAGACGTTTCGGGCACATGCCAGCCGAAACCCGCAGCGTCGACAAACTCATCGGCGTAACGGCTCGCATAGACCATGAGCTTTTTCGGGACGCAGCCGCGAATGACGCAGGTTCCGCCAACGCGGAATTCCTCCGCGAGCATGACGCTTGCGCCATAGCTGGCCGCGATCCGGGCTGCCCGCACGCCGCCCGATCCGGCGCCGATCACGAAGAGATCGACATCGTACTCAGCCATAGCTTGTCTCGTACCATTCAGCGGCCGTGAACGCCGCGGGCGTCAGTGTGCATGGAGCGCGCAATCAATGCGGGACGGAAACAAGCAGAAACAGACTTTCCGCTCGTATCCCGCGGCAGACTGTCCGGCTCCCAAAAAAGCTAGCGATCTAAATGGGATGGCCCTTTTTTTTCATCTCGGCCCGCACCTGTGTCATCATCTTGGTCGAAATCTGTTGATGCCAGTCCTGCATGGCATTGATGACCTTGTTGAAAAAGATAGGTTCTGCCTGAACGTATTTCTTGCCGGCGTCGCTGGTGAAGAAGGCGATCGCCGCCCTGATCTGGGATTCAGTCAGCAGACTTGCATAAATGTGAGCGGCCCTGTCGACCATCTGATCGACGTCCTTGT
>SCSF01000067.1 GCA_004298435.1 Beijerinckiaceae bacterium
CGTGGCGGAAAGGTCATATTGCACCGAATGGAAACCGCAGGCCTGCGCCGCCTTGCTCTTCGATTTGACATAGACCTGACTGGCTGGATCTTCGCCCACGAGAACGACAGCGATCCCCGGCTTTACGCCCTTGGCAATAAGAGCAGCAGCCTCGCCCGTCACCTCCGCAAGGACGACCTCGGAAGCCTTCTTCCCGTCGATCAACAAGGCTTTTTCGCCTGATGGCCGGAGGATGCCTCCCTCAGAAACTGCCGCAGAAGCCTCCTGTTTCGCCAAAGTCATGGAATTTGCCCTCAAATTTTGTGAATTACGGATAGGTGCAAGCGCCTATCTGTCAGTTTTCCGCGGCGCTGCCAAGACGCGGGCCGGTTGCGGCAGCAGGCAAGCTTGTCGCAGGGCTCTCAACGCCCCTCAGGCGCAGCCTGGAATGTGTAGCTCGCCTTGTGGCGCCCGACAGCGCCCGGCTCCAGCAGACGCATCGACGGTTTCGTAAAGAGATCGCCGTCGAAATTGTCCGGGTCGCTGTAGCCCGTCCAGGCTTCCAGACAAAGATAGCCGCCGCCTGGGAGGCACCACAGCGCCAGATGCGGGAAATCCTCCGTCTCCAGCCGGATCGCAGCGCCATCCGGCGCTTCGAAATGCAGGCCGCGGCTGCGCGCGTTCAGAAAGCACAGCGCGTCATTCCGAAAGAGGTCTGGATTGAGAGGCAGGATCGCGCCTTCGAGCGGCAGCACCTTCGTGCGGGAGGAGATAAACCCGCCGGGCGCGATCACCGGCACAACAGGATCTTCTGGCATATCGAAGCGGATCCGGTAGCCCTCAGCGTCTCCCCCGGCAAAGGGCCACCGAAAACCCGGATGCACGCCGCAGGCATAGGGCATCGTGCTTTCTCCGGTGTTTTCTACTTCCAGAATCATGCTCAATGAATGCCCGACAAGGCGATGCTCGACCGTGAAGCTGAAATCGAAAGGATAAAGCGCGCGTGTCTGCGCATCGCTGCCAAGATGCAGCCTGACGGCGCTCGCCTCCTGCTCCACGATTTCGAACCGGCGGTGCATCGCAAAGCCATGCAGCCCGAGCGGATAGCTCCGCCCGCCCACGCGCTCCTGCCCTTCGCGCGTCCAGCCGACGACCGGGAAAAGAATGGGGGCGGTCTGCGCCCAGAAGGCGGGATTGGGCTTCCAGATCAAGGGACGTCCCGCCACATCCCAAAGCTGAAGCTCGGCGCCCTCGGGCGAGATCGTGGCGCGGGCATCGCCCGCCTCAAGCAGAACCATGCCGAAGCTCCCGACTTTGATCACTTATGCATACAGGGAAGAACTTTGTCGCCAGTCAAGCATTCACTCTGGAGCGGAGCGCTAGAGCCGTTTCAGTTCTGATGAAATCAGAACCACGGCTTTATTTAATTGTTTTGACGCGTTTTCTTCACGCGAACCGGAAGCCACTTCGCTTGAAAACGCTATAGCTTGCTTTTTGCGGTCTGAGAGGAGGATGCCATGAAAATCCATTCCGCACTCGCACCCTTGTCGATGATGTCGATACTGGCGCTTTCGGCATCCGCAATCGCCTTTCCGAGCCCCGTCGGCGAATGGCGAACCGCCGATGGCTCCGCAACCGTCAATATCCGTCCCTGCGGGGAGAATCTCTGCGGCTACGTCGCCTCCGGCACCGATTCAAAATCTTTCGTTGGCCGGCAAGTCTTTTTCAACATGAAACCCGACGGCCGGCAATGGGACGGCACGATTGTCGATATCACGGACGGCGAGCAATACGCAGGACATATTTCGTTGATCAGCGACGGAACACTCAAGGTCGAAGGCTGCGTCATGGGCGGCATGTTCTGCGGCGGCCAGCAGTGGTCACGCGTCAGATGAATCGGATGACGCGTTGAGCACAAAAACCTAATCGCCTCCACCTACTCCGCCGGTTCCCTGATGGCATTCGGATCGTCCATCAAATCGGCATCCGACATTGTCTTGTGTGCGTTTCTGCGGCGCACAGCAGAAACTGCGCCATTCCAGCCGCGCAGTGCGCCAAGCCGCACATCGTCCATGACGGCAAAGACGGCCGGCACGAACAGCAGCGACAGCAGGGTTGAGACAAGCAGCCCGCCGATCACGGCAATCGCCATCGGCGAACGAAATTCTCCGCCCGCGCCAAGGCCCAGCGCGCTCGGCACCATGCCGGCGATCATGGCGATGGTTGTCATTATGATCGGCCTCGCCCGCTTCTTGCCGGCTTCGACGATTGCCTGCGTTCGCGGCGTATCCTTGCTCATCGCCCGGTTGGCAAAATCGACGATCATAATCGCGTTCTTCGTCACGATGCCCATCAACATCAATATGCCGATGATCACAGGCATGCTGAGCGGGCGCCCGGTGATGAGAAGTGCGAGGATCGCGCCGCCAATGGAGAGCGGCAGCGAAAAGAGGATGGTGATCGGTTGCAGGAATCCGGCAAACAGAAGCGCAAGCACGACATAGACCATGATCAGGCCGTCGCGCATCGCCTGGGTGAAGCCGCTGCTGAGATCGTCCATCGATTCGGTGACGGCAGATTTGCGGATTTCGATACCTGGCGGCAGATGCTGCATGATCGGCAGCTTGTTGATTGCAGCATCCGCATCGCTCAGCGCCGCTTTTCCAACGAGATCCGCCTGAACGGTCGCCGAAGGCGCACGATCGAACCGGTGGAGACTGATCGGCCCCTGACCGAACGTGACTTTGGCAAGTTTGCCAAGCGGCACAGACTTGCCGGCATCGGTTGGTACTTCGAGCCCGTTGAGCGCAGCGGGATTAGCGCGCGCCGCTGCGTCAAGCGCGACATGGACCGGAATGAGACGCTTGCCGTTGTCGACATTCGCAACTGCCGGGCTGTAATCGCCAATCGTCGCGATGCGGATCGTTTGGTCGAGACTGCTTTCCGAGGCCCCTTGCTTTGCGGCGAGCGCGCCATCGCGCTCGATGTTAAGCTGAGGCTGATCGACGGTCGTTGAGGCGACGACATTATCAATCAGTGGGATGTGCCGCATCTGCGCCGCAACAGCGGATGCGAACTTCGTTACCGTCGCGCTGTCAGGCCCCGTGAAGATCCGCGAGACCGGCCTCGTTCCGTAATCATCGACGAACCAATGCCGGATATCTGGAATCTTATCCAGATCTGTATTGATCAAGGCCTGCAACTGATGCACCGACAGGGTGCGATCGCCCTTGGGAACATAATTGATCGTCAGTTGCGCATCGCGCACATCCGGCATCCCAGGCGCGATGCGCCCCCCGTCGATGAAGACGCTCTTGACCTCGGGTCGTTTTTTCAGGCGCTCGGCCACGCGATCTGTCAGCTTGCGCGTTGCATCGAGACTTGAGCCTGCTGGCAGTTCGATAGCGAGATGCGAACGGCCCGAATCCTGCGTCGGCTGAAAATCCCGCGATACGAGATTGGTCGTAATGCTCAAAATCGAGGCGGCGAATAAAGCGAGCCCGATAACGACGCTCTTATAACGATGCACGACCGACCATTCGACGATCTTGCCATAGCGTTTAATAAGCCGCCCTTCCCGCTCCTTACGCGGATGCGGCTTCAGAAAATAGGCGGCGAGCATCGGCGTGATCAGACGCGCGGCGAGAAGCGAGAACAGCACCTCCGCCGCGACCGTGAGGCCGAACTGCTTGAAATATTGCCCGGCAATATTGCTGATGAAACTCACGGGTGCGAAGACAGCGACAATCGTGAGGCTGATTGCGATCACCGCCAGGCCAATTTCGGCAGCCGCATCGAGAGCCGCCTGATAGGCTGATTTCCCCATGCGCATATGGCGGACGATGTTCTCGATTTCGACGATTGCATCGTCAACGAGAATGCCTGTCGCGAGAGTGATGGCGAGCAAGCTCACGAGGTTCAGGGAAAAGCCGAGCATGTCCATCGCCCAGAAAGCCGGAATGATGGACAGAGGCAAGGCAACCGCAGCGATCATGGTCGCGCGGATGTCACGGAGGAACAGGAAGACGACGATCACCGCCAGCGCTGCACCCTCGAACAGAGTGTGAAGAGCGGAATCGTAATTGCCTTCCGTATAATGAACAGAGGTGTCGATCAGCTTGATGCCGACATCCGGATGCGCAGCCGTAATTGTCTCGACCGCCTTGCGAACCTTCGCCGCGACGGCGACGTCACTCGCGCCCTTCGCGCGAAGGATGCTGAATCCTACGATGGGTTTGCCATCCAGCCGCGCAAAGCGGCGCGGCGGAACGACCGTATCGGTCACGGCGCCGAGATCGCCGAGGCGCACCTCGCCGCCTTTTGGCGTCTTGATCTTCATGGACGCGAGTTGCGCCGCGCTTTGCGTATCCGGCAATGTGCGGACTACGTTGTTCCCTATGCCCGTGCCACGCAGGCTGTTGCTCACCTGCACGGCGGTCAACCCATGCGCCCGCAAATGGGCTGGCTCGAGCGAGACGAGAAGCTCGCGCTGAACGCCGCCGATCCTGTCGGCGGAACTCACGCCGCTGATACTCTTGAGTTTGCTCAGTACGACATGATCGACAAAATAGGACAGTTGTTCCGGCGTCTTGCTGTCCGAGGTCGCCGCATAGGTCAGAATGCCGAGGCCGATGGCGTCTACCTGTCGGACCTCCGGCTTGCCGATCGTGCCGGGAAGCGAATTCCTGACCTCCGCAACGGCGGATTTCACGGCGGCCAGCGCATCCTTCGTATTGACGTTGAGATTGAAGCTTATGGTGGTCGCAGACACGCCGTCGCTGATCGACGACATGATATGCTTCACACCTTTGACATGCGCAACGGCATTCTCGATCGGCGTCGTTACCTTGGCTTCGATGTTCGAAGGCGGTGTGCCCAGTTCGGTGACGACAACGGAGACGATTGGCGGATCGACATTCGGCAGCAATGTGATCGGCAGCTTTTTGAAGCTCACGGCGCCGAGCGCAAGAATCGTCAGCGCAAATAGAATTGCCGGCAACGGCCTGCGGATCGACCACGCGGACACATTGAACGCCATTAACTCACCCTCGTCCAATCGGATTCTAATTTGAGAAGCATGAAACTTCGTCGTTCAACGAAGCGGTGGAACGGAGCGCGCCGCGAGATAATCCGAGGCTCGCGCGTCCTCTTGATTGTTCAGCTTGATCCGACAAACGAGCATGACCCGCGCGGTTTTCTGACAGTCTTGTGCAAACTGTTTCCGTTTGATTGAAACTCAAGGCCGCTCACACATTCCGAAGACGCTGACATATGGGCTGGATCTCCGGGTTTATCCGCCGGAAACCTTCGCTTAAGGTATGAGATGCTCCTGCGGCGCCCGTCGGCGCCGTCGGACCAGCTCTCGCTTCGATTGATCTACAGGCGCGAAACACATCTCCCGAAACGCACTGGCTTCTGATGCACGCGACGCCGGAGCACTTACTTCAGGAACGATCTTAGCCGCCCGGGGACGAAGCCCTGGCATCAACTACCTGCCCGTCACAAAATTCCGGGAGGCGTCACATGCCATCAACAATACGCCTAAAATATGTGTGGACTATTCGAAAGGCAAGCATAGCGGTAGGGTAAGAATCCGCGCTTTTGTCATCCTTCGTTGCAAATTATACAGGGATGCCGTCCGGTCCGGAAAACAAAGGTTCACTGGACCAATGTCGCGACCAGCCTGAAGAAGGCCACGCCAATGAGACAATCGTTGCAACGGACTGCGCAAGACGATTTGCGGGGAAAAACACAAAAAGAAGCGCAAGAAATCGCCCGGCGAATACTTTGCGTCTTCCCCCGCTATACGTCATCGTTCGCCACCTTCGAACATGCCTACGAACTCACCACCGGGACTCGGGCGTGCATGCCGCCGCAAGGGCTGCTGGTCATTGCCGCCGTTTTACCGAAAAGTTGGCAAGTTCGTTTTATCGACGAGAACATGGAAAAGGCAGGCGACAGCGATTTTGCCTGGGCCGATGCGGTCTTCGTCAGCGGCATGCACATACAGCGCCGGCAAATCGATGACATCTGCCGCAGGGCGCATCGTCACGGCAGGCCTGTCGCGCTTGGCGGCCCGTCGGTTTCAGCCTGCCCGGATTATTATCCCAATGCCGACTATCTTCACATCGGCGAACTTGGCGACGCGACCGAGCAGCTTATCGATATTCTCTCGCAAAGCGTGTCACGGCCCGATCGGCAGATCACACTGAAGACGGAAGCGCGGCGCAATCTCTCAGACTTCCCCCTGCCCGCCTATGAACTTGCAAAGATCGACCGTTATCTGATCGGAACGATCCAGTTCTCGAGCGGCTGTCCCTACCGCTGCGAGTTTTGCGACATTCCCGGTCTTTACGGCCGCATCCCTCGCCTCAAAACGGCGGAGCAGATGGTCGCAGAACTCGACAAGCTGCTGGCTTGCGGCGTGATCGGACAGATCTACTTCGTCGATGACAACTTCATCGGCAATCGCGCCGCCGTGGCGCAACTGCTGCCAACCCTCATAGATTGGCAGAAGCGCACCGGATATGCGGTCACCTTCGCTTGCGAGGCGACGCTCAACATCGCCAAGCACCCGGAGATTCTCGCGCAGATGCGGGAGGCTGCGTTCGACGTCGTCTTTTGCGGCATCGAGACGCCGGAGCCCGAAGCTTTGAAGGGCATGGACAAGAAGCATAATCTGGTCGTGCCGATCCTCGAATCCGTGCAGAAAATCAACAGCTACGGCATGCAGGTCGTCTCCGGCATCATCCTCGGTCTCGATACGGATACGCCTCAATCCGGCAGGCATATTCTCGATTTCATCCGTCAGTCGAATATCCCGATGCTGACGATCAATCTGTTGCAGGCTTTGCCGCGGACGCCGCTATGGGATCGGCTGGCGCAGGCAAACCGTCTCGACCACGACGAAAGCCGCGAATCGAACGTGCGCTTCCTTATGCCTTACGATGACGTCGTGGCGATGTGGCGCGAGTGCATGGACGAAGCCTATGATCCCGAGCGCCTTTACGAACGCTACGAGCACATGATGCGCGCAACATGGCCCAATCGTCTGCCGCGCCCGCTCAGCAAGGCGCGCCGCGCACCGGCCAATGTGCGCCGTGGCCTCACCATGCTTGCCAAGGTGCTGTGGAAAGTTGGCATTCGCGGCGATTACCGCCGACCCTTCTGGCGTTTCGCGCTTCCTTATCTATTACGCGGCGATATAGAAGCGATCCTGACCGTCGCCATCTCGGCGCATCATCTCATCATGTTTGCGCGCGACTGCCGGATGGGGCGCGGCAATGCCTCGAACTATTCGCCGAAGCTAAGGCTCGTCGAGGAACCAGCAACGCAATGAATGGCCGTTGGGTTTTCAAGCGCTGAGCTTGCCACTCTTCTCCCTGCAAGCGAGGAGAGGGGCGCTCGGAAACGCTGCGCAATTTATTTACCGCCCCCGCCTTGCAAATCGGCGGAGTTCCGCAAGCCAGGCCTTGAATGCCCGAGCGTGGCGAATGGGATAGTTATGTCGGCGTGCGCGACGGTCGCCGGCCGATGCGCCACGATGATCCTCGTCATCTTGAGATTGCGTAGCGCTTCGGCAATGATCGCTTCTGTCGTCTCATCGAGATGGCTTGTTGCCTCGTCGAGGAAGAGAATGCGCGGCTTTTGATAGAGAGCCCGCGCCAGCACGATGCGCTGTTTCTGTCCTCCCGATAATGTGCTGCCCATATCGCCGACGAGCGTTTCCAGTCCCATCGGCATGCGGCGGATGTCG
This sequence comes from Beijerinckiaceae bacterium, assembly GCA_004298435.1. Classification (GTDB taxonomy): domain Bacteria; phylum Pseudomonadota; class Alphaproteobacteria; order Rhizobiales; family Beijerinckiaceae; genus Methylovirgula. The sequence continues at coordinate 7,736 of SCSF01000067.1, forward strand.
TCGAGTATGACCGCACGCGCGGCGCACTCCTCGATGTCGTCAAGGTTAGGGTGATCGTCGAAGCCGCATATGTTGTCGGCTATCGATCCGGCAAAAAGGCCATCGCTTTGCAGCACGCCCGCGACGCAACGGCGATAGCTGGCGGCGCTCAGCGTTCTGATGTCACATTCGTCGATCGTAACCGATCCCTCTGTCGGCGCCAGAAGGCCCATGAGTACTTTCAGAAGAGAAGTTTTACCGCAGCCAGAAGGGCCGGTGATGGCACAACATTGTCCCGGCTCGACCACAAGATCGGCGTCGCGAAAAATCCAGGGTTCGGTATCGCCATATCGTAGCGAAACGCTCCGTGCGACGAGCCGCACGCCAGTGTCCTGTGCATGCGCGCCGGGCATATACGTTAAGCCCGTTGTTGTCTCAGCTTCGGTGAGAACAATATCCGACAGACGCTCTGTCTGGACATTCAGCGTCCGCAAATGGAAAGCGGAACTGATAAGATTGCCGACGCGTGTCGCAAACTGATCCTTGTAAGCCATAAAGGCGACGAGCATGCCAAGCGTCATTCTGTTCTCGATGACGAACCTGGCGCCGAGCACCAGCAGAATGACGCGGTCGGCGCCAAACAGAAACTCATTGCCGCGCGAAAAGAAGAGATCAAGCCGCTGCAATCGCAGGCGGGCGTTCATGGTCTCAACAAAATGATTGATCCAGACGCTGCGCCGCCGTTCACCAAGGCCAAGCAGCTTCACGCTGGCGATGCCGCGTATCGTTTCGATGAAATGGGTCTGCTGCTTCGCCTCATTGACGATGGCTTCCTCGCTCGCCGCGCGATAGTTGCTGTAAACGGATGCCCGAAAACCAACGTTGATCGCAACCGCGCCCAGCGCCACGAAACCGAGCCAGCCGCCGTAGAGAAACAGCATGATCAGCATGCCGACGCCCAGCAAACCATCGAGAACCGCCTGCACGAGATCGGTCGTGAGCGACTTCTGAATCGCGGTCAAAGCATTGAATCGAGAGATGATGTCGCCGACGTGACGCGCCTCGAAATAGGCAAGCGGCAGATTCATAAGATGGTCGAAAAGCCCGGTGCTCCATTGCAGGGCGATCTGCGTACCCATCAGCATGATCGCCCATCCACGGGCTATGCCGATGGCGAGCTGAACGACAAGCAGAAGCGCAAGCCCAACACCGACGACGAGAAGCAAATCCTGATCCGCATTGACGATCACCTCATCGATGATGATTTGTGAGGCAATAGGGATCAGGAGCGTCACAGCCTCGATTCCGAGCGACAGCAACAATACCTGGGTGAGCGACCATCCAAGACCCGTGACATGACGAAAGAGATCCGGCAGGCGCAGCGTCTCGCGTTCATCCCGCCGTTCGAAAACACTGGATGGGCTCGCTTCGAGCGCGACGCCGGTAAAGCGCCGCGACAATTCCTGGAATGTCAGATTGCGGCGGCCATTGACCGGATCGTGGATCGTGACGCCCTTGTGCCCAATCCTGGAAAGCACAACGAAATGGTTCAGATCCCAATGCAGAATGCAGGGTAGCCGAAGCCGCGTCAGATCATGCAATTCAAGACGCAGCGCGCGGGTCGCCAGGCCCATCGTCGTTGCGATGGTCATCAGGTGCCGCAGAGTGGTGCCTTTGAGCGAGATCGTATGACGACGCCGCAATGCGCCGAGATCGGTATTATGACCGTGGAAGCCGAGAATCATGGCAAGGCAGGCAAGGCCGCATTCTGCCGCCTCACTTTGCAAAATAATCGGAAGACGGGGACGAAAACCGAATTGCAGCGACCAGATTTGCCTCACCGCATTCCCCCGTTGCTGACCAAGCTGACGCTGCGCTGCAAATGATAGAGAGGATCGAAGAGCCAGCGATAAAGCGGCCGTCGTTCAAGCGCGATGTCGGCATCGACCTGCATGCCCGCTTCAAGAGCCTTGGGTTTGCCGTAAGCCATGACATAGGGCTTTTCCGGTTTAACCAGAATGCGATAGACGCCAGCCTTCATTTCATCTGTGGTATGCGACTCTGCGGCGAGCGTGGCCTCCAGTTGGTTTTGCGGCAATGACTCGATTGGAGCGCGCGTAACCTCCTTCACCGTTCCGCGGTAAAGACCGAAACGTTGAAACGGATAGGCCGCATAGCGCAGAACGACTGGCGTGCCCTTGGCGATGAAGCCGATCGCCGTGCTGTCGACGAAGAGATTGACGGAGAGCTTGCCTGATTTGGGCAGGAGCGTCAGGAGCGGCGCGCCGGCTGCGATCCTCTGGCCGACATGGACGCGGATTGAGGTCGTGGTTCCCGCCTCGGGCGCCCGCACCTCAATCCGCCGCTTGGCTTCCGTCTCGGTGATGACTTGCTCGACATGCAAAATCCCGCTCTGGATTTTGTTTACGTCTTGCGCCAGTTTTTCATCGAACATGGCGATCTGGCGGTCGAGGCCGCCTATGCGCCCAGCCGTTTGCAGATAGAGCTGTTCAAATTGCGCCTGCTGCGATAGCGTCTGAATGTAGAGGTAGTTCTGACTCTGGAACTCCGAGTCCCGGATAAATCCGGCTTTCTCTCCGCGTTGCAGATCCTGCGCCTTCGCCTTTTGAATCGCGACGGCTTTGCTTTCAATCGCGATCTGCTCGCCGAGCTTGGCATATTGCTTTTGCAGATTGCTGCGTTGATCCTGCAACCCCTGTTTTTCAACCCGCGCCATTGATTTGCGGAGATCACGCTGCTGTTCGAGGTTTGCTTTCTGGCCCTGCAATTGGGTGATCACGCGTTGCTCTGTGGCGCCATCGGATGAGTTTGTGTCGAGATCGATCACATAAAGCAACGCACCTTTCTTCACATGATCACCTTCGCGCACGGCGGTGCTGCTCACCACGCCGGCTGCCGCGCTTGCCACAGTAATCAGGCCAGTTGTCGGAAGAACGACGCCCGTGGCATGCACGCGCCGCGTATACGTTCCAAGGCACGCATAGAGCGCTACCGCTAGGAGCAGCGCGACCGTACCTCCTGCAACCAGACGAATAGAGAGAGGCTGCACGAGTTGCGCTGGCCCAAGCCAGCCGTTTCTTTCCGTTTGCGTGACCTCATTGCGAAACAATGACATCACCGCGCGGTCTCTTTTTGAAGATGTTGGCACAGGTGGAATTTGACTCACAAAAATCAGCTCAAACAAACTCACAGCGTATTGCAGGGTTCCAATGTTTTTTCATTTTTGAATGCGCGAGAGATATCGAAAAATTTCTTGAACATGTGATCGAATGTAACTGCGTTCAAAAGTGCAGCGATCGCTTTTCAACACATCAATGACAACGAATGGCCGCAACTCGCGCGTACCGATCAGTTGCTGATTTGTGCAGACTCGCTCGCTCAACGGGTCGATGTGGTGCTGCGCAGTTCAGCGTAACGCAACCCTCCCGAAAAGGAGAATCACATGCGTCCAAACGAAAGCCTACGTGAGTTGAGTGCCGATGAAATCGATGCCGTCGCCGGCGGTCTTTCGGCGAGTGTCGGAGCAACTGTTGGTGTCGGCGCCAACGTCGATGCCAGCGACGTCTTGGGTGCTGTGTCGGGCCTTGTAGGTCAAACAGGCGGCCTCGTCAGCTCGTTGCTCGGCCAGGTGCTCGGCGCTGTTGGTGGCGTCACAAGCGGCCTCTAGGGTTTTCAGGTCCGTTCGCCATTTGCGAGCATGGACGTAAAGGCCCGTGCATTCGAGACATGTCTTTCCATGCGATATTTTTCGGTGCACCTGTTGATGTGTTTTCCGGATGCGTGCGGGACATGCTCCAACAAGATGTGAATTTCATAGTTGGCCGTGAGAGTTTGGCCGGGAATTGAATTTCGCAAAAAACCCGAGAGTCGCATGGCGGCCCTCGGGCTGTTGTAGCTTGTATAGTTTTTTTCTTAGCGCTTGAGGCGAAATAGCAATCCGATGTCAAAAGAATGGATTGCTTCGCTGCGCTCGCAATGACTCACTTCTCGGCACGGGAGCATTTGCAACAATCAACCCGCGCGTCATGCGCGGCGGCCATGACGAACGTCCATGGCGTTTGCTCCTCGCAATGAGGTTCACCTCACGCAACCAAACGCCAGCTAGAGCCGTTTCGGTTCTGATGGAATCAGAACCGCGGCTCTACTTCTTTGTTTTGACGCATTTTCTTCACGCGAACCGGAAGCCACTTCGCTCGAAAATGCTCTAAGAGTCACGACGAGTCGCGATCAAGGCTTCAATCTCTTCGTCTTCAGCAGCCGTATCATCCTCGCCCGCTTCATCGCTGACGCTGGCTTCTGCCTCAGCCTCATCAAGCTGCGCGAATTCTTCCTGCGCATCGGCCTCCAGCGGATCCTCATCTTCGGCAAGCGCTGGATCGTCCGAAGGCAAAGGCACGGAGAAGCCAGACGGCAGGCGGCCATCGAAGAGCCCTGCCCCTTTCAGTTCTTCGAGCCCTGGCAGATCGGAAATCGATTCCAGACCGAAGTGAAGCAGGAAGGCTTCTGTTGTGCCATAAGTGACAGGACGGCCCGGCGTCCGACGACGGCCGCGCAGCCGCACCCAACCGGTTTCAATGAGCACGTCCATCGTGCCTTTCGAAATCGAGACGCCGCGTATATCTTCGATTTCGGCGCGCGTCACCGGTTGGTGATAAGCGACAATCGCCAATGTCTCGAGCGCCGCGCGCGAGAGTTTTCTCGGCTCGGTATTTTCACGCATCAGAAGCCAGCCAAGGTCGGCGGCGGTGCGGAAGAGCCATTTCTTGCCGACGCGCAGGAGATTGACGCCGCGCGGCGCATAATCGGCCTTCAGTCTCGCAAGCACTTCGCCCACGGCGACACCATCCGGCATCCGCTTCGCGATCTCGGCCTCGTCGAGCGGTTCCGCGGCGGCAAACAACATGGCTTCGGCAATCCGCATCGCCTCGCCAAACAGGGCTTCGTTCGGATCGATTGATTCCATCTCGTCGGTGGAATTCTGCGCCTGAGGAAACAGCCTCGCGACTTCAGCCAATTTTACAGTCTCCATGGAAAAGGAATTCACCCCGCCGCCCGCGGAGCAGGAGGCACGGGTTCAGCCATCTCCCGCCGTTTGAGCCAGATCGGCGCGAAGGGACGATCCTGGCGCAGGCTGATCTCACCCTGACGCACCATTTCCAGCGCCGCAGACAGTGTAGAAGCGCGCACCGTGCGGTTCTTTTCCTGATCTCCAATACAATAGGTTGCGAGATAGGAATCGAGAGCTGTCCAGTCGAGCACGCCGCTCGCAAACTTTTGCAGCGCGGTCCGCGCTTCCGCGAGCGACCAGACGAAACGCGGCTTGAACCTTACTTCCGACAATGCGTGCTTCTGGCTTTGCCGCGCATAGGCTGACAAAAGATCGTAGAGGCTCGCCTGCCATTGTGGTCGCGAACTCACCGCGACGCCTTCCGGCTGTCCGCGCAGAAACATCTCGCGGCCAAGCCGCGGGCGGTTGACCAGCGCTTCGGCGGCGGCGCGAATGGCTTCGAGGCGCTGGAGCCGAAAGGCCAGCGCAGCGGCCAGTTCCTCGGCCGGAGGCTCTTCGTCCTTCTCCGTCTGCGGCAGAAGGAGGCGCGATTTCAGATAGGCGAGCCATGCCGCCATGACGAGGTAATCAGCCGCCAGTTCGAGCCGCAGGCTGCGGGCCTCATCAATGAAGCTGAGATATTGCTCGGCCAGAGCCAGGACCGAAATCTTGTGAAGATCGACCTTCTGGCGGCGGGCAAGTTCGAGAAGCAGGTCGAGCGGGCCTTCGAAACCATCCACATCGACGAAAAAAGTCGTTTGCGCGGCGCTTTCCGGCTGCTGTTCGAAATCCAATTCCAATGCCGAATCACTCAACTTGCGCGGCGCTCCGTGAAGCTTTTCTTCAGAGCGAGTCTGGCCCTATCACGCGGCAATCGCAAGCGCAGCGGCGATTTCGGCCCATGCTTCCACAGGATCGAAGCTTGAATCAGCCTCTGCCATGGCGCTGGTGCGCCGGAGCGACGCACTCTCTGCGCGCGCGAGGCTTTCGCCAGCCAGAACCGGCGAGGCCGCCGCCACAGCCTCCGCTTCCACGAGATCACCATTGCAATGGAGCGCAATGTCGACGCCGGCGGTAAAAGCCGCCGCGGCGCGCTCGCCGAGGCCGCCGGATAAAGCCTGCATCGACAGATCGTCGCTGAAAAGCAGGCCTGAAAAGCCTATTTTTTTCCGTATGATGTCCGCAACTATCGATGAGGAGAGGGTCGCTGGAGCCTCGTCCAGCGATTTATAGACCACATGCGCGGTCATCGCCGCAGGCAAGTCTGCATTGGCTGCGAAGGGCCGGAAATCGGTTTCCTCCAGTTCGGCCAGGCCCGCGGAGACGATGGGCAGCGCCTTGTGGCTATCGACCATCGCGCGGCCATGCCCGGGCGCATGTTTCATCACGGGCAGAATGCCTTCATCGAGCAAGCCGAGAGCAGCAGAGCGTCCGAGCGCCGCAACCGTCTGCGGATCGCCACCATAGGCGCGGTTGCCGATGACATCGTGCGCGCCGGAAACGCGGACATCGAGTACGGGGGCACAGTCGATGCTGATGCCAGTTTCCCGCAAATCCCGCGCGATCAGGCGCGAGACGTTCCGAATGAGAGTTCCCTTGCGGGCGAAGGGGAGATCCGTGCCGGCGAGCCGCGCCGCAGCGGGATAGGCGCGCCAATGTGGCGGCCCCAGCCTCTGCACCCGGCCGCCTTCCTGATCGACGAGCACCTCGGCATCATTTCGGCCGAGGCACTCACGGATGTTTCGGATCAGTGCGCAAAGCTGCGCGGGACTTTCGACATTGCGCTTGAACAGAATAACGCCAAACGGCTCGCTTTCACGAAGAAAGCCACGTTCATCGTCACCGAGCACAAGGCCTCGACAACCGCAGACGAAAGCGCGTCTCATCGCGTCACGTCAGCCTGTTTCTGCCGTCACGATCTGTCATGCGCGACAAAGCAACTGCCGCCTTTGGCCTGAAGCTTCTTGCAAAGCTTGTTTGCAGAGTCTCGGGACAGATCGCTGACGCGCACCCGGAACACGGATTTGCCGTTCACCTTGGCGCGGTGGAACTTCAAATGGCGCGTTCCGAGGATCGATCCATATTTGCGGGCCAATTCCTGCAAAGCATGGCGCGCCTCGGATTCGGTGGCGCGTGCAGTAAGCTGGACGGCATAGGCGCCGCTCGCATGACTTGCTGTCGCATCATCGGCATCGTCGCTGCCGCGATCGGCAACCCTGACAGGGCTCGAATGCGACGGCGCGGCATGGTTAGCCGCCGGTGGTTCGGCGACCGCAATCGGCAGCGCAGGCGCGGCTTCGCCTCCCGTCGCGGCAGGCTGCGCAGGTGCGGATGCCGCGGTGGCAGTCTGGCCGGCATCGGCTGAGGCGGATTGCGTTGACCCCGTTGAATCCGGCGGATTCTGCACCGAACCATCATCCCTGATGATCGTGCCGTCCGGCCGCACCGCGACCGTCTTGACCATTCTCGGCTGGATCATCCCGGCGAGGCCAAACGCTTGTTTGGAGGTGGACGCCACCTGGGTTCCGGCAGCGCCTGCCGGACCGGGTTGCGCGTGCTCGGCTTGAGAAGCTTCAGCCACAGCCGGAGGGGGTGGCACGGGCACGGATTGCGCGCTGGCCGCGTTGGCGGGAGCGCCCGCGGCCTCCGGCAAAGCGACTGGCTGTTCGGTGCGATTGACAATTCCGACCGGCGGCGGTTGCGGCGTCGTCTCAAGGACCGAAGCATCCTGAATCGCCGCCTTGGCGCTGGCGCTTTGGACCGGCGCAGGAGCCCTGACCTTGGCCGGAGCCGTCGCCGCCTTGATCATCGCGATCTGGTGCGGGGCCGCAGGTGTACGTTTGAGCGCGAATGTCGCGCCAATGCCGGTGATCCCAACGGCTATAATCGCCGCGCTGACATAGAGCAGCCGGCGCGACCGGGGTTGTTCCCCATATTCGGCAGCGAAATCCGGGGGCTCGGAAGCCTGCGCCGCATCGAGCCAATCGTCGTCATCATCGATCTGCGGGTCATACGACTGATGCTGCTCCGCGTAAGGGTCTTGCGCCGCTGTGCG
>SCSF01000068.1 GCA_004298435.1 Beijerinckiaceae bacterium
TCGAGCGATTGCACCGGATGAACCGAAGCGGATGTTCCCGTCAAAACCGCGAAAGCCGCCAGCGCCAGCGATTCGATTCCGCTCTCGCGCAAAGCCCCGATCGAAAGCGCGCCGCTGCGCTTCGAGAGGCCCTCGCCCGTCGCCGATGTCAATAAATTGTGATGGCCGAAGACCGGCAGAGAACCTGATCCGGCCAGGACTTCAAAAAGTTGAATCTGCACGGCCGTATTGGTGATGTGATCCTCGCCGCGAATGATATGCGTAATCTTGAACTCGATGTCGTCCACGACCGACGGCAGAGTGTAGAGATAACTGCCATCCTCCCGCACGAGGATCGGATCCGACAGCGAAGCGCAGTCGATATGGCTTTCGCCGCGCACAAGATCATGCCAGTGCGCGATCACATGATCGAGTTTGAAGCGCCAGTGCGGCCGTCGGCCCTCCGCCTCTAGTCGCGCGCGATCTTCGGCTGTCAAAGCCAGAGCGGCGCGGTCGTAAATAGGCGGCAAGCCGCGTGCCTGCTGGCGCTTGCGGCGGCGATCGATCTCCTCGGCAGTCTCATAGCAGGGATAAAGACGCCCTGACGCCCGCAGGCTGTCCGTCGCGGCACGATAAAGCGGGGCGCGCTGCGACTGGCGGAATGTCAGATCGGGGACGATTCCGAGCCAGGCGAGATCGACCTCGATCGCCTGCGCATATTCCTCCTTCGATCGTTCCATATCGGTGTCATCAAAGCGAAGAATGAACTGTCCATGATGCTTCCTGGCGTACAGGAAGTTCATCAGAGCGGTTCGCGCATTGCCGATGTGAATGCGGCCAGTCGGCGAAGGTGCGAAACGGACGATAGGCGGCGACATGAGCTTTCCTGGACGAGACGGTTGGCCGGCCTTCAGCTTAGGCATAGCCGAAGAACGGGCAGTCTATAATGGAATTGCCAAATGCGTGACAGGCGGCGCCTGAAGCCACGGATTTGTCGCACCGCGCCTGCATCCTGCGCGCGAATCTTGACATTCTTGCGCAAGACAAGAGGACACACGCCAGCGACTTCTACCCGATCGAACGGGCAATTCAATCTCCCGGCGGTCTGCCGCCGCAGCATAGGCAATAGCTGTACGTTCGCATCATCAATCTGGTTTAGGCTGCTCCGGCAAAACGCGAGCGCTTCGGCAATCTCTTTTTTGAGGGATTGAGGCATGGCAGGAGCTGACACTACGCTTCTCGCTTGCGGGACGAGATTGATCTGCATCGTCCTCATCCTTCTTAATTTCGTCAGCATCGGCATTGCGATCCGGCGGGCGAGGCCGCGCCGCCATCCCCTTCCCCCTCCGAGCGATGCTCCCGGCGTTACAATCGTGCGGCCGGTGTGCGGCATCGATAATTTCTGCAACGAAACCCTCGGCTCAAGTTTGCACCTCGATTATCCGGCCTGCGAAGTGATCTTCTGCTGCGCCAGGGCGACCGATCCCGTCGTTGACGTCGTCAGGAAGCTGATCGCCGCGCATCCGCATGTGGACGCCAAGCTTATTATCGGTGACGAGAAAGTCAGCGCCAATCCGAAGCTGAATAACTGCGTGCGCGGCTGGGACGCCGCAAAATACGAATGGATCGTTCTCGCCGATTCCAATGTTCTTATGCCGAAGGATTACATTCAACGCATGCTTGCGAGCTGGCGTCCGACAACCGGACTCGTCTGCTCCATGCCGCAAGGCTCGCAACCACAAAACCTCTGGGCCGAGCTGGAAATCGCGATTCTCAACACCTATCAGGCGCGCTGGCAATATTCCGCTGATGGAATAGGCGTGGGCTTCGCGCAAGGCAAGAACATGCTCTGGCGCCGCGATATTCTTGACGCCGGTGGTGGCATCCGCGCGCTTGCCGCCGAAATTGCGGAAGACGCCGCCTCGACGAAGCTCGTGCGACGCGCCGGGCTCAAAATCAATCTCGTCGATAGCCCCTTCGAACAGCCGCTCGGCAAGCGTCCGTTCCGCGATGTCTGGTTCCGGCAGATCCGCTGGGCGCGCATGCGGCGCAAGACCTTCCCGTTCCATTATGCGCCCGAGATCCTTGCGGGGGCCGCCCTGCCCGTCATTCTGGCGAGCTATACGGCGCATCTTCTCGGCTGGAACGTGGCTCTGGTCGCGGGCCTGACGCTCGCCCTTCTCTACAGCGCGGAGACGATCCTTGCGATCGCCAACCGCTGGTATTTCTCCTGGCGGCTACCGTTTTTCTTTCTGCTGCGCGACCTGATGCTTCCGGTAATCTATTTCGACGCGTGGCTCGTAGACGATTTCATCTGGCGCGGCAATTCGATGAGTGTCCGCGAGGAAAAACATCCGAGCGCGTAACGCACTCCTCACGCGTATTGCGCGACGCCATTGCCGAAGGACCAGTTCTCCTTCGCCACTTCGACGAGACTGATCAGCACATTCTCCGGCCTTATGCCCGGGTCTTTGGCGAGCCGCTCCGCTATCGCAGCATAGAGCGCCTTTTTCTGATCGACTGTGCGCGTATTGTTGGCGGTGATCTGTATCATCACGAGATCATCGTCGCGGGTCACTCCGAGATAGCTGGGGCTGTAGATGAAATCCGAACCCTCATACTCGTCTATCAGAACGAAACGGTCTTCATCCGGCACCTTGAACGCCTCGCGCAGCGCCTCATAGACATGCTTGGCGATGGCGCGCCTGTAATCCGGCGTCTTACCTTTTCGCAGAGATATACGCACCAAAGGCATTGTCGATTATCCAATCTATACTGAATGAATCAGGACTACCGCTTACCTGACATTGTTGCGCGTCGCGCTGCGCGCATTGTCAGGCAGCGTGATGATGCGCGCGCCGCGCCCGGACGTGAAGACGCCGTAGATCCAGGAAATCGCCACCACGAACCTGTTGCGGATGCCGATCAGGAAGTAGATGTGCGCAACGCTCCAGAAGAGCCAGCCGATAATTCCCTTCAGCGTCAGATGATCGAGATTGACGACGGCGGAATGCGTTCCGATCGTCGCGAGATCGCCCTGGTGATGATAAACGAACGGCGCGGGGCGCGGCTTGCCGGCGAGTTCCCCGGCGATCAGCTTGCCGACATACTTGCCCATCTGCTTTGCCGCCGGGGCGATGCCCGGCACCTGCCGGCCCTTGCTATCGTGTACGGCCGCGGTGTCGCCGATGACGAAAATATCCGGATGGCCCGGGACGGAAAGATCCGGCTCCGCCTTCACACGGCCTGCCTGATCATGCGCCGCGCCGACCCATTCCGCCGCCGGAGAGGCGACGACGCCGGCGCCCCAGATGATCGTGTTGGCCTCGATCCTCTCGCCATTCACCGTCACACCTGTGCCATCGCACTCGGTGACCGGTGAAGACGTCATCACAGTGACGCCCAGTTTCCTGAGGGTTTCCCCTGCGTAGGCGGAAAGCGCCTCCGGAAAAGAGGGCAGCACGCGCGGGCCGGCCTCAATCAGCAGAATGCGGGCGGACCTCGGATCGATATCCCGGAAATCATGGGGAAGCGTCTGCAAAGCGACCTCGGCGATCGCGCCAGCCATTTCGACGCCCGTCGGGCCGCCGCCGACGATCACGAACGTCAGCAGCGCGCGGCGGCGCGCCTCGTCTGTCGCAAGCTCCGCCTGTTCGAAAGCCAGCAGCATCCGCGCGCGGATCTGCGTTGCGTCCGAAATCGTCTTGAGGCCCGGCGCATATTTGGCCCAGTCGTCATGGCCGAAATAGGAATGGGTCGCGCCCGTCGCGAGCACCAGATAGTCGTAAGACAAGGCGACGGAGTCGGTTTTCACGAGCTTCGCATCGACATCGACGCCAAGAACGTCCGCCATCACGACGCGGATGTTGGACTGGTTGCGCAGAATGTTACGGATCGGCCAGGCGATGTCCGCCGGCGAGACAACGGCCGAGGCAACCTGATAAAGCAGCGGCTGGAAACAATGATGGTTCTGACGGTCTACGAGCGTGATGTCGATCGGAAGACCCTTGAGAGCATGAGCGACGGACAGGCCGCCGAATCCTCCGCCGGCGATAACGACCTTCTTGCGGTCCAAATCTTTCTCCACGCGCAACCTTCGTCGAAAATGAGGGGATGAGAAAACGGCCTGAGCTTAGCGCGAGTCGCGCCAATGAGCTGGAAAATTAATTGAGTCGACCCTTCAAAATTCCTGGTTTCAAGGAAAATCTGGTATCCAGAGCGCCACTCCGCAAGGCATTGGCCAGCGTTATTACTACCCACACCGAAGCGCTGCCTAGATCACGATGCGTTTAGGCCGAAAACGACCTGAACGCATGCAACGTGATCGATTCCAATAAATTAGAGCGGAATTCCCTCGAAAAACCGGTATCCACTTTTTCGCATCCCGCTCTAGCTAAAATCGCAAGGCCGTTCTCCGGGCGAGGCTGATCCCCTTCCCTGGCCCTGCGGTCCGATTGCTCAGGGGAACAAAATGAAAATCAGGTCAAAGGAGTTTCGAGTTCCCGAAGACGACACGGTCGATCTCGGGAAATGGCCGACCAGAGTTGAGCCCGTCTACGCATCGAAGGATGAATATGAGGAAATCCTGCGCGCGCACGTCGGCAAGCTCAGCAAGCTGCAACGGCTTCTCTATGCTTGCGAACGCCATGCCTTGCTTCTGATTTTCCAGGGCATGGACGCCTCCGGAAAGGATGGCGCCATCAGGCATGTGATGTCAGGCGTCAATCCGCAGGGTTGCGAGGTTTTCAGCTTCAAACAGCCGAGTTCTTCCGAGTTGAAACATGATTTCCTCTGGCGCGCTGTCCGCGACCTGCCGGAACGCGGCCGCATCGGCATCTTCAACCGTTCCTATTACGAGGAGACGCTGATTGTGCGAGTCCATCCGGAACTGCTGCAAAACGAGGGCCTGCCGGATGCCCGCAGCGACGACAAGGCATTCTGGAAGGGCCGCTTTCGCTCGATCGTCGACCTCGAGCACCATCTTCATGTCAATAGGACGCGCATCGTGAAGTTCTTCCTCCATGTCTCGGAAGATGAGCAGAAACAGCGGTTTCTGGCGCGGATAGATAACCCCGAGAAGAACTGGAAATTCAGCCTTTCGGACGTGGAGGAGCGGAAATTCTGGAAGCACTATATGAAGGCTTACGAGCATTGTCTGGCGGCGACGAGCACAAAAAAGGCGCCATGGTATGTTGTACCGGCTGACGATAAGGAAAATGCCCGGCTGATTGTTTCCCAGATCATCCTCGACACGCTGGAAAGTCTCGATATGAGCTATCCCGAGGTCAGCGAAGCGCGGCAGCAGGAAATGCCTGAAATCCGTCGGCAGCTCGCAGAATAAGCGCGGCTCAATTTCCTTGCTCTGGCGCAGTTCCTTCGCACAAACTGGAAAATTCCAAAACATCAGAGAAAGCAGGACACAGATTATGCCTTCCGACGCAGACCGCACTTCGAGGCCTGACGATATTCTCTATCCCGCCGCCATTCCTTTTGTGCTGATCCATCTCGCCTGTGTGGCGGCGATCTGGTCGGGGGTCACCTGGCAGGCGGCCGCGCTGGGCTTTGGCCTTTACTGGCTGCGGATTTTCGCGATCACAGCGGGGTATCATCGTTACTTCTCGCATCGCGCCTATGCGACCGGCCGGGTTTTCCAATTCATTCTGGCGTTTCTCGCGCAAAGCAGCGCCCAGAAAAGCGTCCTCTGGTGGGCCGCCAAGCATCGCCATCACCATCTGCATTCCGATACAGATGCGGACATCCATTCCCCCGTGCAAAGCAGCTTTTTCTACAGCCATCTTGGCTGGATATTCGCCCGCGAGAATGATGGAACCGATCTGGCGAAAATAAAGGATTTCGCCCGCTATCCCGAACTGATGTTGCTGCACCGCTTCGAACTTGCGCCTGCGGTGCTCCTGGCCGGACTCTGCTTCCTCATCGCCGGCTGGTCCGGCCTCGTCGTCGGATTCCTGTGGAGTACAGTGGTGCTTTACCACGCGACTTTCTGCATCAATTCGCTGGCGCATGTGCATGGACGCAAGCGCTATGTGACCGGCGACCACTCACGCAACAACTGGTTCCTCGCGCTCCTCACCATGGGCGAAGGCTGGCACAACAATCATCACGCGCACCAGAGCAGCGCCCGCCAGGGCTTCAAATGGTGGGAGATCGATCCGACCTATTATATCCTGAAGGTCCTGTCCTGGCCCAGCATCGTCTGGGATCTGAAACAGCCGCCCGAGAAAGTCCTGCGCAATGAGCACCGGCTCGGCTGGCAGGTTGTCAACCGCGCCGCCGAGCAGCTTGCGGCGCGCTTCAATTCCGAGCGGATCGCGCAGGCCATAGCCTCGGCATCAAACTGGGGCGAACTGCCGGCGCTGCGCGAAGCGCTGCTGCGGGCGCGCAAGAACGCCGCCGACGCGCTGATGGTCCCCCGCCTCTCGCATATCCCTCGCCGCGAGGAGCTTGTCGCCGAGGCGAAAGCCATGTTCGCCAAGACACCCTCGCTCGATAGTATCGTCGATCGCGCCTACGAGCTTTTGCTGGAATCGGTCGGCATGCATCTCTCTGCGGCGGTAGAGGCGCGGGCGTAGAAAGTGACGCCTTAAACGACGCCCTTATCCCCTCTCCCCGTGAACGGGGAGAGGGTTAGGGTGAGGGGCTTGGCGAGTAGCCGTAGCCTTGAATGGCGTTACGCCACCAGACAGTGATCAGGACTTCGGCAAATCCCCCGGCCCCTCACCTTACCTCTCCCCGTGAACGGGGAGAGGAGCGGCCAGCATCCGGCTCCAATGCGATTGATTCACCGGCGCCTGACCGCCCGTTAAGACTTTATGAGTGTATGGCGAGATATTCTGTCGCTATGCGTGTAGTTATATTTTTAACTTTTCTGCTTGCCAGTTTTAGCGTCGTCGATTCGCTGGCTTTCGACGCGCGCTACAGCACCGCCTTATTGGTGGGCGCTAGTGCCGAAGGCCACGCATTTGCACAGGTCGTGGGAAGTTGGGTGACCGCGCCGCTGAATTCAAATTCAGAACAATAGCTGCGGCTTGAATGGTGGGCGCGACAGGGATTGAACCTGTGACCCCTCCCGTGTGAAGGGAGTGCTCTCCCGCTGAGCTACGCGCCCCAGATCACGATGCGTTTAGTTCGACCGAACTGAACGCATATGACGTGATCGATTTCAATATATTTGAGCGGGATTTAAGCGAAAAACCGGAAGTCCACTTTTTCGCATCCCGCTCAAGACCGACGTGGTGCCGGATCAGAGGTCTACCGAAAACGGCTTTTGGCGATCAAAGTCAAGGGACGGAAGCGGGCTTCTTTTCCGTTTCCCGCTTCAGGAGGCCTGCGCGATCGACCAGTTGCTTTCGGCAAGGCTTTCCGCCGCATCCCAAAGATCATCGAAATGCGAGATGACCCGGTCCGGTTCATAAGCTTCGACCGGCATTTCGGTATAGCCGAAATCGACCGCGACCACAGGGATCTTGGCGTTTTGCGCCGTTTCGATATCGGTCCTCGAATCGCCCACCATAATTGCGCGATCGCTGCGGCCGCCTGCTTTTTCGATTGTCATCAGAAGGGCGCGGCCATCGGGCTTGCTTATCGGAAACGAATTCCTGCCGCAGATGGCCTTGAACCGGTTAGCGACGCCAAGTGCTTCGAGAAGCAGCACGGCGGAATATTCGATCTTGTTGGTGCAGACGGCAAACCGCCACCCCGCCGCATCGAAGCGGTCGAGCGCGGCGCTGACGCCCGGAAAGAGCGTTGTCGCATCGGCGATGTGGGCGTCGTAATAGCTGAGATATTCCTCGAACATCTCATCGACCCGCGCTGCCGGGAGGCTGCCGCCGCAATGGGCGAGGCCGCGCTCGATCAAGGCGCGTGCACCGCCGCCGACCAAGCCGCGGGCTGTTTCGTAAGGCACCGCCGGAAAACCCTCGCGGGTCAGAAGCATATTGAGGGTTGCGACGAGGTCGGGCGCCGTTTCTGCAAGTGTGCCATCGAGATCGAAGACGAGAATCGGCGGAACGGAATTGGATAAGGCCATGCGCTTCAATAAGACGATGCGAGGCTGGCTTCAAGCACGCGATCGGGAACGAAAGTCGCACTTCGGCCAAGGCTTTCGTATAAGGATGCGACGATTCGCATCGCCGGAATTTGGAGAGCCCGAACATGATCGCCTCGTTTCCGAAAACTCGCCGCTTTGCCCGGTTTCGTTTCTGCACCGCCACCGCCGCCGCGGTGGTCGCGCTCGCCAGCTGGGCCGGGAGCGCCGCTGCGGCGAGCTATGACTTTCTGGCGGCGCCGGAAATCGACCTCAATCGCGTCTACCGCCTCGACAAGGCGACCGGCGAGGTCGGCGCCTGCCAATATGGCCTGAAGGAAGGCACCGTGGGCGTGACGCTCTGCTATCCGCCGGGCGAAGGCGCCGGGCCGCAGGGTTCGAGCGAATATGCACTCGTCGCCTCGCGGCACGAGCGCGAGGGCGGCGTGTTCCGCGTCGATGTGCGAACCGGCATGATGTCGATCTGCTATGTGCTCAATGGCTCCGTCGTCTGCACGCCACCGGCGAAGTAGCCAGGCAAATTCCAAATTTTAAACCAAAGAGTTACCCCAACGCCCTCATCCTGAGCATAATCATCGAGGATTACGATTCCTCGCCCTTCGAGGCTTCCGCTTCGCTCCGCACCTCAGAGTGAGGGTTCTGGTGAAACCTCAACTTGATTTACCGACTGTCCCAAGCCCTCATGCTGAGGAGGCTGCGCAGCAGCCGTCTCGAAGCACGAGGGCTTTTGTTCTCTCAAGTGCCCGCGTCACCGCCACCCGAAGGCTTGACGGAAACATATTGGCAGCCTAACCGCTTGCCATGGAAAGCCAGAACCCGGACGAGGCAAAGCGGCAAGCCGCCGCCGCTGCATTGGAGCTTGTGAAGCCGGGCATGCGCCTTGGCCTTGGCACCGGCTCGACGGCGGCGCATTTCGTTGCCTTGCTCGGAGCCAGGGTGGCCGAAGGCCTGCGAGTGACATGCGTACCCACGTCGGAACGCACCCGCATTCAGGCAGAATCTCTCGCCATCCCGCTCATGCCGCCGGACTTCAACAGGCTCGACCTCACGATCGATGGCGCCGACGAATTCGACCCGCAGTTGCGGCTCATCAAGGGCGGCGGCGGCGCGCTCTGGCGCGAGAAGATCGTAGCTGCCGCCTCAAAGCGCATGGTCGTCATTTCCGACGCGTCGAAAGCCGTCGCCACGCTCGGCAAATTCCCTTTGCCCATCGAGATCAGCCGCTTCGGCTATGAGGCGACCCGCGCCGCGATTGTGCGCGAGGCCAGGATCTGCGGCTGCGAAGGAGTCATTACGCTACGGAAAGGCCCCGACGGCGCGGTCTTAACCAGCGATAGCGGAAATTATCTGCTCGATTGCGCTTTCGGAGCAATTCCGGTAGCCGACGAACTGGCGCCAAGGCTCAGCGCCATACCAGGCGTCGTCGAACATGGTCTTTTCATCGGCCTTGCCAATGCTGTCATTTCGGCCGGCAAGGATGGGATCAAAATCTACGGGCATCTGGGCTGACTGCATTTTCGCGCCATCGCACCGTGATCCAGGGAGGATACCTTGTCGCTGAACCTTGAAAGCCTCTGGAAGAGC
>SCSF01000069.1 GCA_004298435.1 Beijerinckiaceae bacterium
CCCAAATTCCAGGCAAAGCCAAAATGGCCGAAACGAAAAAGATCAAACGCGCCGTCCTCGCCTATTCCGGCGGGCTGGATACTTCGATCATCCTGAAATGGCTGCAAACGACCTATGGATGCGAGGTCGTGACCTTCACGGCCGATCTCGGTCAGGGCGAGGAACTGGAGCCGGCGAGGCAGAAGGCCCTGCTTCTCGGCATCAAGCCCGAGCATATCTTCGTCGAAGACCTGCGCGAGGAATTCACCCGCGATTACGTCTTCCCGATGTTCCGCGCCAACGCCCAATATGAGGGCCTGTATCTTCTCGGCACATCCATCGCGCGGCCGCTGATCGCCAAAAAGCAGATCGAGATCGCCCGCAAGATAGGCGCCGACGCCGTGGCGCACGGCGCGACCGGCAAGGGCAATGATCAGGTTCGCTTCGAGCTCTCCTATTATGCGCTCGAACCCGACATCAAGGTCATCGCGCCGTGGCGCGAATGGGACCTGACCTCACGCACCGCATTGCTCGCTTTCGCTGAGCAGAACCAGATCCCGATCGCCAGAGACAAGCGCGGCGAAGCGCCGTTTTCCGTCGACGCCAATCTCCTGCATGTGTCCTCTGAAGGCAAAGTGCTTGAGGATCCGGCGGAAATGGTGCCGGACTATGTCTATTCGCGCACCGTCAATCCGGAAGATGCGCCTGACAAGCCGACCATCATCGAGGTCACTTTCGAAAAGGGCGATCCCGTCGCCGTAGACGGCAAGAAAATGTCGCCTGCGACGCTTCTCGCGCATCTGAACGAACTTGGCCGCATCAACGGCATCGGGCGGCTCGATCTTG
This sequence comes from Beijerinckiaceae bacterium, assembly GCA_004298435.1. Taxonomy (GTDB): domain Bacteria; phylum Pseudomonadota; class Alphaproteobacteria; order Rhizobiales; family Beijerinckiaceae; genus Methylovirgula. The sequence goes on from SCSF01000069.1 coordinate 826, forward strand.
TCGAGAACCGTTTCGTCGGCATGAAATCGCGCGGCATGTACGAAACGCCCGGCGGCACAATTCTGCTCGCGGCGCATCGCGGCATCGAACAGATCACGCTCGATCGCGGCGCAGCGCATCTGAAAGATGAGCTGATGCCGAAATATGCCGAACTCATCTACAACGGTTTCTGGTTCTCGCCGGAACGCGAGATGCTGCAAGCGCTGATCGATCACAGCCAGCAATTCGTCACCGGCAGCGTCCGCGTGAAACTCTATAAGGGCTCCGTCTCGGTTGTCGGACGCACGAGCCCCTATTCGCTCTACAATCAGGATCTGGTGACGTTCGAGGATGGCGCGGTTGCCTACGATCATCGCGATGCGGCTGGCTTCATCAAGCTTAACGCCTTGCGCTTGCAGACGCTGGCCCGACGGGCGCGGAAATCCGGCCTGTAGAAGCCTTTTCTGGCAAGCCAAAGCTATGCACAAGACGCATAGCTTTGGAGCCAGAGGAGCTTGAGAGGCGGAAATGGCAGGCCTTGCAGATGATTTAGCCGCTCTCCCGGCGAATTTGCCCGGTATAAATCAAATTTACCTCGCAAATGGCCTTGCCGCACGTTTCCGATCGCGTTGATTTTAGTTAGTAGATTCGGCGGACCGCGAGATTCGCGCAGACTCGATCGGAGGAAAAGCATGACAACCGCACCGAAGAAGCCGGCCAGCAAGGAGCCCGCGGCCAAGAAGAAGGCCGCAGCCAAGGCGCCGAGCGCATTCGCCAAACCTCTCGAGCCGTCGAAAGAGCTCGCGGCGATCGTTGGAAACGACCCGCTGCCGCGCACCGAAGTGGTCAGCAAGGTGTGGGATTACATCCGCAAGCACAAATTGCAGAACCCCGAGAACAAGCGCGAAATCATCGCCGATCCCAAACTCGCCGCCGTCTTCGGCCAGCCCAAGGCGACGATGTTCGAAATGAACAAGTTCCTCGCCAGGCATCTGAAATAAAAAGCGGCCTTCCTTCATCGCGATTACGCCATGGTCACGGCCAGCACGCCGCGCATGTTTGTTTGTGCGCGGCGTGCTGCTTTGCGTTTTCGTCACGCGAGCCGGAAGTCCCTTCGTTCGAAACCGCTCTTTCCTTGGATGCGCAGATCAATCCCCGGACAGTTCCGTCATACGTGGACTTGATCCGCGTATCCAGTCGCTGACGATAGGCCGTTTGTCCGGGCATACGGCCCGATTGAGCGGCTACGTTTCTGGATGCGCGGATCAAGTCCGTGCATGACGGCGGAGAGATAGCGCTCTCCTTCTCCCGGCGGGAGAGGGCTGGTTCACCTGGACGCGTGAGACCCCTTCAATTTCCGAACTTGCGCAATGAGCCCCGCGGTCGAAGCGTCAAGGCCCGAGAGCGGAGCCTTGCTGTCGGCGATGATCGGCGCGAGCCGCAGCGCCAGCTCCTTGCCGAGTTCGACGCCCCACTGGTCGAAGGGATCGATGTCCCAGATCACCGATTGCACAAAGACCTTGTGCTCATAAAGCGCGATCAACTGGCCAAGCACCCGCGGCGACAACTGCCTGTAAAGAAAAGTGCTTGATGGCCGATTTCCAGCAAAGACTTTATGCGGAGCCAGTCTCGCGATACTTGCCGCATCGAGTCCTTGTGCGCGCAGGCGCTGCTCGACCTCTTCTCGCGAGCGTCCACGCATCAGCGCCTCACTCTGCGCCAGACAATTGGCGACAAGCAATTCGTGCTGGTGCGCATCTGCCGAAACGGGTTCCGAAGCAACGAGGAAATCGATCGGCACGATTTCCGTCCCCTGATGAAACAATTGGAAAAACGCATGCTGGCCGTTGGTGCCCGGCTCGCCAAATAAGGCGGGACACGTTGCACCTTCCACCGGCGCTCCCGAAAGATCGACGGACTTGCCATTCGATTCCATTTCGAGCTGCTGCAAATAAGCCGAGAACCGCGCGAGGCGCTGATCGTAGGGAATGACCGCATGCGCGGCATAACCCCAGAAATTCCGATACCAGACGCCGAGAAGCGCCATCAGCACCGGCACATTTTTTTCGAGCGGCGCGGCTCCGAAATGTCTGTCGATGTCCTGGCCGCCCGAAAGAAAACTCTCGAACTGTTCCGCGCCGATTCCGATGGCGAGCGAAAGACCGATGGAGGACCAGAGCGAATAGCGCCCGCCGACCCAATCCCAGAAACCGAACACGCGATCCGGCGCGATGCCAAAAGCCGCAACCTGATCGAGCGCCGTCGAGACCGCGCAAAACTGCGCCGCCACCGCCGGTTCGCCAAGCCGTTCAACAAGATACTGTCGCGCCGCCGCGGCATTGGTCAGCGTTTCGAGCGTGGTGAACGTCTTTGAGCAGACGATGAAAAGCGTTTTCGCGAGCGGCAGCTTCGGTAGAAGATCGCCGAGATCGCTGCCGTCCACATTGGCGACGAAATGCAGCGAAAGATGCGGCGCGATGAAAGGCGCCAGCGCTTTGGCAGCCATGGCGGGGCCAAGATCGGAGCCGCCGATTCCGATGTTGACGATGTCCGTGAACGCTTCACCATTCGCGTTCGTGGTAACGCCGGATCGGATGTCCTCGGCGAAGCGCAGCATCTTGCGCTGCTCGGCCACAACGTCGGGCATCACATCGCGGCCTTGCGCGAACATCGGCGCGCCGCTGAGATTGCGCAGCGCCATATGCAGCGCGGGGCGTTTCTCCGTCGGGTTGACGATTGCGCCGCCAAACAGATCGGCGCGGCGTTCCTCCACCTTCGCGGCGCG
>SCSF01000070.1 GCA_004298435.1 Beijerinckiaceae bacterium
GTCGTGCGGCCCTCAGCCTGCGCGGCAATCGAGGCATTCAGAGCATCTCCGACGTCCGCGACGCGATCGACCGTGATGCCCTCGCAGCCAAAGGACTTGGCGACCGCCGCCCAGCTTGGATTGTCGAGATTCACGCCCTGGAAGCGTTGCGAATAGAAGTCCACATGGTTCTTCTTTTCAGCGCCCCATTGCCCATTGTTGAAGACGACGACCGTGACGCCGATCTTCTCGCGCGCGCAAGTGAGCAGTTCATTGAGGCTGATGCCCCAGGCGCCATCGCCGACATAAGCGATCGCCGGGCGGTCTGGTGCCGCGATCTTGGCGCCGCAGATAACCGGAAAGGCATAACCGCAATTGCCGAAGCTCATCGCGGCGAACATCGAGCGCGGCCGCTCGAAGCGCAGATAGGAATTGGAGACCGAGCAAATGTTGCCGATGTCCGTCGAAACCATCGCATCGGCCGGCATCGCTCTTTCCAGAGCGCGCAACATTTCGCGCGGGTGCATGTAACGCGAGTCCTTCGCAACATTGAGCGAGAAGGGATCGCCCTCATGCGTCCAGGCGGTAAGCTCTGCTTCCCATGTCTCTTTTTCGTGCTTGATCTCGGCAGCGCGTTCCTCGCGGTTCGCCTTGCTCGCAAGCGAAGCACCCTTGAGGCGGCTGACGAGAGCGTTGGCCGCCTCGCGCGCATCTCCATAAATGCCGACCTCAACCGGCTTCACCAGGCCGAGCATGCGCGGATCGGCATCGATCTGGATGATCTTCGCGTTCTTCGGCCAGTAATCGAGCCCGTGCTGCGGCAAGGTTCCGAACGGCCCGAGGCGGGTGCCCAGCGCAATCACCACGTCCGCTTTGGCGATCAGCTTCATCGCCGCTTTCGAACCCTGATAGCCGAGCGGCCCGACCCATAGCGGATGCGAAGCCGGGAAGGAGTCATTATGCAGATAGCTGTTGGCGACAGGCGCATGCAGAAGCTCAGCGAGCGCTTGCGCCGCATCGAGGCCGCCGCTGTTGATCACGCCGCCGCCGGCGAGAATGACCGGGAACTTCGCTGCGGCGATAATCTTCGCCGCTTCATCGAGCGAATCTTCAGAGCCTGCGCCAAGCCGCACCCGGATCGGACGCGGAATCTCATACTCACCTTCGGCATAGAAATAATCGCGTGGAATGTTGATCTGCGCAGGCCCCATCTCCAGCATCGCACGATCGAAGGCGCGGCCCGTCAATTCCGCGATGCGTTTCGCGTTCATAATGTGGGCTTGGTACTTCGTGATCTTGGAGAAGATCGGAAGTTGTTCGGTTTCCTGAAAGCCGCCGAGGCCGATCGTCGTCGAACCTGTCTCGGGCGTGATGAAGACGACGGGTGAATGCGCCCAGTAGGCGGCCGCGACGCCGGTGACGAAATTCGTGATGCCCGGCCCGTTCTGCGCGATGCAGACGCCGTGACGGCCCGAAACGCGCGAATAACCGTCGGCCATGTGGACGGCCCCCTGCTCATGCGCGACCGGAACGAAACGGATGCCTGCGCCTGGGAATATGTCCAGCGCATCCATGAAGGCAGAGCCGACAATCCCGAAAACCTCGGTGACGCCCTGAGCCGCCAGAGTTTCGACGAAAGCTTCCGAAGCTGTCATTTTATGGCGGCCACGGGTGACCGCTGCCGGGGCACGCATATAGTTCATCGGATCCACCCTCCTGGAGTAATGCCACGCCACTTCGGAAACGGACCCTACTCCTTGGCGCACCTAAATCAACAGAAATCTCATTTTTCGACTTTGATTATTTCGAAAACTGAAATATAAAGGGGTCAACACAATGGATGACATTCCCGACCAGACAACCGAATCCTCCCCCGCTCTCAAGGCTTTCAGCCTGCTTGAGATCATCGCGGGGCTGGATCACGCACCAACTCTTGCCGAACTGACGGAAGCCGCGAACCTTCCGAAGCCGACACTCCACAGATGGCTCGCCATGCTTGAGAGCGCCGAACTGATCAGACGAATGCCGGACGGCCGTCGCTATGAACTCGCGGCCCGCGCGACCTCGCTTGCGTTCGCTATTCTGTCCAACAATCCGAGTTCGACGCAGCGCCATCAGGTTCTGGAACGGCTCGTTCGCGAACTTGGCGAATCCTGCAATCTTACGATCCTCGAAGGCGGCGAGGTCATGTACCTCGATCGTGTCGAGGCGAAGCTGCCGCTGCGCGTCGCGTTTCAAAAAGGCTCACGGGTGCCGGCGCATTGCTCGGCCAGCGGCAAGATGTTCCTCGCGATGATGTCGCCTGCCCGACGCAACCGCCTTCTCAGCACACTCATCCTCGACCGCCACACGCCGAATACGATTGTCGAGATAAACGCGCTGAATGAAGAACTCGCGTTGATCCGGCGGCAGGGCTACGCGCTCGACGATGAGGAATTCCTGTCAGGCCTTTTCTGCATCGCCGTGCCGGTCATCGACAAGACGCGACGCGAATGCGTCGCCGCTCTGGCATTACAGGCGCCCGTGGTGCGGCTCTCTCGCAACAATGCGACCGAGCGGCTCGCGACGCTCAGCGCAGCAGCCGAGACTTTATCGGCGATATTAACATGATCTGAGGAGATCGCCTCCCGTGTCGATACCGCAGACGAACATCGCCTACCCCAGGCTCGCCGCGCTGATCGACCGGGCATACACCCGAGAGCCCTTGCGCGTCGGCGTGGTCTATCCCTGCGAAACAAGCGCTTTGAGCGCCGCAATCGAGGCGAAGGCGCGCGGCCTTATCGCGCCAATTCTGATCGGTCCTGCCGCCAACATCCGGAAAATTGCGGCCGAGGCGCATCTCGGACTTGATGGCATGGAAATCATCGAGGCCGATGACGCCACTGCCGCCGCCCGCCGTGCGGTCGCACTTGCGCATGAGGGCGAAATCGCCGCGATTATGAAAGGGTCTCTGCACACAGACGAACTGCTTGGCGCCGTCGTCGGCCGCGACAGCCCGCTGCGCACAGCGCGGCGCATCAGCCACATCTTCTGGTTCGACTGTCCCGCCTACCACAAGCCGCTGATGCTGACCGATGCAGTCGTCAACATCGCACCCACGATCGTCGAAAAAGCGGACATCGTCCGCAATGCCGTCGATTTTGCCCATGCGATCGGCGTCGAACGTCCGAAGGTCGCGATCATCGCGCCGGTCGAAACGGTGAACCCCCTGCTCGCCTCTACTGTAGATGCGGCGATGCTTTGCAAAATGGCCGACCGTGGTCAGATTACAGGCGCTATTCTTGATGGGCCGCTTGGCTTCGACAACGCCATTTCCATCGAATCAGCAAAAACGAAAAACATCGTTTCCGCAGTTGCGGGAGAGCCGGACATCATCATGGTTCCGAACCTCGATACCGGCAACAGCCTCTATAAATCCCTCGTCTATCTCGCAGGAGCCGCCTGCGCCGGCCTCGTGCTCGGTACGCAGGTGCCGATCATTCTGACGAGCCGCGCAGACTCTCCTCAGGCGCGCATCGCTTCATGCGCGCTCGCGGCGCTGACCGCCACAAGCCGCATCCAAGCCTGATCCATCCAGACTGATTCTTCTCCCGGCAGAGCTTTTGTGCTTGACGCACTACCTACCAATAGGTAGCTATGGACTGACCGCTCGGTCCAATAATTGTTGGACGGACGTGCTTTCGGAGTCTCCCCGGCTCTACGGAATCAGACGTGCCGTTCTATTGTTTGTTTGATGCGTTTTCTTCACGCGGACGGGAAAGCTATCTGCTCGAAAACGCACTAGCTCTGGAGGAAGCGATGGCATCGTCAGACGATAGAGTCGCTGGTTCGGATACCGGCGAGGACTGCCCATGCCGGGATGGCATGTTCGATACGCTTGAGGCCAATCGCCGGCGTTTCATCTTTGGCGCCGGCTCCGCGCTCGGCGCAGCTTCGGCACTGGCATTGGCTACCCTGCCGGCGCGCGCCGCGGAAAAAGCGCCTCCTGGCGCGGTTTGGTATGACGTGCCCGAAGATCCGACGAAAGTGCCAGGGCGTCCCGTCGCTGGTGACGGAGGCTATGGCACGCGCTCGCAATTCGAAACCGCCGTGCGCATTCGCTTTCCCACGCCTAACGCAAATACCTCCTGGTCGCTGACGCCGCTTGCATCCCTGTACGGCAATATCACGCCGTCAGGCCTTCATTTCGAACGTCATCATAACGGCATACCGACGATTGATCCAAGCCGGCACAGCCTTGTGGTGCATGGCATGGTCGGTACGCCCAAGCGCTTCAGCATGGATGACATCAAGCGCTTGCCATCGGTCACGCGGCGTCATTTCATCGAATGTTCCGGCAACGGCCTGACCGAATGGAAATCGCCGAAGGGAAAGACCGTGCAGCAGACGCATGGCCTTCTCAGCACGTCTGAATGGACAGGCGTATTGTTTTCGACCCTCGCGCGTGAGGTCGGCCTGAAGGATGGCGCGAAATGGGTGTTGGGCGAAGGCTCGGATGCAGCCGTGATGACGCGCAGTATTCCGCTCGAGAAAATGCTTAACGACGCAATGATCGTCTATGGGCAGAATGGCGAGGCGGTGCGGCCCGAGCAGGGCTATCCCCTGCGTCTGCTTTTGCCGGGCTACGAGGGCAATACAAACATCAAATGGCTGCGGCGTCTTCAAGTCAGCGACAAGCCATTTATGACGCGCGAGGAAACCTCGAAGTACACGGACCTTATGGCCGATGGCAAAGCCCGCATCTTCACGCTGGATATGGATGCGAAATCGGTCATCACCTTCCCGTCAGGCGACATGAAACTGCCAGGACCCGGCATTTACACGATCAGTGGTCTTGCCTGGTCGGGACGCGGCCGGATTCTCTCCGTGGATGTCTCAACAGACGGAGGCCATCTCTGGTATCCGGCGCGCATCGAATCGACGCCCGAGCCCATGTGTACGGTGCGCTTTACCTTCCCCTGGATATGGGATGGCAAGCCCGCCATCCTGCAAAGCCGATGCACTGACGAAACCGGCTATATCCAGCCGACGCTCGCCCAACTGCTCGCCATCCGCGGCGATCATGGCCCCTACGCGTCGGTCTATCATCTGAATTCCATTCAAAGCTGGGCAGTCGCGAGCGACGGAGGTGTCAGCAATGTTCACGCATGATCTGAAACCCCTCGTGCGGCGCCTGCTGCTCGCCGGCGCTTTCTCGATCGGCGCGTCCGCCTGTGCCTTTGCGCAAAGCGCCAGCGATACGCGCATTGGCGTCGGCACGCCCGTCACCAAGGCAGAACTCAGCAAATATTTTGCAATTCCGCCAGATGGCACGGGCTTGCCCGCGGGCTCGGGCACGCCGAGCGAAGGACGCGTTGTCTTCATGGATAACTGCGCCATTTGTCATGGCGACAAGTTGCAAGGCAATCCGAAGCCAGGATTTGGCGGCGATCGCCTGATCGGCGGACGCGGCACGCTCGCCACCAATGCCCCGGTGAAAACTGTCGAGAGTTACTGGCCTTATGCCACTACCCTCTTCGACTACGTCAAGCGGGCCATGCCCTTCAGCGCCCCGGGATCTCTCACTGATGACCAGGTCTATTCCGTGGTCGCCTTCATTCTGGCTCAGGGTCACATCATCAAGCCGGACGCGACCATGAACGCCAAGACGCTGCCGAAGGTGCAAATGCCGAATCGCAACGGCTTCGTACCCGACCCGAGGCCCGAACTGAGCCTCTACCATTAGAGCGTTTTCGAGCGAAGTGGCTTCCGGTTCGCGTGAAGAAAACGCGTCAAGCAAATGAGTAGAGCCCCGGTCCGGCCGGGGCTCTTCGCATATGAGTGGTTGCAAATTGCTGGGTGCACCGCTTACGGCGGCACAAAGCCCCCGATCTTGTATGGGATCTGCTCCCCTGGCAGAACGACGTGTCCGCCCGTCTTTACGGCATGACGCATCTCATCTGTGAGGCCGCTCAGGCTTGCTGTCAGGGCAAAGCTGCTGGGAGGAGCTGAAATTGTGCTTCGCCAAAGCACCTGCGCTCCATGTAATTGCGCCAGTGTCATCATAAGATAAAGCATGACGGCGAAAGGCATAGCTCCTTGAAGGCGTTGGAAATTGTTCATAACCGTGGTCGAATCTTGTTTGCGATAACGCGCTGACCGACGTGTTATCACATCACCGCCTGAAACTAAGCTGCCAATATTGCATGGCAGCATTGTTACCAATGAACAATTCTATGGCTTCCAAGGTGCTCTTTCGGACAGATGAGCTGCTGATTCTGGAGCGGGGCCGGAGACCCGCGCCCCGGATCGCCAATCTCCGGTTCGCATAAACGCCCAATCGTCCGCGTCAAAAAAAAGCGCGCTGCTTTTGAGGCAGCGCGCAAGTTAGTGGCCGGGTTGAGATCCCAAACCCGGACCTACGGGACGGCAGCCGAAAGGACACGCCACTCGGGTTCAGGGGCGGACCACGACGCAATTGCTGCTTCATCAAGCTTCAGCAAACGGCAGGCGTTCTTGTATGAAACTTTCTCGAGAGCCTCAGGCGTGAGGCCAATGGCGCGCAAATCATCCACACTCTGACGCATCGGACGGAAGGGATAGGACGTGCCAAAGAGATATTGATCCTGCATGAAGCCATTGGCGGCTTCGATGTAGAGCTTGCCGCCAGGCGAGAACATGTACATGTCCGGCGAAACGAAAACATTTTCGTGGCGGAATGCGACGCTCACGATGTCGGCAACATGCGGATAACAGCCGTGGCATGCGACGATCGGCAGGTTCGGGAATTGCTGGGCAACCCGATCGATCGCGTAAGGATCGTTCAGGCGCAGATCCGGCGTCGTCGGCCCTGAAAGCAGATACACCGGGACGCCCAGGCCCTGACAAGCCTCATAGAGCGGCAGCAGAATCGGATCGTCAACGCGCATCGCCTGCGCATAAAATCCGGCATCGATGTTCAGCCCGCGCAGATCGAGCTTGCTGATTGCGCGTTCGACCTCTTCGAGACTTTTCTTCGGGCCAAGCTCGATCGGATCGACCGACGCTACTCCGACGAGGCGGCCATTTGATTCGCGTGCGGTTGCCGCAACATCATCATTGCTGACCCGCACAGTCGGCGTGCTGCGCGCCACCATAACGGCCATCGCGATGTCGGCTGCATCCATTTCCGCCGTGAAATCGACGAGAGTCGGAGACTGCGTGAAATGATCCACATCTTTTGACCCAACCCTTTTGTTGAGCCAGCGCACGACCTCGAACTCAGGTGTTCCCGGCGTTGAACCGAAGAATTTGTGCAGCCATGAGGGCCGATTGCGCATGTCAAGAATGGGAGGTGACATCTCTATTTCTCCTTTGTTGTAGAAGCGGCCGGCATCATGCCCAAGCAGCGTGTTTCGAAGGATTCGGAAGCGGGATTTGTCGTCTGTTTGCTGGCTTCGGGATGCCTGGCGCAGAACTTCGCGCGCCAGGCACCACGACAGATGCTTAGATCAGAGTTGCACTTCTTCCAGTTCCTTGCCCGCAGTCTCCGGCCCCATCAGATAGCCGATGATGGTGAGGACCCAGAAGCCGGCAGTTGCCAGGAAGGGAATCGTCGGACCCAGCGCAACAATGCCCCAACCCACGAGGTAAGGCACGAAGATGGAGGCCACCCGTCCGCCTCCGACCATGATGCCGAAGCCGGTGCCGCGCAGCGAGGTGCGGAAGAACTCGCTGAGATACGTGTCGCCGATACCCCAGAGCCAGCCGAGCATGCCAACCATGACGGCGCCGAACACCAGGAAGAGATTGAACGACGACGTGGTCGACGCAATGACCGTGCAGACGATCATAATGACCGCGCCCAGAATGCCCGCGGGACGGCGCCCGATTACATCAGAGAGCATCGTTCCAACGTAGCTGAGAACGAACTGCACGCCATAAAACATCATCGCATAGAAGATCGCGGCGTGTGGCGTGACGTGGAATTTCTGCACCAGGAAGGCGGTGAGAAAAACGCTGATGCCCCAGTAACCGCAGGCATTGGCGGTATAAAGCATCCACCCGATGGCGATTCTGCGCTTTGCACCGGGGATCTTCCAGATGCTCTCGCGCTTCGGCTTGACGCCCCCCGTATTTTCCCACTCGGCGATCTCGGCCTGCGCGTGCTTGAAGCGCGGCGATTCCTGGACCATCCGCCGCAGCAGGAAAACCGCGATCGAAGGAACGATGGCGAAGCCGAAAGCCCAGCGCCAGCCGTAGGTTGGAACGATCATCATCGCGCAAATAGCGGCCACGATGTAACCGGCGGAATAGAGCGAAAACATGATTCCGCCCGTCCCCAAAGCACGATGCTTTGCCGGCCACATCTCAGCCGTATAGGGCGCGCCAACCGCGAGTTCACCGGCACCGCCAATGCCTGTCAGAAAGCGAAGACCCGTAAACAGAGCCAGATTGCTGGTCAAGCCGCCGGCCGCCGTCGTGATGCCATAGATGATGATCGACCAGCCCAGCGCATCGCGCCGGCCGATCCGGTCCGCAAGGATACCGAAACCGATTGTGCCGATGGTATAGCCGGCAAGGAAGATCGAGCCGATCAAGCCGATCGTTTTCATGGTGATATTCAAATCCGCGGCAAGGGTCGGACCCAGCATGCCGAAGATATTCACGGCGTAAGCGTCGAAACCGTAACCAAGGCCGGCCGCCAGCGCGACCAGGAGCGCTTCGCGCATCGGAATGTGAAGATGATGTGCGTCTACTTTTTGCGTCGCCACAGTGCTCGCTGCCTTATTAACTTCGAACACTGGAACTGCGACCCCTGCCGGATCGGTCATTCTTTCGTCCTCCCACAATTTCATTTTTAATGCTCTCATGGCACGACGAAGTGGCATCGCTGTAAAATTGTTCTTTTTAATTCGGAGATAGACCGATGCTATTTAGCATGAGACCCATGCATATTTCACAGAGCAGAAAAGATTCCTCGCTTTTCTCTATTTTCAAATAAGTATTTTCGATTTCCCGTGATGAACGGATCGCGATACCTTTCTTCCGAAAGGTCGAGCTTCATTCCGCAAGACACGACCGGCGACGCCGTCACCCGCGCAATTGTCATGCAAACAGTGGCAGGCGGCCAGCAACAGGAGGACCTCGTGGCAGCAAAAAATCATGCACAATGGGTGGCAAACCCGCCGCTTCCGCCCAACGAATGGGTCGACAGCAAGATCTACTCCGACGAAGGTATCTTCAACGAAGAGCTGGAAAAGATATTCAAGAAGGTCTGGATTCCGGTTTGCCACGAATCCGAATTGCCGAACGCCTATGACTTCCGGACAACGACGATTGCGCGTGAGCCGATCGTCATCGTGCGCGGCGCCGACAATCAGATCAGGGCTTTCTTAAATGTCTGCCCGCATCGCGGCATGATCGTCGAACGCCGGCCGGCCGGCTCATTTCTCGACGGTCAGCCTTCCGGCAACCCGAAGCGTATGACCTGCATGTTCCACGGCTGGCAGTACGACATGAAGGGCAACTGCGTCTTCATCAGCCGGGAAAAAGAAGGCTATCAGGATCGGCTTTGCAAAGACGACATCGGCCTGCGCAGACTCCGCTGTGAAGTGAAATTCGGCGGCTTCGTCTGGGTAACGCTCGAAGATAATCCGTCAGTCTCGCTTGAAGACTGGGCCGCGTCAGCCTTCTCGTGCCTGCGCAAGACGCTCGACGCCGAACCGCTCGAGGTGTTCCATTACCACAAGGCGATCGTCAACACGAACTACAAGCTGTGGCACGACACCAATTGCGAGTTCTATCACGACTTCATGCACTACCATAACCGTGTCACCGGCTTTAACGATGCCTACTTCGCCCGCAAAAACGAAGCCTTCGAGCATGGTCATATTATCGTCGGCACCTTCGAGGTGAACTACGACAAGTATGAAGGTTTCGAAAGCCGGGCGGAGTTGTCGTTCCCGCATCTGCCGCCGAACCAGTGGTATATGATCGACCTCTTCCCTGGCATGAACTTCAACCTGCGCGGCTCTGCATTACGGTGTGATATCGTTACGCCGCTTGGGCCGAACAAGGTGATGATCGAGTTCCGCGGCCTTGGCCTTAAGCGCGACACGCCGGAAGAGAGGATGACGCGTATCAATCATCACAATTCCATCTGGGGTCCGTTCGGCCGCAACCTGCACGAAGACCTTATCGGTGTTCAGGGCCAGGGAACGACGATGCTGCCGGGATCGGAGGATCGGCACATACTTCTCGGACGGCACGAGAATCAGACGATCCACGACGAGAACGGGATGCGTCACTATTATAGCGAATGGGCCAAATGGATGAATCGGCAAGCGAGTGATCCAAGCAAGCCCTATGAGCGCCCGGCGGCTGCCGCGGCCGAGTGATCGGCCCGTCTGCCGAACGCCGACGGTTTCACGGCCCCGCAATTGCTCTCCCGACCCACGCGGGGCTGTGAAACTCGGACAACGGGTGAAGCTATTTGGCTTCCCGATCGAATCTGCCGAAAAAGGATACTGCCGTGGAAAATACAAATATTGTCCGTGACGCGATCTATCGCGCAACCATGCTGCTGGACGGCCAGAAATGGGATCAGTGGCTCGATCTTTGCGACGATGATTTCAAATATGAGATCAAGTCATGGAGCCCTGAAATCAATTACGACATGACCTACCTGCAACTGGACAGGAAAGGCCTTGCAAGCTTGGTGAAGTTGCTGCCGATGCATAACACCGATCACTCGCCGCTGACCCGTCATACGACTGTCTATTCGGTCGATGTTGCCGAAGACGGCAAGACTGCCAAGGCGGTCAGTTCAGTGGTCGTCTACCAGACGATGCTTGACGGCATCAATTCACATATCGATTCAGGCGAAAGCCGGCTGTTTCTTGTCGGAAAATATATCGATACTATGAGCATCGAGGACGGAAAGGCGCGTTTCCTGAATCGCGAGGTTCGGCTCGAAAACCGGCGCCTGGACAAGGGCTCGCATTGGCCGATCTGACAAGCGGCAAGGGCAAGCCACCGGCCCTCTCGACATATTCCGCCTCGCAAATCGGGACTAATATTATGAGCTGGAAGCGCATCTGCGGATCGGGCGATATCGCAGTCAATTCTCTGGAAAAATTCAATGTCGATGGCATTGACATTGTGGTGGCGAATTACGGTGACGGATTTCGTGCATTTCCTCCCGTGTGCCCTCACATGGAAGAGCCGTTGGCTGAAACGGGTGTGCTGGTCCGTTGCGTCCTTACCTGCACCAAGCACCTCTGGGCCTGGGATCTTAAAACGCTCGAATTGAGGGGTCCCGCCGAAAAGCCTCTCAAGACCTATGAGATGAAAGAGGAAGGCGGTGACATCTTCGCCTTCATAGATCAGGAACTGGTTTATGACTTCGACGAAGAAGCCGACGATCCCGACGACGACTTCTTTTCGAAATCCTGATTTCGGCGGAGAACTGCCATGAATATCAATGTCCTGAGCAAGGCAGGTGAAACAAGTTTCACCTGCGAAGAAGGTGAGACGCTTCTGTTCGCGGGACTTCGACAGGGCCTCACCCTGCCCTACGAATGCGCAACTGGCACTTGCGGCACATGCCGCGCGCGGCTTGCTGGCGGCGAAGTGGAAATTCCCTGGCCGGATGCGCCGGCCTTCGCCAAAATTAAGCGTGAGAAGGGCGACATTCTCATGTGTCAATGCCGCCCGCGCGGCGATTGCGACCTGAAGATCCCCGCCAATGTCACGAAGAGCGTGACGGACGACGCCCTGCCAGCCCACCGCAAGGGCATCGTCAAGGCTCCGCGCAGGCTGACGCATGACGTCATGCACTTCGAAATTCAGCTCTCGTCGCCGATGTCTTTCAAGGCAGGCCAGTTCGTCGTCATCGAGGCAAAAGACGTTCCCGGACGCCGCGCTTATTCGATGGTCAATTATCAAACTGGCACCCAGACAATCTCACTCGTCGTCAAGCGCAAACCCGGCGGCGGCTTCAGTGATTGGCTGTTCGAAGGCAATATTGAAGGTGAGGCGCTCGAAGTTTTCGGCCCGCTCGGTCAGGCGACTTTCCAGGCGGAAGAGGACAAGGACATGATCTGTATCGCCGGCGGATCCGGCATTGCCGGCATGATGTCCATTCTGGAATGTGCCACAAGCAGCAATTATTTCGACAATCACAAGGGTCACGTCTTCTTCGGCGTGCGCTCGCCGGCCGATGCTTTCTACGTCGAAGAGCTGTCACGCTATGTCGCCGCTGCCAAAGGCGGGCTTGAAGTCACCCTAGCATTCTCGCATCAGCCTCCAGCGTCGTCTTCAGACGACGCATTTCCAGGGCTGACGCTGGCGGCCGGCATGGTCCATGAAGTCGCCGCGAAAACGATGGCCGGGCGCTATGGCGACATGATCGGCTATGTCGCAGGACCAACGCCAATGGTGGATGGCGCAATCCGCGTACTGATCACGGAAGCTGCTCTGGCGCGCGACTGCATCCGCTACGACAAGTTCGCGTAAGCGTCATTGCTTCGCCGCGCTCGCAATGGTTCTCTCCCAACAGTGTCAGCGCTGGATTGCTTCGCTATGCTCGCAATGATGCGTTCTCGCGGCAATCAACCAGCGCATCATGCGCGGACTTGATCCGCGCATCCACACGCAAGGGCCAGAGCTGCTTTGAGGAGCCTGCGAGTCCGTCGAAGGCGAACCCGTTCGCTCGCAATGCCGGGCCTGCCTAGTCGACGTGAGCCGGTTCTTTCTCGCGCGGTTGTCCCGCGGTTTCGGGCGCCAGGCGCTGCGCCAATTCATTCGTCTTGATCATCTCGCGGACGATTTTCACGAAGGCGTTCGCCATCGGCATCATCACGTCTCCTTCGCCCCAGAGAAGCCCGACCTCATGTGCGACGACGGGTTCGACCAGCTCCAGAAGCCTGGTGCCTTCGTGCAGACCCGGCGTATGTTTGAAGTGGGTCGGGATGACGGTGCATAATTCCGTATATTGAACATGAAACATCAAATGCAGAATCGATTCCGATTCGACCCTGATGTTCGGCGTGCAGCCGACCTTTGCGAAAGCCTGATCAACGACATGGCGTAAATGCATAACGTCATGCAGCAGCGCCAAGGGAAGTTGTGCCGCTTCCTCCCATGAGATTTCGGAGCGTCCCAGGAATCGCGGCGTGTCCGGCACAAGAAGGCCAAGCCGTTCGGTATAAAGCGGCAGCGAATTTTTCGCTTCGAGATCGACCTTGTTGAGATAGGTCATCACGACGTCGAGCGAGAAATTGTTCAAGCCGACTTTCAGCGCATCGATGCCGCCAAAGCACACATCGAGCCGTGCGCCGGGATGCCGATCACGAAATGGCTTCAGGAGAACAGGCACCACCGGCGACATGGTTGCCATCGCCCCTATTCGGAGGCGGCCCTTCAGATTGTCCTGCATGAGCGCCACCTCCTCGCACATTGCATCGCAATGCGCGAGCACGCTGCGTGCCCATTTTGCTACGCGATCGCCTTCCGGCGTAAGCCCGTGGAAACCCTGCCCGCGGCCACGCAAAAAGATCGGAACGCCGAGTTCCATCTCAAGCAGCTTGATGCCGCTCGACAGCGTCGGTTGCGTCACGTTGCACTTTTGGGCAGCTCTTCCAAAGTGGCCTTCTTCGGCAACCGCAACGAGGTAACGGAATTGCCTGAAAAACATAATTGATCTCACTCTCCGAAACATCAGACGCCGGACATTGCCGCGTCATCAATCATTGACAGCTTCTTAAAGATGACCACGCCTGATAGATATAAGCAATCATGCAATGCACAAATAGGCCCTTGAGAATACTTATTTTCCAATAGATTGAGCTGCACCGTTCGGATCGTTCAAACCACTCGTTTGAATCGATCATAAATCAGAAGAATTGGAGGCCTCAGACAGCAATGCTCAAGGCTTCGGGACCGCTTTGCCAATCCACGTCACCAAATCACGCTTTCTAAAATCGATACCATTTGTAGTGATTTCGAGCGCAATGAGTTCCAGGTCGCGGAAGGAAGACACGCCGATTAAACCTGAAATGGCTCTACCCTTCCGTACCGAGATAAGCCTCGCGCACGGCATGATCGTCAGCGAGTTCGGCCACCAAACCTTCGCGGACGATCCGGCCCGTCTCCATGACATAGGCGCGATCCGCAACATCAAAGGCTGCGAAGACATCCTGCTCGACAAGAAGGACCGTAACGCCGAGCGCGCGAATTTCCCTGAGTATGACAAGAAGCTGATCGACGATCACCGGCGCGAGACCCAGGCTCATCTCGTCGATGAGAAGCAGGCGCGGGTTGGCCATCAAGGCACGCGCCATCGCGCACATCTGTTGCTCGCCGCCGGACATATTGCCGGCGAGTTGACGCCGGCGTTCCTTCAAAATGGGAAACAAGGCATAGACGCGCTCGAAACTCTGCGCCACAGCCTTGTCCCGGCGCCTGTAGGCGCCCATGAAGAGATTTTCCTCAACCGTCATGCCGCCGAACAACTGACGCCCCTCTGGCACCTGCACGAGCCCTTTGTCGAAGGCGGCTTCCGGCGTCAGAGGCAGGAGGCCTTTATTATTGAAGCGCAGCGTGCCGCGCGCCGGAATGATGCGTGAAATGGCGCGCAAAAGCGTCGTCTTGCCGGCTCCGTTGCTGCCGACGAGGCAGACGATCTCGCCCTCGCGAACGCAAATATCGATACCGTGAAGAACCGGCACCGCACCGTATCCGGCATGGAGTCCTGCGATCTCAAGAACGACGTCACCGCTCATGTGCGCCTCTTGCCAAGATAGGCTTCGACAACACGCGGATCGGCCAGCACGAGCGCGGGGTCGCCTTCTGCAATCCTTTCGCCGTGATGGAGCACCATCACCCGATCCGAGAGGCTGCGGATCGCCTTTATCACATGCTCGATCACAAGCAGCGTCACGCCACGGGCGCGGATTTTCTTGATGAGCTCGACCATTTCGTCGACTTCGACATGGTTCAACCCCGCCATCACTTCATCGAGAAGCAGCAGCTTCGGCCCCATGGCAAGCGCCTTGGCGAATTCGAGTCGCTTGCGATCGGGACCGCCGAGCGCATCAGCGTGCGCATCCATCCGCTGCCCGAGGCCCGTGAAGGTGATCCATTCGCGCGCGATCTCGCGTGCCTTCGCCATGGATTTTTCACCGCCGTCGCGGCCGAACAAGGCGCCGACAGCGACGTTTTCCAAAACCGACATGCCCGGAAATGGCTTCATAATTTGAAACGTCCGCGCTATGCCGAGATGCGCGCGGCGATAGGGCGACACATCATTGATGCGCTCGCCCTCGAACAGGAGATCGCCCTCGTTCGGCTTCAGCGTGCCGCCAATCATATTGACGAGTGTCGTCTTGCCCGCGCCATTCGGGCCAATCAGGCCGAGGATCTCGTTTTCAGCAAGCGAGAAACTCACCTTGTCGACGGAAACGAGCCCCTGGAAGCGCTTGGTGATCCCGCGCGCCTCCATGATCGTCTTCGCTTGAGGGGCGACATTCGCGACTTCGTTCACAACCGGTTCTCCCGGATGTTGCGAAAGAGGTAGCGCCATCCGCTGCGGCGCGCGCCGGCCATGAGGTCAGTCAGTCCTTTCGGCGTAAAGACGACGGCGAGAACAATGACAAGACCGAAAAACAGCACCGCGGCCGTCGAGATCTCCGAAGCCAGAACCTCATAAACGGCTGAGAGAATGAAGGACCCGACGACAGGACCGAACACCGTGCCCGGGCCGCCGAAGACGCACATGATCACCATACGCACATTGAGCGTCGTATCGAAGGCGCTGGCCGGATCGACGAAGGTGCTCCAGTAGGCGTGAATGCCGCCCGCAATCGCGGTAAACAGCGCCGACAGGACAAGCGCAGTCACCTTGTAGAGAGTGGCGTTGACACCCATGCTGCCGGCCGCATCCTCATCCTCGCGGATGGCGACGAGAGCCATGCCGTAACGGCTTGACGAGATCCACAGGACCGTGAGGGTGCAGACTACCAGAAGCGCGAGCGCGAGCTCGTAGAAAATTGCATCGCCACGCATCAGCGGAAGCACCAGGCCGATATTGGAACCGGCGATGGGCAGATTGGAGACGATCGCCGCCATCGCACCATTGAGGCCGAGCGTCGCAATTGCAAAATAAGGTCCGCGCAGCCGCAGGATCGGAATGCCGACGAGCGCTGCGCAGAGCATCGCGACCACCGCTCCAACGACCAGTCCGACGCCGAACGGCAGATTGAAATGCGTCATGGCGACAGCCGTGCCATAGGTGCCAAGGCCGTAGAAAACGGAGTTGCCGAAGGAGACATAGCCGGTGAAGCCGCCGAGAATGTTCCAGGATTGTGCGAGAGTGGCAAGCAGCAGCGCGTTGATGCCGAACTGAACCGCCACATCATTGCCAAACCAGGGGACCCCGGCCAGAACGATAGCGACAAGGACTGCGAGAACGAGCGGCCAACGGCCCATCATGCGGCCCTCAATGTACGCGTTGGGCGAACGACCAGAACCAGAACGAGAAGCCCGAAGCTCACGACATCCGAATAGGTCGCGCCGAAATAAAGCGTAGCAAGAGATTCTGCGATGCCGACGACGATGCCGCCAAGGATCACGTTGAAGGGATTGGTGAGGCCGCCGATGATGGCGATGACAAAGGATTTCGCGGTCAGGCTGGCGCCGATATAAGGCGTCAGATTCGCGATCATGCCGTAAAGGCCGCCGGCGGCCCCTGCAAGCGCCGTCCCGATACCGAAAGTAACCGCATAGAGAATGCGCGGATCGACTCCATAAAGGCGCGCGGCAACGAGATTCTGCGAGGTAGCGCGGATAGCGAGTCCCAGCGGACGGCGATTCAAAAGCCACCAGAGCGCTGCCGCAAGCGCGATCGCGACGACAAAGGCTGCAAAACGGATACCCGGGACAGTCAGGCCGAAGGCGGAGAAATTTGCGCCGGCATAAGACGGATTGATCGTCCGGAAGTCGGCGGTGAACAGAAACTGCGCCAGATAGGTGATGACCACATCGAGACCGAAGGTAATCAGGAGCGTATTGAGAAGAGCAGAACGAACGATGAGATTGAGCAAGCCATACTGCAAAAGAAAACCGACGCCGAACATGATGACCATCGCGACTGCAATCGCCGCAAAAGGGTCGAGCCCCGTAAAGACGAAGATGTAATAAACGACATAGCCGCCAAGCATAATGAGCGCGCCATGTGCAAGGTTCACGATGTTGAGAACCCCCCAGACGAGCGCCATGCCAAGCGCCATCAGGCCATAAAGGCCGCCAAGCAGAATGCCGTTGAGGAGGATTTGCGCCAAGACCAAGAAGCTAATCCTTCAGACCACGATGCGTTCAGGTCGAGGCGACCTGAACGCATGTGATGTAATCAATTCCAGATAAAATTATTCATATAGGCCGGGTTATCCCCGCTTGTTCCACGGCGGCACCGGATATTGCGGCTTGTTGAGGAACTGATCCGAATAAATGGGAACGAGCTTGCCATCCTGAATCTGAACAACGATCTGCGGAAGGATGATCTGACCGTTCTCCCCATATTTCGTATGGAGCGCATAGAGGCTGCTGAAGTTGATCTTCGCGATGGCGTCGCGGACCGCTTTCGGATTGAGCGAACCGGCCTTTTCGAGCGCTACGGCGAATGTCTCGACATCCGCGGCGCCTGAAGCCGCGTGATAATCCGGATCATAACCGAACTTCGCCTTGTACGCCTTGGCGAAGCCGAGAGCATCGCCAAACCAGCGATCCTTCAGAGTCGCCGACGGCAGCCAGGAAGTCATGCCGAACGCGTAATTCGCATCCTTGCCCAGCGCCTTCCGAAAATCCTCCGTCGGCACGCCGACAGTGAAGCCGTAATAATCCTTCGGGTTGACGTTGAGGCTCTTCATCTGCCGGATGAAATTCAGCGCCTCGGTCTCGTGTCCGCTCCACAAAATGGCATCGACATTCGCCGCCTTTATCTGGGTGAGAATCGACGAGAAGTCGGAATTGCCTTCGCGATAGGTCGCGTCCACGGCGATCTTCATATGCGCCGCCTTCAGGCGCTCCCGCGTGCCTTTGGCGACCGAGACATCGAAACTGTCGTCGGCTGCTACAAGAGCAACCGTTTCCGGTTTCGGCTGGAGCTTGCCAAACATCTCGATCGTCGAGGCATAATAATCGTCAGCCGCCGGCAGCGTACCGAAGATATATTTGTAATGACGTGTATAGATCTGAGTGGACGCTCCCCCGCCCTGCACCATCGGTATCTGATATTTCTCAGCTATGGAGCTGTCGCTCAGCGCGAAATTCGAGGCGAAAGGTCCAAGCAGGAAGTTGACCTTGTCGGACGTGATGAGTTGCACATATTGCCGTACGCTGAGATTAACGTCCGACTGGTTGTCCAGAATTTTCAGCGCGAGCTTGTACGTCTTGCCGCCAACTTTGATGCCACCCGCCTCGTTGATTTTGGCGATGGTGAGGCCATAGGCGTCGCGGTAATAGCGTCCCGTATTCGCGCTTGATCCCGTCAACTGAACGGAGGCGCCGAGGGTGATGACATTGTCCGCACGCGCCAGGCCAACTGAGCTTGCAAAGGCAGCCGCAGCAGCCAAAGCCACGATAGAATTCTTCATCGCCTCCCATCCCTTCGTCTTGTTTTCGCTGAATAAATTCAAGCGTCGACGTTAGGATAACGCAATCCCGCGATTTGGGAAGCCGTTATGCCACCGCCATTCGCATGAGCGGCTTCAAGGGCGCCCGGAGGCGCGCCCCGTGCTTATCTTTCGGAATTTGAAACGGCTTCACTTCATTCGCGCGAGGACCTGTTCCAGTGAAGCGAGGAAGCGCGGCCAACCGGCCTTTGCGCCCTGATAGAACGGCTCCTGATCGGTGCGGAAACCGGATTGTTCCATGCGCAGGTTCGTGCCTGTGCCCGAAGGGGCGAGCGTCCACGTCACGATGCTTTCAAGGCCGTTCGCATCCCAGCTATAGGCCAACCTCCGGTTCGGCTCGATTTCGAGAACCTTGCAGGCTACGGAGCCCCAGTCTCCGCGAAGCTCGAAACTCTGTCCAGGAAGAAGCTGGAAATCGTTCTTCATCAGCCATTCCTCAATAAGTTGCGGCTGCGTCAGCGCACGCCAGATTTTTTCTGGCGGATGAGGGAGTTCCCTTTCGATGACAATGGAATGGATTTCGGCCGATGTGCCGGTCATTGGTCCATCCTTTTCAATAGATCTTCGAGTTTATCGAACCGCTTCTGCCAGAAGCGGGTCATTCTGCCGGTCCAGTCCATTAGCGGCGCGAGGGCATCGGGCCTCGCGCTGTAGTGAGTTTCCCGGCCTTCTCGGCGATCGAGCACAAGCCCCGCCTGTTTCAGAATGGCGAGGTGTTTTGAAACGGCGGGTTGGGAGACGCCTGCTCCTGCGGTCAGCGCATGCACTGTCTGCTCGCCATCGTGACACAACTTCTCGAAAATGCCGCGTCTTGTGGGGTCAGACAGCGCTGCAAAGAGCATGTCATAAGAAGCAGGCATTACATTCATAACCCAGCGGTGATCTTTCAATCGATAACCATGCGGTTATTGGTTTGTCAACCCGCCCGGGGTCGAGCCTGCGAAACGACTGCGGAACGAAGACCTGCGAAGGATCGTTTGATTCCTTTATATCGAGGGGGATTGCGAAGCATGGCGCCTCCCGCCTTCTGGAAAGGCTATTTGAAGCTCTCGCTGGTGACCTGTCCGGTCGCCATGACGCCGGCTGTCTCCGAAAGCGAAAAAATCCGTTTTCATACGCTCAACAGGGCGAGCGGCCATCGCGTCCTGAGTCAATATGTCGATGCGGAAACCGGAGAGCCGGTGGACTCGGCTGACCAGGTGAAGGGCTACGAAATCGGCCCCGGGGAATATGTTACTTTGGAGGAGGACGAACTCGCAGCCGTCGCGCTCGAAAGCACACGAACGATCGACCTCGAAATGTTTGTTCCAAAGGACTCGATCGATTGGCTCTGGTACGATCGTCCTTATTATCTCGCGCCTGACGATCCGGTCGGAGAAGAAGCATTCTCCGTCATCCGCGAAGCCATGGCCGCGACCAATATGGTCGGCATATCACGACTTGTCCTCGCGCGGCGCGAACGCGCAGTGATGCTCGAGCCGCGCGAACACGGCATCGTGCTATGGACTCTGCATTACGGTGGGGCAGTTCGTGATCCGCAACTCTACTTTGATAAAATCGGCGAAGGCAAGCCGGACGCCAAACTTTCTTCACTGATCACAAAGTTGATCGGGGAACGGACCAAAAATTGGGACGTCTCCATGATCGAGGATCCCGTACAGGACCATCTGCGCGAGCTGATCGAAGCAAAAAAGACACATAAAGCTTTACCGAAGGCGAAGGCCGCTCCGGCTTCAAAAGGCAATGTCATCAGCATCATGGATGCTTTGCGCAAGAGCATAGCAGCAGAGCAGAAGCATTCGGGCCACAAATAGCGTCCGGTAAGTTATCCCCTGATTTATAGCGTCTCGTTAGCAGATATTTATGGAACGAAATAGCGGCGCTGTTCGTTCTCACGTCATGCAACCACACTTGGCGCGGCGTGGACATGACACGCATGCGCAATTTCCCCCGGAGAAATGGTAATGTCTGGCATGGGAACGCTCTCGATCAAACGTTGGCCCGCGCAATCGCGCGAAGCGGCCCGACGCGTGATCGAGCAATATGGAGAGCCCGATGAAGTTACGGGCGGTCAGTTGATCTGGCACAAGCGTGGCCCGTGGCGCCAGATCGTCGCTTCCAAATCGCTCTTTCAGCATAACTTTCCCGCTCCGCACTATACGCTTTTCGCGCTTGAGCCCGCGGAAGACGAAATCCTGGATACAGAACGGAAGCATTCAAAACGCAAGGTTCGCAAGACGGCGGACTTCGGCGCTGCCGACCCATCGTTAGCCTGACTTTTTCGGCGGCGGTTGAGCCGCTTCTTTTTAAGATTTCCCCCCGCCTCCGGCCTCATGTGCCGCAGGAACCTCGCGCCGGCCAGGCTTTCTTGCCTTCGTCGGCGCGATTTTTTTATGTGACGAAGACGACGCAGATTTAAGCAACTTCGGTTTGCGCACCTGAGGCAGAGGAACCGCGGCGCGCGAAAAATCCTCCCAAGGGCCAGCATCGAGCCGGGACATGCGCGCCTCAGCATTGCCGATGGTGAAATAGGCAGGACCGATCTCAGGACCAAGTTCCTCCCAGGCAAGCGGCATCGATACCGGCGCCCCGGCGCGCGCACGCGGAGAATAAGGCGCAACCGCTGTTGCGCCCCGCCCATTGCGCAGATAATCGATCAGAATTTTTCCGCGTCGCTTGGATTTTGTAATGGTCGCGACATAGCGATCCGGCTCATCCGCTGCCATCTCCTGCGCGATCGCTTTGGAAAACGCCTTCACGTCTTCCCAGCCTGCACGCGGCTTGAGTGGTGCAACGACATGGAGACCCTTGCCGCCGGACGTTTTCACAAAAGTCGCAAGACCATGGTGCGCGAACCGTTCGCGCAATTCCTTTGCTGCGGCGATCACGTCCATCCAGGCAACACCCTCCCCCGGATCGAGATCCATCGTAATCATATCCGGTTGCTCGAGCGTGACGAGCGCTGAACCCCAGGGATGGATTTCGAGCACACCGCCCTGCACAAGGCCGATCAATCCATCGAGGCCGTCAATCCACAAGAGGGCTTCCGCATCCGCCTTAACAGGGTCCGCCGCAACATGGATCGCACGGCTCAAACCTTTCCATGCGCGCTTTTGAAAAAAACATGTCTCGCCGACACCACTGGGACAACGCAGCAGCGCGAGCGGCCGCGCAACGACAAATGCCGCCATGTACTTCCAGACCATCGCCGAATAATCGGCAAGTCCTGCCTTCGTCACGCCCGCATCGGGCCAATAGAGTCTATCGGGGTGAGTGAGCCTTACAGCGGTCTTCGGGATCGGCGCAGCAGATGGAGTCGGAGCATCATTCTCGCGCACCACATCGGCTGCTGGCTTATCCTCGCGCAAGCCGCGGAAGGCGGCATGCCGTAGATTCCGATCGGCGGTCCATGCGCGAAACTCAATCTCCGCGACGAATTCCGGCTTTACATAAATCAGTTGCGCGGACTGCTCCGTCGTCAGGCGGCCCGCAAAGGGACTTTTGGCGACGCGGATCTTGTCGAGTCTTTTATAAAGATCGGCAGCAACCGCTGCCGTAAACCCGGTGCCGACGCGGCCGACGTGGATTAGGCCTCCGTCTTTATCATAATAGCCGAGCGCAAGCGCGCCGATTGC
The DNA here is from genome assembly GCA_004298435.1 of Beijerinckiaceae bacterium. Classification (GTDB taxonomy): domain Bacteria; phylum Pseudomonadota; class Alphaproteobacteria; order Rhizobiales; family Beijerinckiaceae; genus Methylovirgula. The sequence goes on from SCSF01000070.1 coordinate 22,265, forward strand.
TTTGCGCGTGACGGTCGACGGGACAAAGCCACCGATGACGAATTCCTGCCGCTCGGAGCATTTCGATTTCATCCAATCCTTGCTTCGGCCGGAGCGATAAGGCCCATTGCGTAATTTGGAAACCACGCCTTCGA
>SCSF01000071.1 GCA_004298435.1 Beijerinckiaceae bacterium
TTGGGCGTGCTTTCGCCGGTGACAGACGCCTCGTTCACTTCGCTCTCGCCCTCGACAATCACGCCGTCAGCCGGAATACGATCCCCCGGGCGCACCAGGATCGTAGCGCCAACGTTGAGGCTGTCGGCCAGAACCTCTCGCGTCTGGCCACTTTCCTCGAGGAAGGCGGTTTTAGGCACCAGCGCGGTGAGGCCATTAATGCTTGCCCGCGCCCGGCCCGCCGCGACTCCCTCAAGCAGCTCACCTACCAAGAAAAGAAATACGACTACTGCGGCTTCTTCGGCCGCACCGATCAGGACTGCGCCCACGGCGGCGATCGTCATCAGCATTTCGATCGAGAACGGAATCCCATTGCGGGCGGCGAAAAATGCGCGCCGTGCGATCGGGATCAGCCCGACTGCCATGGCGGTCATGAACACCCATTGCTCGGCGGCCGGCACCAGCTTGCCGATGCCGTACGCAACGGCCAAAGCAAGGCCACAAGCGATCGTCAGCCAAGCTTTCCGGGTGCGCCACCACGGCCCCGCCTCAAGGCCGCGCTCGTGCACGTGCGAATGCAACTCCGTCGTTTCGCCATGGTGACTGTGTGCGCGAGCTGGTCCTCCGTCACCATGGGGTTCGGCCGGTGAGATGTCATATCCAAGTCCCGTCAGACTCGCCTTCAAGGCGGGAAGGAGCGCTGGGTGCGGTTGGTGACGCACCGTCATGGTGCCTGCCGTGGCGGACACGGAGACGTTTTCTACTTCCGGCAAGCGACGCACCGCCGCCTCTACCTTCGCGGCGCAGGCGCCGCAGTCCATTCCCCTTACTCGATAGCGGGTCTGAACAGCCGTCATGATTAGTCGGTCCTTGTTTCTGTCGACTGGGACCCTAAATCCTCTAGCGACTAGAGGAGCAAGCAGTATGTCGTATCAGGGGGTTCCTATCGGAGAAGCCGCCCGTCAAAGCGGGGTGAAAGCGCCAACTATCCGCTATTATGAGGACATCGGGCTCTTGCCCGCTCCGGGCCGCAGCGGGGGAAACCGCCGCCTCTACGGCACGGCCGATCTACGGCGCTTGGCCTTCATCCGGCATGCCCGCGAGCTCGGCTTCGAATTGGGCGCAATCCGGACCTTACTCTCCTTGCAAGACCATCCCGACCAGCCATGCGCCACAGCCGATGCAATCGCGAGGGTCAGGCTAGCCGAGGTTGAGCAGCGCATCGCTAATTTGAAAGCGCTCAAGGCCGAGCTGGAGCGCATGGTGAACGCATGCGCACAGGGACACGTCGCGCAGTGCCAAGTGATCGAAACGCTGGCCCAGCACCATCAACACGGCCGCCTCGCTTAGAGCGGGATGCGAAAAAGTAGATCCGGATTTTTGGCTGAAATTCCGCTCAAATTTGTTGGAATCGATCACGATACATGCGTTCAAGTCGATTCGACCTGAACGCATCGTGATCTAGTCGCTTTCTTGCCAGCGCGCGGCTCGGTTCTCACAGCGCCTGTTCCAATTGCAGACTTTCGGTCGGCAACCGCAAAAGCAATTCTGTCTCCGGTTGAGAGCCAAGCTCTCCGCTCTAGAAGGACCATTGGGTGTGGCGGGGAGTACTGTGGAGCAGGATCGGAAAGGAGAGGATACCCCAGCGAATTGTCTGCCACCGATAGTAGCCGATGGGAATCGAACGATTCTATTCGACCGGTAGACCAGCCGCCTTCCATTCCGGAAAACCATCCTCTAGCCTCCTGACCCTGAATCCGCGATCGCGCAACAAAGCGACGGCTTCGAAGGCCAGCACGCAGTAAGGGCCGCGGCAGTAAGCGACGACTTCGCGGCTGATCGGCATTTCCCGCAGGCGTTGTTTTAACTCGCGCAAAGGTATGTTGATGGCGTTCGGCAGATGACCGGCGGCATACTCGTCCGAGGGGCGCACGTCGAGCACGGTGACGAGATCGTCATCGAGGCGCCGCGCTAACTCCTTCCGGGAGACCGGCTCCAGAGCATCACGTGCATGAAAGTAGCTCGTAACGACGTCGCGAACCTGCGCCGAGTTGCGCTCGGCGACTTTCTGTAACGCGCCGAGGGCGTCGAGCACGGCTGGATCGCTGAGGCCATAAAGGATCCGTTTGCCATCCCGCCGCGAGGAAAGCACGCCGGCCGCGCGCATGAGCCGAAGGTGCTGGGACGCGTTAGCGATTGATAAGCCGACGCGTTCTGAAACGGCTTCGACGCTCCGCTCGCCTTGCGCCAGTTGCTCGAGGATTTCCAGCCGATGCACGTGCGCCAAGGCCTTGGCCACCTCAGCAAAGCCGGAAAGGACCGTCTGCTTCGGATTCCCGCTTGACATCACGCCCCTCTTAAACAAACATTCAACAGAATTATTGAATAACGTCGGGCTGTCAAGCGACACATGCGCCGCCCGCCCGCACGACCCTGGAGGCCCTAATGATTCTGCGCCAGTTTCTGCACAGCGATCCCGTGGCGATCTCCTACCTATTCGGTTGTGGTGGAAAGGCTTCGGCTGCCGTCGTCGATCCGGTCGGCGAGATCGAATTTTATCTCAAGACTGCCCAGGAGACCGGGATGCGCGTTCTCTATGTCATCGACACGCATCTCCATGCCGATCACGTTTCGGCTGGGCGCCGGCTGGCCCAAGCCGCCGGCGCTGAATATGTGCTGTTTGCCGAGGCCGATGCCGCCCAACCGTTCCGAAGCGTGCACCATGGCGACGTGCTTCCGCTCGGCAATGTGACCGCAGAGGCGCTGCACACGCCCGGGCATACCCCGGAACACATCTCGCTCCTCGTCACCGATCGTACTCGCGCGGCGGCCCCGTGGTTTGTCCTCACCGGCCATACGCTGATGGTAGGCGATGTCGGGCGCACCGAGCTCGCCGCGACGGCGGAGGAGGGTGCGAGGGTCTTGTTTCGTAGCCTTCAACGTTTGAAGACCCTTCCAGACCATATTGAGGTGCTGCCAGGTGCTTTTTCCGGGTCGGTGTGCGGGCGCCGCCTGAGCGGCAAACCTGCCTCGACCATCGGATTCGAGCGCCTCTATAACGAGGCATTCCGCATCGAAGACGAAAACGCCTTCGTGCGCTTCATGCAGAGCGAGATACCACCGCCGCCACCGCGGGCGGCAGAGCTTCGCGCTCTCAATGCGGGGCTCGCGGCTGCGTAGTCGGCAGATGCTAAGTGCGGCCGGTGCACCGAACGACGCAAAAGTGGAGCTCGCAAATGCATAGAGTCTGCACGTTCCCAGCGATCGCCGCAGCGGCCGGAATTGTCTTGGGGCCTTCCTGATGGACGATGCCGTCTCATGCGGCCGCAAGGGTCAGAAGACGCCCGATGGCTATTACAATGTCGGGCGCATGTTGAAGCGCTTTGCGAGGGGACACCACAGAATCCTGCTGTGCGGAACCTACATGGACGCGCGGCCTGACCAAAGCGGACGTCACGGATGGTGCACGGCGCAGCTCGATGGACGACCTCGCTGCGCCAACGAGTGCGGCCGACAAAGTGCTGGTGTTCTGAGCGATTCCAAGTGAGACGGGCACCATGGCTTCAATCTATCTCGACTACAACGCTAGTACGCCGATCGACCCCGCCGTGGTGAAGATCATGCGCCCGCTTCTCGAGGGGGCCTATGGCAACCCGTCGAGCGGCCATTGGGCGAGCGTGCCGGCAAAGGCTGCGCTGGAGGAGGCACGCGGCCAGGTTTCGTCTCTTCTCGGTTGCGCTGACGATGAGATCGTATTTACGAGCGGCGGTAGCGAAGCGAACAGTCTCGCGCTGAAAGGCGTGTTCTTCGCGCGCGGCGATCGTCCCTCACACATCATCACAACCGAAATAGAGCATCCGGCGATCCTCGCGCCATGCCGTTTTCTCGAACGGCTGGGCGCGACCGTCACCTACGTTCCGGTCGACGGCAGCGGCCTAGTCGGCCCTGACGCCATCCGCAAGGCAATCACCAAGGACACGTGTCTCATCAGCATCATGCATGCCAATAATGAGATCGGCACCATTGAGCCCATTGCCGACATCGCACAGATCGCCCGCGAGCAAGGGATACTCCTACACGCGGACGCAGCGCAATCTGTCGGCAAGATACCGACGAAGGTGGACGAGCTCGGCATCGATCTCATCTCCGTTGCGGGCCACAAGCTCTATGCGCCGAAGGGTGTCGGCGCGCTCTATATCCGGCGCGGCATTGCGCTCGAGCCTCTGATCCACGGCGCTGGCCACGAGAGCGGACGGCGCGCCGGCACGGAGAGCGTCTTATTGGCCGCGGCGCTCGGCAAGGCTTGCGAGATCGCCCAGACTTGGATCGGCACGCCCGAGATGCAGCGCCTGCGCGACAAGTTCTGGGACCGGCTTCGCGCCACATTCAGCAATCGCGTCATCCTCAACGGCCATCCCGAGAAGCGTCTTCCCAACACGCTCAACGTCTCGTTCGTCGGGCACAACGGCGCCGAGATCCTCGCACGCATGCCGACGATCGCCGCCTCGACCGGCTCGGCCTGCCATTCCGGCCAGATCACCCTGTCACCCGTTCTCCGGGCGATGCGCATTACGCCCGAAGTCGGGCTGGGTGCAATCCGCTTCAGCCTCGGGCGCGGTACGACGGAACACGAAATCGAGGCGGTGGTCGCCGAGCTGCGCCGGGTGATCCCTTGAGCACGCCCGCCACGCCAACGGCGATCGGTCCGCAGACCTACCAGTCCCTGCGGACAACCTCGCTTGGTGCCGCGACTGAGGCGATCGAGCATTGCTTGATTCTCGATCTGATTGGCAACCGCGAGGGCGCCTACGTCCTCGACGTCGGCTGTGGCGACGGCGCGCCGGTCTCCGCTGCGGCATCGCGCGGCCCGAGGGCGACTGATATTGACCCCGATCCGGTGATGCTTGCCGCAGCTCGCACGCGCGCCGATAAGGATGGGATCACGACGACGTTTCTCGAAGGGCGCATCGAGCGGTTTCCCCTTTCCGATGCTGCCTTCGACGTGGGGCTCCCGATCACCGTTCTCTGTTTTGTCGCGGACGCTTCCGCCATGCGCACGATGGCGCGCGTGCTCCGGCCGGGCGGCCGCCTCGTCCTCGGCGAGCTCGGGCGATGGAGCCTATGGGCCGCCATCCTCCGCCTGCGCGGCTGGTTGGGCGCCGCGAGCTGGAGGGCGGCGCGTTTCCGTACCGGCGGCGAGTTACGCGCCCTTGCTGAGCAGGTAAGGGCTTTCCTCCGTCCCGCGGCGCTGTCCTCTATCCGCCGGTTGTCATTCTCGCACGGGTCTTGGCGCCGCTGGATTCTTGGCTGGGCCAACTTACGACCGTCCGCGCGGCGTTCATCGCGCTGAGCGCCGTTGCCGTCACTGATCGTGCGAGGCGATAAGCATGCCTGCAGAATCATCCGCTCCTGCGCCTTCGGGCATCCGGCTGGGCCTCCGCGAGAACTGGCAGCAATTCTCGCTGCTGGTTCTCATCAATGCCTTTGTCGGCGGCATGGTCGGGCTGGAGCGGACGGTGGTTCCGCTGATCGGCTCCGAAGAATTTAAAATTGCGTCTACCACCATTGTCGTCTCCTTCATCGTGAGCTTCGGCGTCGTCAAGGCCGTCGCCAATCTCGTCTCGGGACACTTCGCCGATCTCTACGGTCGTAAGCCCATGCTGGTGGTGGGATGGCTCTTCGGCCTCCCGGTGCCGTTCATGATCGGCTGGGGGCCGAGCTGGGGGTGGATCATCGCGGCGAACGCTCTGCTTGGCATCAACCAAGGCTTCGCGTGGTCGATGACCGTGATCATGAAGGTCGATCTCGTCGGCCCCAAGTCCCGCGGGCTTGCCGTCGGGCTCAACGAATTCGCGGGCTATCTTTCGGTCGGCGTCACAGCCTTTCTGACCGGCTACATCGCTCAGCATTATGGCCTCAGGCCCAAGCCCTTCTACCTCGGCATCGGCTATGCGGCCCTTGGGCTTCTTCTCTCGATTCTGCTCGTGCGCGACACGCGCCACCACGTGGGTATCGAGTTGGCACACCATACCGTGGGCAGCGAAGCCGTCGCGTTCTGGGAGGTGTTCCGTCGCGCCTCATTCGGCGATCGCAACATGTTTGCAGCATCGCAGGCCGGCCTTGTTAACAACCTCAATGACGGCATGAGCTGGGGCATTTTTCCGCTTTTTTTCATCGCTTTCGGACTCAGCGTGGAGCGGATCGGCATCCTCAAGGCGATCTACCCAGCCGTGTGGGGCGTACTTCAGACAATCACAGGCCCGCTGAGCGACCGCTGGGGACGCAAGGGCCTGATCGTCGCGGGCATGTGGGTGCAGGCCATCGGGCTCTTCCTGACAGCAGCGACGCGCAGTTTCGGTTGGTGGTTTTTTGCCAGCGTGCTGCTCGGGCTCGGCACGGCCATGGTCTATCCAACGCTCATCGCGGCCGTTTCCGACGCGTCGCATCCTTCCTGGCGGGCACGTTCGTTGAGCGTCTACCGCTTCTGGCGCGACCTCGGCTACGCCATCGGCGCGCTTTCGGCTGGCATCATCGCCGACCTGTTTGGCGCCGCTTGGGCTATCGCTTCCGTCGGTGTTCTCACGTTCCTTTCCGGTGCCATCGTTGCCTTTGCCATGCGCGAACACCGGCGGCCCGCAACGGGGAATACGCAATGATGTTGCCATCTGACGATTCGCACGAGATGCCGATTTTACGGGGCGAGAACCGCCACTCGCCTTGATCTTCACGCCCGACGTCCTGTTACGAGAAGCCTGCCGACAGAAAAGATATCGTTGCAGGCGTCGTGCCGGACGCCTGCATCCTCGACCCGGCGGTGACATCGTGCGGAATCTTCTGACGGCCAAGCGCGCACATCGGCTCGTATCGTGGCCGTGCTACCACACCGATCTCTACGCATTCGAGCATATGGGACTGACATACGGCATTGTCGGCTGCGCGGTCGGGGCGGCCTTCGCCGTCCTCGTCGCAGAAGAGCCGTTCGCCTCGGGCTGGGCTCCTTCTCAGCATGACCTCCGCATGCCACATTTTGCCCGTCCAAGCGCCACCGTATTTAGTCGTCATCGATCGGCGCTGCGACGAAGTGACGAGCTATCGTTATCTGCCGCCGCCGATTCAACGTGGCCGACAGTTATCTTGTCCCGCTTGCCAAAGTCTCGTTGATTGTCGCAGGCATCACCGTGCAGGCAGGTCCGAGCTGGACCACGGATGGCGCCATTTCGGGAAACCGCTGAGGCAATTCACGCGGCGCGAAGGGGCATCCTCGCGGTCGAGATGGAAGTGGCGGAGCTCGGCTCATTGTGCAGATCGCGCGCGGATGGTGCCGCCACGCATGGTGACGGGTGACAAACTCACGAGTCACGCGGGAACCGCGTTGGCGTTTGCGGTGCGCGGAATCAGAAAAGCCAGGGTGAGACCGTCGATGGCAGCGAAGACGGCTCCAAACAGGAAAACGCTTTCGTGGCTGACCGGTCCCAGAGCACACCGGCGATCAGGCTCCCAACGAGTTGCAGGAGTTGTACCGGCCAATGCCGCTGGCCCGGAGATGGTCCGGCACAAAACCGGCAGCAAAGGGAGCAGCAAGACATTTTTGGGGAGCCCGGCCAAATAATCCTCGCCTGGTTGCTGGTACGGGCATCGCGCCTCCCTGTCGTCACGGTGCCATTTGGGCGAGAAGGATTCCGCCTACCGCGCTTATGATGACGACGACCAGAGGTGGAGTGCGCCAGACAATGAGAAGCACGAAGCCTGTGAGGGCGATCCCGAAGTCGCCTGGCGCTTTGACCGATGTCGTCCAGACGGGGTTGTAGAGCGCGGCCCCAAGCAGGCCGACCACGGCTGCGTTGACACCGCGCATCGCGGCCTGCGCGGCGGGACGGGTGCGGAACGCATCCCAGAACGGCAGGGTGCCGAGCAAGACGAGGATGCCTGGGAGGAAGATGCCTATCAGCCCCAGCGCCGCACCAGCAATCCCGTGTGGCGACACGTTCACCGCGCTTCCGAGATAGGCGGCGAAAGTGAATAGCGGACCGGGCACCGCTTGGGCGGCACCATAACCGGCGAGGAAGGAACCGTCGCTGATCCAGCCTGGCGTGACGAAGGCCTCGCGCAACAGCGGCAGCACCACATGGCCGCCGCCGAACACCAGCGCCCCCGATCGATAGAAGGCATCGAAAAGCGCAACGCCCTGGGGCGCTCCGTAACCACGGAGAACGGGAAGGCCGATGAGCACGACAACGAACGCCGCCAGTGCTGCGATCCCCACGGGGCGCGATACAGGCATGGCCACGTGTCCACTCGAGATCCCCGGCGCGGCCCGGCAGAGCCAAAGGCCCGCCACCCCACCCAAAGCAATCGCTCCAATCTGAGCGGCGGAGGCGGCACTGAACAGGATGATCAATGCCGCGGCAACGGCGATCGAAGCCCGCTGCCGATCGGGACACAGCGTGCGGGCCATGCCCCACACTGCCTGGGCAACGATGGCGACGGCCACGAGCTTCAGACCATGCAGAAGCCCGGTCCCGATTGGTCCGTTGAGTGAGCCCGCGCCGTAAGCGAAGAGAATGAGGAGGATAGCGGACGGGAGCGTAAATCCTGTCCAGGCGGCAAGGCCGCCGAGATAGCCGGCCCGCATCAGGCCGAGGGAGAATCCAACCTGGCTGCTGGCAGGTCCGGGCAGGAACTGGCATAGCCCGACAAGGTCCGCATAGGCGGGTTCATCAAGCCATCGCCGGCGGACGACGAATTCGTCTCGGAAGTAGCCGATATGGGCGATTGGCCCCCCGAAGCAGCTAACGCCTAGCCTCAGAAAGACAAGCAGAACCTCAAACGGCGAGCCGAGCTGCCGCTCCTGTGCTTCGGGGGATTGCGCTGCAACTGTCATCGCGTCTTCCTTGTGCCTCATTATGTTTGCAGGCGCCCCGCTTACGCGTAGCGGAAGAGCGCCATGAAGCCGAAATCCATGTGGAGCTGCTGGCGTGGCAGTGGAAGAGCGTGGTGCCGGGATTGTCGACGACGAAGTCGAACTCCGCCTCCTGAAACGCGCCCAGCATCATAATATCTTTCATGACACCCGCGGTCGGCCTGCCGCCGACACTCACGAGCTCGAAGCTGTGGCGGTGAAGGTGCAGTGGATCTGGGAGTCGTGTGTCTTATCGAGCGAGGGCATGTGCAAGATATCCTGTCGAAAAGAACGTCAGAGCGAGTATCGCACTTCCTCTTCGAAAACCGGATCATGGAACCCGCGAGCAGCCAACATGCCGGCACTGAAATCCCCAACAGCGTCAAGGCGTGCAAAGCTCATCGCCCTCTGATCTTGATCCTTTCGTCACGGTGCGGGACGACATTCCCGGGGCCCGCTTGAAATAACCCTTGGCCGGCGTTACCTTCTTGTCATGGCGAAATTAGCCGCCCGCGCGTTTCTTCTCCTTATCGTGGCCTTCGCGGTGACGATGCCGGTCAGTGTGCGCGCTATGCCGATGGCCGTATCCTGGGATCATATGACGGGAATGGCCGGCGATCAGCCATGCCAGAACTGCCCTCAGCCGCAACAACACGGCAGCACGGCTTTCGACAAGATGCCGGCCTGTCCTGTTCTCGCCTGCATATCCGCCCCGGCGGTTCTTCCGATCCCGGCAGCTTTCCCAGGGCGCATCGTCCTTCCGGCGGACTATGTTTGGCCGCTTGGCGTGCGATTGGCCGCAGTCGATCCTGCTCCCGACCCGTTCCCACCTAGACCCATCGTCCGGAACTAACCCGCCGCCGGCTAAGGCCGGTTCGCGGGACCGAGTTGTTGTGAGCCCGCGCGGGACGCGCGGGGTGGAGACTTGCCCTTTGGCCTCCGTGACGAGGCAAGGCAAGCGGCCAAACGGACGATGTAGCATGCCATTGATGTCTCCTTCGGCCTTTGGCCGACGCCAGTTCCTGCAGGCAGGCCTTGCCTGCGCCTTCGGCGCGCTATCGCGGCCAGTTCTTGCTGACGACAGGCCCGCCGCTCATGCCGGTCTGACCGCCACGCTGCGGGCCGGAAAGACGCGAGTCCGCATGGTCGGTGACGGCTATCCGTCGACCGAGGTGTGGACCTATAACAACCTCGAGCCGGGCCCTATCCTGCGGATGCGCCAAGGCGCGCCGTTCCGAGCGAACGTCGAGAACGGACTCACAGAGAACACGACCGTCCACTGGCACGGCATTCGATTGCCCAACGC
>SCSF01000072.1 GCA_004298435.1 Beijerinckiaceae bacterium
ATCTCACCGCATGAGCTTGCGGGAGATCGTCGCCACGAATCTGCGAAGACTGAGACATGCCAAAAGCATGTCGCAGGAGGAGCTTGCCGACCGTGCGGGCATCAATCGCAACTATGTTGGGATGCTTGAGCGCGAACAGCATTCCGCAACCGTCGACATGCTTGAAAAGCTCGCCGAGGTCCTTGAGGCGGACCCCGTCGAATTCTTCCGCCGCGAGGCGTGAACGGCCGCCATTTACAGGTTCAAGGCTCTACTGGCGTCTTTTTCCGAGCCTTCGAGACTACCGCCCGCACCAGTTCGGGCGCTTCCACCTCGAGCGCGTCCGCGATGCGGCCGAGCACCGTGACGCTGGCCGAGACGTCGGCGCGTTCGATCCCTCCGACGTACCGGGCGCTCAACCCGGCTCTCTCGGCCAATTCCTCTTGCGTCATCTTTTTCGCATGACGCAACCGACGCAGATTGACCGCCATGACCTCCTTGAGATCCATGGCGATGATGGAGCCGATATAGGAACTATCGTTCCAGGAATGATCGTTCCGATTCGTACATGCCTTTGCTATTCATCGACGCTGCGGAGGCCTCGGTTTGCCAATTCCGCGAGCAACGTGATGCGCCCCACGCATCGCGGCGTAAGTATTCGCGGCGCAAATCTTGCAAAAATTCGCGGTAAATGAATGGCTAACACATTGCTTTGATCTCTAGGGGGTAGATCGCGATGACTCAGGTGCCTTTTCAGGACCGGCCGCCGCACACCGACCGCGTGAACGCCTATGACGAGCAGCATCTCGCGATCTATCTTCGATTGCTGATGGCCGAGGAAGAGGGCGCTGACTGGCGCGAAGTCGTCCAGGTGATCTTCGGCCTCAATCCGGCCCAGGAGCCCGCCCGTGCCAAAACGGTTCATGAAAGCCATCTGGCCCGGGCCCGCTGGATGACGGAGGCGGGCTATCGGCACTTGCTTGAACCCAGGATGCAGTGAACCGACACCCCACACTCCCACGGCTCGCAGCCACACGCGATGCAACCTTAAGGGCTACTTTTGCCGACGAGTTTTCCGGATCGTGGAAGCCCCCTGAAGGGACAAAACGAGAGGAAACGCCATGCCTACAGAGTATTGGCGCTCGTCGGAGACGATTGACCGCCTGAACCGTCTCGAGCGCCCCGGCTTCGCCGTCGAGTTTCTACGCCGCAACGCCCACTACCGCCGCGATTTCGCGCGCACACAGCGCCAGATCGCGCGCGCCTCCGTCGATGCCGAAACCGCCCGCGTCGGTCTCGCTCGGCGATGGGGGTTGCGTTTTCGCCCATGACCCAAGTCTTCCCGTTGGGACCGCCCCGGTCACCTGGCTGCCCGAACTATCGCCCGGTACGCTGATCCTCGAAACAGCGCCGGGCGGGTTCGACCAACTCACGTCGCTCGATCCCGCACAATTGGGATCAGTCGTTGCTGATGACACAGACGACGAGGGCCGTGAGCTTGTTGTCGTCGACGGCTCCGGTGAACTCCACGTTCGTCTGCCCAGCGATCAGACCGGCACACGTTCTGCCATTCTGCTGCCGCCCGACATCTCTTTTGAACTCCGGCTTGATGTCGCACTGCGCTTCGTGCGCCGTCTTCGTGGCCAGCGCGTCAAACTTCTTCCCTCCGCCCTTCGCTTGACGCCTCAGCAGAAGCGCCGGCTCGTCCAGCTTCTGCACGCATTCGACGTCCACGAACTTGGGGGCGGCCCACGCGAGGTCGCCGAAATAATCCTCTGCTCCGAACACGCACGATTTCCATCAGTCGAGTGGAAGGATTCACACGCCCGACGCACCGCCAACCGTCTCATTCACGACTCGATTGCGCTGGTCGAGCGCGGCTATCTCAAACTTCTGCGCGGTGGCTGACGCGCTCACCGATCCCTCCAGAACACGCCCTAGTCCTACGCCCGCCCGCGCTACGCTCGCCGCTCGCCGCGCGCTGCGCTCACGTGCGCAGCGGCGCGACCGAGGGGGGACACACCCCCTCGAAAATCTTTGTCCACCCCCAACGCCTGAACTCTCCGCCACCGTGACCCCGACATGCCGCGACTTGGCCGCGGCGCTTCGAGGCAAGACGGAGGCTTCCCATGCTCGACAGGTCCGCGCAGCTCGCTACGCGCTACGTCCGCACTCACGAGGCCGCGCGCATGCTCGGCATCTCGCCGCGCACGCTCGAAAAATACCGCTGCCATGGCAGCGGCCCAACCTTCCGCAAGCTCGGCGGACGCGTCGTCTATGCGGTCGACGATCTCGAAGCCTGGGCCGACAAAGCCGCGTGCAATTCGACGTCGGACCCTCGCTATGTCGAGGCCCGCGCCGCGGGCCACGCGCATCGCTGACGCGGCGCTCCTCGATGTCGTCGCGCCGCCTCATCACCGCCAGCGAGCGAAGCAAGCTCGAACCGTTCGTCGTCGCCACCGGCGACGCCAGCCCACGCGATCAGCGCGACCTGATGGAACGGCCGTTCTTCTCCCTCGCCAAGACCAGACGCACGACGCCGATCCTCTACGAAGCCGCCGGCGTTCGCGTCGAGGTCTACGCCGTGCCCGAGCACGGCATGGCTACCATCTGGGACGCCGACGTGCTGATCTGGGCCGCGAGCCAGATCGTCGAGGCCGAGAACCTCGGCTTCAAGACCTCGCGATTCCTGCGCTTCACGCCCTATCAGCTCCTGACCGCGATCGGTCGGCAGACCGGGGCCCGCGACTACAAGCTCCTGAAGGGCGCGCTCGCCCGCCTGCAGTCGACCGTCATCCGCACGACCATCCGCAACGGCGAACATTGGCGCCGTCACCAGTTCTCCTGGATCAACGAGTGGGAGGAATGCACGACGCGCGACGGCCGCGTCGAGGGCATGGAGTTCGTGCTCCCCGACTGGTTCTACCGCGGCGTCATCGACCGCTCGCTCGTCCTGGCCATCGACCCGGCCTATTTCCGGCTGACCGGCGGCATCGAGCGCTGGCTCTATCGCGTCGCCCGCAAGCACGCCGGCCGCCAGCCCAAAGGCTGGCTGTTCGAGATCGCGCATCTCCACGAGAAGTCCGGCAGCCTGGTGCGCGTCTCCGATTTCGCGATCCAGATCCGGCGCATCGCCGCGCGCCAGCCGCTGCCCGGCTATCGCCTGCGCATCGAGTGGCAGGCCCGCCGCGAGCTGCTGCGCATCCTGCCAGCCCACTTATCCACAGTCCCTGTGGATGGCGCTGTGGAGACGCTCGGGACTTCTCACGCAAACGATATCGGGACTCCGCACGCAGCCATATCGGGACTTCGCACGCACGAACCGCAGCTAACACTTTGGCCGGAAACGGCGATTCCAGGCCTTAACTTAGAGTCTAACTCAGAATCTAACTCTTGTTATTGGTCCGCGCGATCTGCGGATAAACGCGCCACCTCCGCTGCGCAGGCCTCCGAGCCACCAGCACGACAGCCGTCGCTGCCCTTCGGTCGCAAGCCGGGAGGGAAGAGATGATCGTCGCTCTGCTCAACCAGAAGGGCGGCGTCGGCAAGACCACGCTTGCGCTTCATCTCGCCGGCGAGCTGGCGCTGCACGGCAAGCGCGTGACGCTGATCGATGCCGACCCGCAGGGCTCGGCGCTCGATTGGTCGCAGCAGAGGGCGCGGGAGAACGTCTCCCGGCTCTTCGGAGTCGGTGGCCTCGCGCGCGACACGCTCCATCGCGAGGCGCCCGAGATCGCGCTCACCGCCGATCATGTCGTCATCGACGGACCGCCGCGCGTCGCGGGGTTGATGCGCTCGGCGCTCTTAGCCGCCGACCTCGTGCTGATCCCAGTACAGCCGTCGCCCTTCGACGGCTGGGCCTCGGCCGAGATGCTGGAGCTGCTGCGCGAAGCGCGCATCTATCGCCCGCAGATCGCGGCGCGCTTCGTGCTGAACCGCTGCGCGGCCCGCACGATCATCGCTCGCGAGACGGCCGAAACGCTCGCCGATCACGATCCGCCGGTGCTCACCAGCACCATCGGCCAGCGCGTCATCTTCGCCGACGCCGCACAGTCCGGCCGGCTTGTGTTCGAGCTCGCCGCTGAAGTCTCGAGGATTGCGCCATGAGCGCGCGTGGCGCCCGACGCGGCTTCGCCGCCCGGCCCGGCGACGCCGAGAGCTGGATCAAGACGCCTGACGCCCCAAGCCGTCGCGGTGACGAGCCCTCCGCCTTCACCGCGCGCCTGACGATCGACGTCACGCCGGCGCTGCGCGGCCGCATCAAGGTCGTCGCGTTCCAGCGCGGGATCACCGTTGCCGACATGCTGCGCGACCTCTTCGCGCGCGAATTCCCCGCCGATCCCGGAGAGTCCTCATGAACGACAACGAGCCGTCGCCGCCGCGTGTCGTGCCGCCATCGCATCGGCGCACCGTCGCACTCACCCATGTCGAACTGACCTGGATCGAGAAGAAGATCGAGCACTGGCTACGCTTCGGCCGGCGTGCCGAGGAGAAGATCCTCGATCGCCGCCGCAGCATCTCGAGCTTCAAGCCAGGCAGCATTTTCGCGTTTGTGCGCTGGGCGTCGAACGACTTCGGCACCGTCATCTCGCGCATGGACATCGTGCGCGCGGTCGAGCCTGGCGCACGTTTCCAGACGCTGCCTTTCGTGCGCCCCGGCGGCGAGATCCTGCTGCGAGTCGATAGCTGGCCGAAGGTCGAGCGCGTGCTCCAGGCGATCGACGCCGTCGAGGCGCTCAACGTTGATCCCGCCGACGCCGCGCCGGAATACTGGCGCCACCTCCACAACCGTCTCGCCGCCGGCCATGAACCGCGCCCGTACACGCGCGATCAGCACGCCGCCTGGCTCAAGCGCCGGAGCGTCACGCTATGACCCGCTTCGGCTACGTCATGACGACGTATTTCGCCATGCTCGTCTTCATTGGCATGGCCTTCGTCCATCCGGCGCCGCGCCTGATCTGGAATGCCACGGCGAGCACGCCGACCGGGCTTTATGCGCTCCGCCCGGCCGGACAGCTCCACGCGCTCGAACTGGTCGCCGTGCGTGCGCCCGAACCGATCGCCAGCTACCTGGCCGATGGCGGCTTCCTGCCCAAGGGCGTGCCGCTGCTGAAGCGCGTGATGGCGCTGCCTGGGCAGACCGTGTGCCGCGCAGGCGACTCCATCACGGTCGATCACATCGCAGTCGGCGCGGCGCGTGAGCGCGATCACCTCGGCCGCCCGCTGCCGCGTTGGAGCGGCTGCCACACGCTCGGCCCCAGCGAAGTCTTCCTCATGAACCCGACCGTCCCGGACAGCTTGGACGGACGCTATTTCGGCCCGCTCCCCGTCACTTCGATCGTCGCCCGCGCGGTCCCGCTGTGGACCGACGAGGCCGGCGACGGCCGCTTCGTGTGGCGCGCCGCCACCGATTGACCCGCCTCTCAACCCGCCAACAACGGAGGTTTCCCATGGCGCAGATTGGTCAGTTCACCCGAGACAAGTCCGGGTTCACCGGGCGCATCCAGACGCTCTTCTTCTACCATGACCTTTCCCTCGTTCCGGCCGAATCCTCCGATGCCGAGAACGCGCCCGACTATCGGGTCCACATGGGCGACGGCGATGGCCCGGAGATCGGCGCGGGCTGGAAGCGCACGGGCGAGAAGGCCGGCGAGTATGTCTCACTCGTCATCGACGATCCCACACTCGCGCAGCCGATCCGCGCCAACCTCTTCCAGTCGGGCGACGACAAGTCCGCTTGGGTGCTGAACTGGAACCGCCCGCCGAAGCGTGGCGATCGGGGCTGACCGCATGCGGCGCGCGCTTCTTCTGCTCGCCAGCGTAGCGGCGCTCGGCATGCCCGCCGTCGCCGTCCACGCTCAGGCGGCGCCCACCGCGGTGCAGGCTTCGGGCGACTCCTACGCCGCTCTGGTTGCCGAAGCCGCGCAACGCTTCGGCATTCCAGCGGCATGGATTCGGGCGATCATGCGGATCGAGAGCCGTGGCGATCGGCGCGCCATCTCGCCCAAGGGCGCGATGGGCCTGATGCAGCTCATGCCCGAAACCTGGGCTGCGCTTCGCGCTCGCTACGGCCTCGGGCGCGACGCGTTCGATGCGCACGACAACATCCTGGCGGGCGCCGCTTTCCTGCGGGAAATGCACGACCGCTACGGATCGCCGGGATTCCTCGCGGCGTATAATGCCGGGCCGGGGCGATATGAGGACTATCGCGACCGGCATCGTCCGCTGCCCCCGGAGACGGTCGCTTATGTCGCGGCGCTCGTCCCTTTTGTCGGGGACGGCGCGACCGATGGGCCTGTCCTCGTGGCGGCCTCCGGTCCGCCGTCTTGGACACAGGCCCCTCTCTTCATCACGCGATCGGCAAGCGCTGAACCTGTCGATCGCGCACCATCCAAACAGCCGTCGAGCGATGCGCCGGCTGCCATCGCGGTGCGCGACCTGTCGGCCATCGCACCGCAATCCGATGGGCTGTTCGTCCATGTTTCCGCAGCGGGGCCGAAACCGTGATCGCGCCGCTCTCCCGCCGATGTGCCGCTACATCACCTCAGTCAGCTCGCGCTTTCCCTGTCCGCTCGGCGGCGTCTGACGTCCCCGGAGGCTACATCGCAGCTATAGAGCGCGATTTCGCAGGCGGGCGCGGCACAGCGTCCTTCCGGGAAGAAGGAAGGGCAGGCAGGGGAGGAACGCAGAAACCAACCGACCGAGGGCGAGATAAAAGGCCGCAATGTGCGGCTCGGTCGGTCGGTTGTTTTTGTTGGGATTTTTCGGCGATCCGGCAATGTGCGGACCCAGGGCGCAATGTGCGCGGGCGCCTCAACGCTTTGCCGGACCTCGCTTTTCCACACATTGCCGAGGCTGGCGATGGCTGAAGAGAATGACTTCCAGCCCCGGCCAGGCCGCATCCGCTCTTCGCGGAGCCAACGGGCCAAGCCCTTCATCGCCCAGGCGCTCGCCGCCGCCCAACGCGCCGGCGGCGGCGTGTCGCGACAGGGCATGCTCAGAAGTGGGAAGCGCTCGACGTTCGGCCGCGGCCGGGTCGCCGGCGTGCA
Organism: Beijerinckiaceae bacterium; assembly: GCA_004298435.1. Lineage (GTDB taxonomy): Bacteria > Pseudomonadota > Alphaproteobacteria > Rhizobiales > Beijerinckiaceae > Methylovirgula. The sequence goes on from SCSF01000072.1 coordinate 7,029, forward strand.
GGCGAAGCGTCTGCTCACCGGCCGCTCGCGTCTGGTGACGATCAAGACCCGCGTCGTCCGTCATGCGGCGAGATCAGCGCCGCTCTCGGCCCACCTCGGCTATCTCCGGCGCGAGGGCGTCACCCGGGACGGGGAAAAGGCGAGGCTGTTCGGACCGGAGACGGCGGATGCTGATCCCAAGGCCTTCGCGGAGCGCTCTCAGGATGATCGCCACCATTTCCGATTCATCGTCTCACCCGAAGATGCCGCCGAGCTGTCCGACCTCAAGGGCTTCGCCCGCGAGTTGGTCGGCCAGATGGAGAAGGATCTGGGGACCAAGCTGGATTGGGTCGCTGTCGATCACTGGAACACGCAGCATCCGCACGTCCACGTCATCGTGCGCGGCGTCGCCGACGACGGCCAGGACCTCGTCATCTCGCGCGACTACATCAAGGAAGGCATGCGCGCCCGCGCCCAGGACCTGGTGACGCAGGAGCTGGGGCTGCGCAGCGATTTCGATATCCGCCGCGCGCTCGAGCGCCAGATCGACGCCGAGCGCTGGACCCAGCTCGACCGGCAGCTCGTCCGCGACGCCGATCGGCACGGCGTCATCGACCTCGCGCCGGATGCGGGACGCCAGCCTGATCCGTTCGAAGCGCTCAAGGTCGGACGATTGCGGCGCCTGGAGGGTCTTGGTCTCGCGCACCAGCTCGGGCCGGGCCAATGGACGATGGACGCCGCCGCCGAGACGACCTTGCGCGAGCTCGGCGAGCGCGGCGACATTATCAAGCGCATCCACCGCAGCCTGACCGAGCGCGGCATCGAGCGGGCCGCGGCGACCTATGTGCTCGCTGGCGAGAGCCTGGATGTCCCGATCATCGGCCGCTTGGTCGATCGCGGTCTCGACGATGAGCTGAAGGGTACGGCCTACGCTGTCGTCGATGGCGTCGACGGGCGGACCCACCACATCAAGCTTCCCGATCTCGACGCCTCCGGCGACAGCGCGCCGGGCTCGATCGTCGAGCTGCGCAAGTTCGACGACGCGCAGGGCCGGCGTCGCGTCGCCATTGCTGTGCGTTCCGACCTCGCCATCGAAGACCAGGTGGCGGCGAGCGGCGCAACCTGGCTCGATCGCCAAGCCGTCGCGCGCGATCCGGTGGCGCTCGGCCAAGCCGGCTTCGGCGCCGAGGTCCGCGAGGCGATGGATCGCCGGGCGGACCAGCTCATCGAGCAGGGCCTTGCCGACCGACAGGCGCGGGGGATCGCGTTCGCCTCCGGCCTGATCGGAACGCTTCGACGGCGGGAGGTGGAGGCGTTGGGCGAGCGGCTCGCCGCCGAAACGGGCCAGCCGTTCAATGGCGCGGCGACCGGCGAGTATGTCGCCGGCACCTACCGACAGCGCTTCGCGCTCGCCTCCGGCCGCTTCGCCATGATCGACGACGGTCTTGGCTTTCAGCTCGTGCCCTGGACGCCCTCCCTCGAAAAGCAGCTCGGCCGCCACGTCTCCGGCGTCACCCGCGCGGATGGCGGGATCGACTGGGGCTTCGGCCGCAACCGGGGGCTCTGGCTGTGAACGAACCTTCCAATCATCGACCTCAGGAAAGGACGTCTTCTATGTCCGCGACCAAGATTCTCTGGGGCCAGGTCATCACCGTCTTCACAATCGTCCTGCTCGCGATCTGGAGCGCGACGGAGTGGACGGCCTGGCGCCTCGGCTTCCAGCCCCAGCTCGGCCACCCGTGGTTCGAGTTTCTGCATTTCCCGTTCTACCTTCCGCCGGCCTTCTTCTGGTGGTGGTTCGCCTACGACGCCTACGCGCCCGACATCTTCATTCAGGGCGCCTATATCGCCGCCTCGGGCGGCCTCATCGCCGCAGCCGTCGCCATCGGCATGTCGGTCTGGCGCGCCCGTGAGGCGAAGAACGCCGAGACCTACGGCTCGGCGCGCTGGGCGCAGCCGAAGGAGATCGAACGCGCCGGACTGCTGGGGCCCGATGGCGTGGTGCTGGGGCGCTACCAGCGCAGCTATTTGCGTCACGACGGGCCGGAGCATGTGTTGTGCTTTGCGCCGACGCGATCGGGCAAGGGCGTGGGTCTGGTGATCCCGTCGCTCTTGACTTGGCCGGGCTCGGCGATCGTCCATGACATCAAGGGCGAGAACTGGCAGCTCACCGCCGGCTTCCGCGCCCAGCACGGCCGCGTGCTCCTGTTCGATCCGACCAACGCCAAGTCGTCAGCCTACAATCCGTTGCTCGAGGTCCGCCGCGGCGAATGGGAGGTGCGCGACGTCCAGAACATCGCCGACATCCTGGTCGACCCGGAAGGTAGTCTGGAGAAGCGGAACCATTGGGAGAAGACCAGTCACGCGCTTCTGGTCGGCGCCATCCTGCACGTCCTCTATGCGGAGGCTGACAAGACCCTCGCCGGCGTCGCGTCATTTCTCTCCGATCCCAAGCGGCCGATCGAATCCACGCTCGCGGCGATGATGCGCACGCCCCATCTCGGCGAGGCCGGCGTCCATCCCGTCGTCGCCTCCGCCGCGCGCGAGTTGTTGAACAAGTCGGGAAACGAGCGGTCCGGCGTGTTGAGCACGGCCATGTCGTTCCTCGGCCTTTATCGCGATCCGGTGGTCGCCGAGGTGACGCGGCGTTGCGACTGGCGGATCGGCGACATCGTCGCGGGCGAGCGGCCGACGACGCTCTACCTGGTGGTCCCACCCTCGGACATCAACCGCACCAAGCCGCTCATCCGCCTGATCCTCAACCAGATCGGAAGGCGGCTCACAGAGGACCTGCAGGCTGAGGCCGGACGGCGGCGGCTGCTCCTGATGCTCGACGAATTCCCCGCGCTCGGCCGGCTCGATTTCTTCGAGAGCGCGCTGGCGTTCATGGCCGGCTACGGCATCAAGAGCTTCCTGATCGCCCAGTCGCTGAACCAGATCGAGAAGGCCTACGGGCCGAACAACTCGATCCTCGACAACTGCCATGTGCGGGTCAGCTTTGCCACCAACGACGAGCGCACCGCCAAGCGGGTCAGTGACGCGCTCGGCACCGCGACCGAGATGAAGGCCATGAAGAACTATGCCGGGAGCCGGCTGTCGCCCTGGCTCGGCCATCTCATGGTCTCTCGATCGGAGACGGCGCGCCCGCTGTTGACGCCGGGCGAGATCATGCAGCTTCCGCCCACTGACGAGATTGTCATGATGTCGGGTGTCCATCCGATCCGCACCAAGAAAGCGCGCTACTACGAGGACGCGCGCTTGCAGGAGCGCATCCTACCGCCGCCGAAGCCGGCCCGGCCGAAGGAAGGCCGATCTGACGACTGGAGTTCACGGCCATTGCCGCCGCCTCCACCGGCCCGCGCGGTGCGTGATGGCGAGGAGGCCGACGACGAAGATCCGAAGAACGCGGACCGCCGTCTCCAACCCGAGCTGAACCCGGAAACGGTCGAAAAGAAGGAGCCGATCGACAACGAATTCGCGCTCGACCCGACCGATGAGCTGGAGGAGGACGCGCCCCGGATCGGCCGAATGAACGACCTCATGCAGGGCGTGGCGCGTCAGGCTTCGCTCGATCCGGGCGACGACCTGGGACTGTGAGGCAAGCATGCCGTCACCGAAAAAGAAGGCTCAGATCTCGGTCTACCTCGATCCGGAGGTGATGCGGTCCCTCTCGGTCTTTGCCGCGCGTCGGGGGCAACCGATGTCGCTGATCGCCGAGGCGGCTATCGCATCGTTCCTGTCGCCGGATGCCGATGAGCGGCGAGAGGCGGCGATCGCGAAGCGGCTCGACCAACAGGATCGGCGTTTGGCGCGGATCGAGCGTGATGTGGGTATCGCTGTCGAGACACTCGCGCTGTTTATCCGCTTCTGGCTCACGACCACGCCGTCATTGCCTGAACCAGCCGCCAAGGCGGCGCGGGCGCAGGCCGGAACACGCTACGACAACTTCGTCGGCGCGCTTGGCCGGCGCCTCAGCCAGGGGCCTAAGCTCCGCCAGGAGATCCCCGACGATGTGCGGGAAGATCCGACTCGATCAACTGACGCCGACTAGACCCAATCCCGAATAACCGGAGCAACACCTACGCCGTCCAATCAGACGCCGCACCCAGCAAGTCTTTTTTCTCTCCTCTACGCCGGGCCACTACGCCATCTGAATACTTGTTGAAGCGCCCCATTTCTTATCTCTTCTAATCGTCCCCGTTGCTAGTCGCGTCTCGCGATTGGCCAATGACGGGGACGACCGTGGCGGTCACACCACTTCATTCCGAGGCCTTCTCCCGCGGTGCGCGCATGCTGCGCACCGCGCTCGGTCCCGCCATCGCCGCCTTCCTCGAAGACCCCTCGATCGTCGAGGTGATGCTCAACCCCGACGGCCGGCTCTGGATCGACCGGCTGTCGGGCGGCCTCGAAGATACTGGTCGCACCCTCTCCGCCGCTGACGGCGAGCGGATCGTGCGCCTGGTGGCGCACCACGTCGGCGCCGAGGTCCATGCGGAGCGGCCGCGCGTCTCGGCCGAGCTGCCCGAGACGGGAGAGCGGTTCGAGGGCCTGTTGCCGCCGGTGGTGGCCGCGCCGGCTTTTGCGATCCGCAAGCCCGCCGTCGCCGTCTTCACCCTCGACGACTATGTCGCCGCCGGCATCATGCTGGCCGGCCAGGCCGCGGTGCTCCGCGCCGCCGTGGCTGATCGCAAGAACATCCTCGTCGCCGGCGGCACCTCGACCGGCAAGACCACACTCACCAACGCCCTCCTGGCTGAGATCGCCGGCACCACCGACCGCGTGGTGTTGATCGAGGACACCCGCGAGCTGCAATGCCGCGCGCCCAACCTTGTGGCGCTCCGTACCAAGGACGGCGTCGCCTCGCTCTCCGATCTGGTCCGCTCCTCGCTGCGCCTGCGCCCCGATCGCATCCCGATCGGCGAGGTGCGCGGCGCGGAGGCGCTGGACCTTTTGAAGGCCTGGGGCACCGGCCACCCCGGCGGCATCGGCACGATCCACGCCGGCACCGCGCTCGGCGCGATGCGCCGCCTCGAGCAGCTCATCCAGGAAGCCGTCGTCACCGTCCCCACGGCGCTAATCGCCGAGACTATCGATCTCGTCGCGGTGCTGCGCGGGCGCGGCAGCGAACGCCGCCTTTCCGAACTCGCACTCATCGCCGGTCTCGATCCCGCCACCGGCGATTACCGCGTCCAGTCCGCCGGGGCGGGCGGCGACCTCTTGCCCCCCGGAGACCCATCATGATCCGTGTTCTCGCTGTCGCTCATTCTTCGCGTCGCCGCGTGGCCGAGCTCGTTACGCTCGCGACCCTGACGCTCGCCTTCGCCCCGGCGGCTTACGCCTCCGGCTCCTCCATGCCGTGGGAGACCCCGCTCAACTCCATACTGGAGTCGGTGCAAGGGCCCGTCGCGAAGATCATCTCGGTCATCATCATCACCGTGACCGGCCTGACGCTCGCCTTCGGCGACACGAGCGGCGGCTTCCGCCGGCTGATCCAGATTGTGTTTGGCCTGTCGATCGCCTTCGCCGCGTCGAGCTTCTTCCTCTCCTTCTTCTCGTTCTCCGGCGGAGCGCTGGTCTGATGGCCGCGATCGTCGATCCCGACGTGCCCGGCTTCTTCGCGCCGGTCCATCGCGCGCTTACCGACCCAATTCTGATGGGCGGCGCGCCGCGGACCGTCGCGATCGCCAACGGCACGCTCGCCGCGGCGATCGCCCTCGGCCTGCGGCTCTGGATCCCCGGCGCGCTGATCTGGGCGGTAGGTCACACCGCGGCCGTCTGGGCGGCGAAGCGCGATCCGCAGTTCGTCGACGTGGTGCGCCGGCACCTTCGTTACCCAGCCTATCTCGGCGTCTGAGGCTCCGATGCTGAACCTTGCAGAATATCGCAGTCGTCCCGCCGGTCTCGCCGACTTCCTGCCCTGGGCGGCCTTGGTCGAAGAGGGCGTTGTCCTCAACAAGGATGGCTCTTTCCAGCGCACGGCGCGCTTTCGCGGACCGGACCTTGATAGCGCCACGCCGGCCGAGCTGGTGGGCGTGACCGCCCGACTCAACAACGCGCTGCGCCGTCTCGGCTCCGGCTGGGCGATCTTTGTCGAGGCGCAACGGATCGCCGCGCAGACCTATCCGCACAGCAGCTTTTCCGATCCGGCGTCAGCGCTGGTTGATCTCGAGCGCCAGGACGCCTTCGAAGAGGCTGGCGCGCATTTCGAGAGCCGTTACTTCCTGACCTTCGTCTGGCTCCCGCCCGCCGAGGACGCCTCCCGCGTCGAGGGCTGGCTCTACGAGGGCCGCGCGCAGACGGGCGTCGATCCGTGGGAGCTGCTGCGCGGCTTTGTCGATCGGACCAATCGCGTCTTGCAACTGGTCGAGGGGTTCATGCCCGAGGTGGCCTGGCTCGACGACGGCGACACGCTGACCTACTTGCACTCGACCATCTCGACCCGTGCGCAGCGCATCCGCGTGCCCGAGACACCGATGCACCTCGATGCGTTGCTCGCCGATGAGCCGCTTGCCGGCGGCCTCGAGCCCCGCCTCGGCGCCCATCATCTTCGCACGCTCACTGTGGTCGGATTCCCGACAACGACGCATCCCGGCATCCTCGACGAGCTGAACCGGCTCGCCTTCCCGTACCGCTGGTCCACCCGGGCGATCCTCCTCGACAAGGCCGAAGCGGTGAAGCTGCTCACCAAGATCCGCCGGCAGTGGTTCGCCAAGCGCAAGTCCATCGCCGCCATCGTCAAGGAGGTGATGACCAACGAGGCGTCGACCCTCGTCGACTCCGACGCGGCCAACAAGGCCGCCGACGCCGATCTCGCCCTGCAGGAATTGGGCTCCGACGATGTTGGCCAAGCCTATGTCACTGCGACAGTCACTGTCTGGGACGAGGACCCGGGTCTCGCCGCTGAAAAGCTCCGGCTGGTGGAGAAGGTGATTCAGGGCCGCGACTTCACCTGCATGCCGGAAGGAGTGAATGCGCTCGAGGCCTGGCTCGGCTCCATCCCCGGCCATGCCTACGCCAACGTCCGTCAGCCGCCGGTCTCGACGCTGAACCTGGCGCACATGATCCCGCTCTCGGCAGTTTGGGCTGGGCCGGCAAGGGATGAGCATTTCCAGGCGCCGCCGCTGCTCTACGGCAAGACGGAAGGTTCGACGCCCTTCCGACTCAGCCTGCATGTCGGCGACGTCGGCCACACGTTGATCGTCGGCCCGACGGGCGCGGGCAAGTCGGTGCTGCTCGCGCTGATGGCGATGCAGTTCCGCCGTTACCGCAACAACCAGATCTTCGCTTTCGATTTCGGCGGGTCGATCCGCACCGCGGCGATCGCCATGGGCGGCGACTGGCACGATCTCGGCGGCAGCCTGTCGGCTGGATCGGAACATTCGGTGTCGCTGCAGCCGCTTGCCCGCATCGACGATCAGTCGGAGCGCGCCTGGGCGGCGGAGTGGGTGGCGGCCATCCTCGCGAAGGAGGGCGTCACCATCGATCCGACCGCCAAGGAGCATGTCTGGTCGGCGCTGAGCTCGCTGGCGTCGTCGCCCGTGGGCGAGCGCACCATCACCGGCCTGGCGGTCCTGTTGCAGTCGACGGCGCTGAAGCAGGCGTTGCAGCCCTATTGCGTCGGTGGAGCCTCGGGCCGCCTGCTCGATGCCGAGGCTGAGCAGCTCGGCTCCGCTCCGGTGCAGGCGTTCGAGACCGAGGGCCTGATCGGCGCCGGAGCGGCGCCCGCCGTGCTGACCTATCTCTTCCATCGCATCGAGGGCCGCCTCGACGGCCGGCCGACCTTGCTCATCATCGACGAGGGGTGGCTGGTCCTCGACGATCCGGCCTTCGCCCAGCAGCTCCGCGAGTGGCTGAAGACGCTGCGCAAGAAGAATGCCTCCGTCGTCTTCGCCACGCAGTCGCTGTCGGATATCGACGGCAGCAACATCGCGCCCGCGATCGTCGAGAGCTGTCCGACGCGTATCTTCCTGCCGAACGAGCGCGCGATCGAGCCGCAGATCACCGCGATCTACCGCCGCTTCGGTCTCAACGATCGCCAGATCGAGATCCTCGCGCGCGCTACGCCGAAGCGCGACTACTACTGCCAGTCGCGCCGCGGCAATCGCCTGTTCGAGCTAGGTCTCGGCCCCGTTGCGCTCGCCTTCTGTGCCGCTTCCTCCAAGGCGGACCACGCCGCGATCGAGCGCGTCGTCGCCGAGCACGGCCGCGATGCTTTCACGCCCGCTTGGCTCGCGGACCACGAGCTCCTCTGGGCCGCCGATCTCATCTCTGACCTGATCAACCTGGAGACATCATCATGATCAAGCTGCGCCATCTGGCGGCGGCAAGCGCCGCCGTGCTCACCCTGGCCGTCGCCGTGCCACCCGCCTCGGCGCAGTGGATCGTCTACGACCCGACCAACTTCGGCCAGAACGTGCTCACCGCCGCGCGCGAGCTGCAGCAGATCAACAATCAGATCACGATGCTGACCAACCAGGCGACGTCGCTGGTCAACCAGGCGCGCAACCTTGCAAACCTGCCGATGTCGACGTTGACCCAGCTTCAGTCGTCGATCGCCCAGACCCAGTCACTGCTAGGTCAGGCGCAGAACATCGCCTTCAACGTCCAGCGCATCGAGCAGGCCTATTCGACGAGCTACGGTTCGGCCGCCGGCACAGGTTCGACCACCGCCATGGTCGCCAACGCGCAGACCCGCTGGCAGAACTCCGTCGCCGCCTTCGAGGACAGCCTGAAGGTACAGGCGGGCGTGGTCGGCAACATCCCGACGAACTCCAGTGCGATGACCTCGCTAGTCACGGCCAGCCAGAGCGCCACCGGCGCGCTGCAGGCGGCACAGGCCGGCAACCAACTCTTGGCGCTGCAATCTCAGCAGCTTTCCGATCTCGTCGCCGTGCTGTCGGCCAAGAGTCGGGCCGACGCCCTGGAGCAGGCACGTACCGCCTCGGCCGAGGCGCAAGGCCAGCAGAACTACAAGACCTTCTCGACGCGCACCGGCTATCAGCCCGGAAACGTCACCATGTTCAGCGGCAACTGAGGCGCGGCGATGCTGGGACGGTCGGAAATCTTCCGCGCCGCCGCGATCGTCGCCCTGATCGCGGTCGCTATCACGGCTCTTGTGGTGACCAACCGGCGCCACTCGGCCCCCATTGCCGAGACCCCTCCGACCATCGTCACACCAGCATCCGACGACCTCTCGGCCGAGCTGCGCCGTTGCAGCGCGCTCGGTCCCCAGGATGCCGAAGATCCGCATTGCGTCGCGGTCTGGGAGGAGAACCGCCAGCGATTCTTCGGCAGGCCGGCGCGGCCTCTGCCGCCACAAACGCCCCCAGGCGCTGCCGCGCCGGCCACCCCTTCTAAGGGAGATGCGCGATGAACAACGTCGGCGTCATCGACACCTTCCTCAACACCTTCACCACCTACATCGATTCCGGCTTCGGCCTGATCAAGGGCGAAGTCGGCTATCTCTCGTCCACGCTGATCGTCATCGACATCACCCTGGCAGGCCTGTTCTGGGCCTGGGGCGCCGACGAGGACATCCTCCAGCGCCTGGTGAAGAAGACCCTCTACATCGGCTTCTTCGCCTTCATCATCAACAACTTCAACAATCTATCGGCCATCGTCTTCAACAGCTTCGCCGGCCTCGGCCTGAAGGCGGGCGGCTCGTCTATCAGCACCGCCGACTTCCTGCGGCCGGGCAAGCTCGCCCAGGTCGGGCTCGACGCCGGACAGCCGCTGCTCGATGCGGCCAACCAGATGATGGGCTTCACCAGCTTCTTCGCGAACTTCGTGCAGATCGCGGTGCTGATGGTCTCGTGGGTCCTGGTGCTGATCGCCTTCTTCATTCTGGCGGTTCAGCTGTTCGTCACGCTGATCGAATTCAAGCTGACCACACTGGCCGGCTTCATCCTCATTCCCTTCGCGCTCTTCAACAAGACCGCCTTCCTCGCTGAGAAGGTGCTCGGCAACATCGTCGCGTCCGGCATCAAGGTGATGGTGCTCGCCGTCATCGTCGGCATCGGCACTGGGCTCTTCTCGCAGTTCACGCAGACCTACGCCGGCGGCCAGCCGACGGTCGAGCAAGCGCTGTCCGTCGTGCTGGCCGCCCTCGCCATGCTGGGCCTCGGCATCTTCGGCCCCGGCATCGCCACAGGCCTGGTCTCCGGCGCGCCCCAGCTCGGCGCGGGCGCCGCCGTCGGGACTGGCCTGGCCGTCGCGGGTACGGCGATGGCCGGCGCCGGCGCGCTCGGCCTGGCCGGCAGGGGGGCGATGGCTGCGGCTTCCGGCACTGCCGCCGCCGCGCGCGGTGGGGCGGCAATGGCCGGCGGCGCGTCCTCCGCCTACAGCCTTGCTTCAGCCGGCCGGTCCGGCGCGTCGGGCGTCGCGGCCGGACTCGGCGGGGTCGGGCGAGCGGCCGCTTCAGCCGCCGCGGCTCCTGTGCGGCGCGGCGCCGCTCAAGCCGGCAGTTCGATGCGGGAAAGCTTCGCCGCCGGCGGCCGGTCCAGTTTCGCTGCAACCGGCGGATCATCGACCGGAGGGACGGTCGGCGGCAATTCACCAAGCACGCCCGCGGCGCCCACCGGCGGATCGGAGGGTTCCGGCCCACCGGCCTGGGCCCAGCGCATGAAGCGCAACCAGTCGATCGTCCACGGGACGCAGACCGCTGCGCAGGTCCTCAGGTCCGGCGACAGCCATGGCGGCGGCCATTCCGTCGATCTCTCTGGAGGAGAATAAGAGATGGCGCTGTTTCGCCGCCCCACCGTTCGCTACGGTCGAACGCCCGAGCCTGAAACCCCCTATCAGCGCGCCGCCCAGGTGTGGGACGACCGCATCGGCTCGGCTCGGGTGCAGGCCAAGAACTGGCGGCTGATGGCCTTCGGCTCGCTCGCGCTGTCCATGGGTCTCGCCGGCGGTCTCGTCTGGCAATCGACCCACGGCACCATCGTCCCCTGGGTCGTGCAGGTCGACAAGCTCGGCCAGGCGCAGGCCGTCGCGCCCGCCGCCGCCGACTACACGCCCAGCGATCCGCAAGTTGCCTGGTATCTTGCGCACTTCATCCAGATCGTCCGGTCGCTGCCGGCCGATCCGATCATCGTGCGGCAGAACTGGCTGCAGGCCTACGACTTCACCACCACCTCGGGCTCCCAAGCGCTCAACGACTATGCGCGCGCCAACGACCCCTTCGCCAAGCTCGGCAAGCAGCAGATCGCCATCGACGTATCTAGCGTGATCCGCGCGTCGCCCTCGAGCTTCCGCGTCGAATGGGTCGAGCATCGCTATCAAGACGGCGCGCTCGCCGACAACACCCGTTGGACCGCGATCCTCACCATCGCGATCCAGACGCCGACTTCCGCCGACGTGCTCCGCAAGAACCCGCTCGGAGTCTACGTCACCGCCATCAACTGGTCGAAGGAGCTAGGACAATGACCTCGCCGATTTCCATGGAAGCCGGCGGTCCGGCTTCGCGTCTCTTCACCATTCAGCAGAGCCGGAAAGGAGGGATTGCGCCTTTCCGTAAAGCCGCCCTGGCGGCTTTGCTGATGTCCGCCACTACGCTGGGCGGCTGCGCGCACAATTTCATTCCGCCCGACATCAATTACGACAGCGCGGCGCCGGCAAAGCTCACCGTCGATCCGCCAGCGCCTATCAAGATCGTGGAGTTGCCCAAGCTGCTGCCGCTGCCCGGGCAACTGAAGCCGATCGACGGTGGCAAGCCGACACCCGAAGCTGCCGACCCGACCGTGCGCGTCAACCAGGCCAACGCTGCCGCGCGGATTCAGCCGGTGCGCAACGGCTTCATCAACGCGGTCCAGGTCTATCCGTTCTCCGGCGGGGCGCTCTACCAAGTCTATACGGCGCCCGGCGAGATTACCGACATCGCGCTGCAGGACGGCGAGCAGCTCGTCGGCTCCGGCCCCGTCGCCGCCGGCGACACCGTGCGCTGGATTATCGGCGATACCGAGAGCGGCACGGGCGCCACCAAGAAAGTTCACATCCTGGTCAAGCCGACGAGACCCGAGCTGCTCACCAATCTGGTCATCAACACGGATCGGCGGACCTACCTCCTCGAGCTGCGCTCGACCGAGAAGACCTACATGGCCTCGGTCTCCTGGCAGTATCCCGAAGATCAGCTCATCGCGCTTCGGCGGCAGAACCAGGAGGCCGACGCAGCCGCGCCGATTGCCAGCGGCGTCGATCTCGCCTCGATCAACTTCCGTTATGCAATCCAGGGCGACAACCCGGCCTGGCGTCCGCTGCGCGCCTTCGACGACGGGCACAAGGTCTACATCGAGTTCCCGAGCGGCATTGCCCAGGGCGAGATGCCGCCACTGTTCGTCATCGGACCGGCCGGCGGCTCCGAGCTGGTGAATTACCGAGTCAACCGCAACTATTACATCGTCGACCGCCTGTTCGCAGCCGCCGAATTGCGTCTCGGCGACAAGGATAGCGAGCGGCGCGTGCGCATCGTTCGCACCGATGGAAGGCCGCGGTCATGACGGCGGAAGGTCCTGAAGAACAACCGCCGACGCCGACGCCCGTCGTACCGCCCGATCTGCGGCTTCGGGGCGAACGGCCGCGCGTCACACGCTTGTCGCGCAGGGTGCTGATTGGCCTGGGCGCCGTTTCGGCGCTCGCCGTCGCGGGCGCGCTCGGCTACGCGCTCCAGACTCGCAACGCGGCGCAGAGCGGCCAGGAGCTGCTTTCCACGCAGAACCGTCCCTCCGCCGAGGGCCTCGCTGGCCTGCCGAAAGACTATACCGGCCTGCCACGCCAGGCGCCCCCGCTTGGCCCGCCGCTGCCCGGCGATCTCGGCAAGCCAATCCTGAACGCAGGGGCAGCGCCGAACACGGTAGCGCCCGCGACCACGCCTGATCCGGAGGCGCAGCGCCGGGCCCAAGAGATCGAGGCGGCGCGGCTCAGCCGCCTCTTTGCCCAGACCAATCAGCAGCCCCAGCCCGTCGGGCTCGCCGCGCCGGCTGGGATCGGGACGACGACGGGTCCGACTCCCGCACCGCCAGTCGACGCCGGCGCCGCGCAGAACATGCAGGACCGCAAGACGACCTTCCTCAATGCGTCGACGGACAAGCGCACGGTCAGTCCAGACCGGCTCGACGCGAAGGCCTCGCCTTATGTCGTGCAGGCCGGCACTGTGATTCCCGCCGCGCTCATCACGGGCATTCGTTCCGATCTGCCTGGTCAAATCACTGCCCAGGTGACGGAGGCGGTCTATGACAGCCCGACCGGCAAATATCTTCTGATCCCGCAGGGCGCGAAGCTGATCGGCCAATACGACAGCTCCGTCGCTTTCGGGCAGTCGCGCGTCCTGCTGGTTTGGACCCGGATCATCATGCCGGATGGCGGCTCGATCGTGCTGGAGCGTCAGGCCGGCGCCGACACGCAGGGCTACGCCGGACTAGAGGACGAGGTCGACAACCATTGGGGCATGCTGTTTAAGGCCGCCGTGCTCTCGACGCTGCTCAGCGTTGGCGCCGAGGCAGGCACCAGCCAGAATGAGAACAACCTCGTGCAGGCGATTCGCAGCGGCGCGTCCAACAGCATCAGCCAGACAGGCCAGCAGATCGTCCAGCGCCAGCTCAACATCCAGCCGACCTTGACCATCCGGCCGGGCTTCCCGGTCCGTGTTATCGTCACGCGCGATCTCGTGCTGGCGCCCTACGGACGGGGAGCAACGCCATGACGAAACTCAAGCTCGGGGCGCTCGCCGACGATAAACCCGTTAAGATCACGGTCGAGTTACCTGCCGCCGTTCATCGCGACCTTGTTGCCTACGCTGAGGTGCTCGGACGAACGACAGGGCAGGTGATCTCCGACCCGGCCAAGCTGATCGTGCCGATGATCGAGCGGTTCATGGCGACGGACCGAGCGTTCACGAAAGCGCGGCGAGGGGCCTCGATCCAATCCCATTAGGTTCCGGCCGAGAGATCCGGATGGCGCTCGCGGAGCATAGCGAGAAACGGTTCGAGCGTCGGATTGTTATTCGCCTGTCGCCAGTAAGCGGTAAAGTCGAGACGTGTCGGCCCTTCCTCTTCGTGGACCTCGCGATAGACTACACCCTCGTAATGGACGCCTGTCGCTCCTTCAAGCATCAGCAACATACCATATTCGGCGCCAACCAGACTCAGCAGGCGATCGAGACTAACGTCGTGATGTAGTATCCGCTGTGGGCCAGAGCCATGGAGTTTTGCGGTCAACAGTCGTTCGAGTTCGGGTCCCGGACCGCGTTGAGGGAATAGCACTCGCTCATTTACAAGATCAGACCAGTTGATCATGCTACGAGCGCAGAATGGATGCTGCGCCGGCATAGCAACGATAACGCGCTCGCTCCAGAGCGGCAGGCGCCGATCGTCCCAGCTTGGGCCACACGTGGTCATGATGGCGATGTCGATCGCGCTGGTTATCAGGTCACACATTAACCTGTCATGCCCACCGTCGATCGTGTAAACGTCCACGTCCGGAAAGCGTCGATGATGGTCAGTTAATGTGGCACGCAGGTTGCCAGTCGAGAGTGAGGCATAAACGCCGATTGTGAGTTGCCCGTTTTCGCCGCGTCCACGAGTTCGCAGTCTTGAGAATACGGTGTCGACTTCTTCAACGATTCGCCGCGCCGCCTCAAGGAACTCATAACCCGCAGCGGTTGGCCGTGTGCCTCCGTTACTCCGTTCGAAAAGCGTGGCACCCAAACGATATTCAAGGTCGCGCAGCCGCCGGCTGAGGGTTGATTGCCGAATGTGAAGCGCCTCTGCAGCTTGCCTTAGACTTCTATGCTTAGCTGCAACAATTACCCATCTCAGGTCCCGAAGCTCGATCGCCGCCGCCGTCATCATTTCTCATCAGCTACACGGAAGCGTGAGAAATTTGGTGAATTGTCGCTGTCGGAGCGACACCAGCATCAAGACGATGGCTGCGAATTCGCAGACAAGGCCTCCCCCAGTCGAGATCGGCGATGAAGCCCTCCGCCAGAGTGAAGGGACCTTGAGCAGCACCGAGGGGGATGCAAAAGACACAGCAATCTCCCGGCTTCGGCCACAAGGTTTCGGCGCAGCACGTGCAGGTATAGAAGAACTGGCAAGCGTCGGTCGGCATTGTTTCCGCCTTCATGCTTCCGCAGTTCGGGCAAGTGATTGCGGATTGCGAGATTACCGATATTCCGGCCATCAGCCGCCCCTCACATGGCCAACGCCGGAACCCAGAAAAAATAGGCGTTCAGCATATAGAGCCCCGACGCAATCAGCGTCACGCCGCCCAATGTCTCGAAGGCACGCCGATACGCGGCCAAGCCGTGTAAATTCTCGAGCCAGCCGATGCTGATAGCGCCAAGAGCGACTGGAAGGGCGCGGCCTACGGCAAACGCGAGCAGAAGAACCGCCCCAGTCCAGGGTGAGCCGAGTCCTGCCGCCGCCCCGAGCAGCACGACGAGCGCCGGCGTGCAGAACGGACAGACCGCGATCGAGAACACCGCGCCAAGGACGAACGCGCCCCATGAGGCAGTGGGACGTCTCGCTCTCAATGCGAATGCTGGTAGCGGCAGGCGAACCCATCCCGCCCAGGTGAGCCCGAGAATGATCAAGAGCGGGCCGAGGACGAGCCCCCAACCTCGACCCACGAGAGACGCTACCCAGTGGCCGCCTAGTCCGGCAACGAAGCCCAATGCCGCGTGGGTGACAAGCATGCCAAGGATGAACAGCGCTGCGAAGAGGATTGCCTGCTTCCTCTCGCGGGCTCTGGTCACGTAGGCGAGCGATACCGGAATTGAGGCTAGCGCCACCGGATTGAAGCTGAAGACCAGGCCGGTCAAGAAGCCGATGCCGACGGCCGCTATGCCGGCCTGCTCAACCGCCTGTCGGAGTGCATCGGGTTCCATATTATTTCCCCGGCGCGCTTCGACGGATCAACGCGTCGCGCAGCTGATGCGGCGTGGGTAGGGAGGAGAACAGGAGCTCGCCATCAACGACCACTGCTGGGAGGGTCAGCACGCCGAGTTCGACCGCGTGATCCAGATCCTTGAGCACATTCAGTTCGTGCCATTCGATGCCCGTGACCGTTCGTTCTGCGACGGCCTTGAGACCCTCTCGCGCGGCAGCGCATTGAGTGCAACCTGGAGAATAAAACAATTCGATTTTCATGATTCAGTGAGCCTGCCTCGTCACGTCGGCTTGGTCCAAGGCCGCCAAAATCGTGCATTCCTCGACCGGATGCGTTTCATTGGCGCAATCGGCAATGAGGTAATCGAGCGCCTTGGACATGGACTTCATCGCGCGGATTTTGTGTTCGAGTTGAAGTTTCTTTTCGATCGCGTGCTTGCGAACATCACCGCAACAGGCGGCATCGCGGCTCCGCAGGATGAGAAGCTCGCGGATTTCCGCAAGCGTGAAACCGCAATGCTGGGCCTGCTTGATGAAGTGGATACGCCGCGCGGAATCCTTGTCATAGAGCCGGTAGCCGCTTTCACTCCTATCGGCCGGATCGATCAATTTTTCCCGCTCGTAGTAGCGCAGTGTGTCGACGCTGACTTCCGCCAGTGCCGCGAGTTTGCCGATCGTCAACATACCTACCTCCTAGTCGACCCTAGACCCTGAAGTATACTCCAGGGTCAAGCGCGTCGTACGGGATATCGGGCCGCCTGCCGCGCTAGGATTTCGATCGGACGTCCGCGCCAGCCTGAGTCACCCCGGCGGCGGATGGAACCGCTTGGGACGGAACCTCGGAACGGAACAAGGCGAAGGACAACACCGCGAGGATCAGCTCAATGACTGCAAACAGTCCAAACGCGACCCCAAAACCGAACCGAAGCAGCGCGCCGAAGATGAGGCTTCCGAGACCGAAGCCGACAAAGAGCGTGAAGACGTTCAAGCCCATTGCCTGCCCGGCGCGTTTGCCGCCGAGGGAGGTGACGATTCCCCCGAAGAGCGGCTGGGTCATGTCGTAGCCCAGGGACAGGACCATCGCGACGACGGGGGCGAGGATCATCGGAAAGCCGAGCAGCAGAGCGGCCGCCGCGACGGCGCTCAGAACGAGGCCAATCGGTATCAATCGGGCGCGGCCCCAGCGATCGGCCGCTCGGCCGATCACCGGCCCGAACAGGAAGCCCGGCACGCCATAGCCGAGGAGGGCCAAGCCGATACCGACGGGTCCAATGCCGTATTGCCGCTCGAAATACACGCCGAGCCAGGTGAACACGCCGGAATGGAACATGGAGTTGACCAGGACATAGCCGTAGGTGCGCTGCCCGCGCGGTGTGCCAAGCAGATCCTTGTAGCTACGAAAGAGGTCCCGCAGCGTGCCTGTCACCGGCTGAACCGCGGCGGCAATGACAGCTCGATAAGGCAGGAGAACCAGGAGGAGCACCGCACCGGCCGCGCCGACAGCGACGAACAGACCTTGCCAGCCGACGAACGGCACGATCATCGCGCCCAGCGGTGAACCGAACGCCATGCCGCCGGCCATCGCGCCGAACAGCCAGCCAAGCGGTCGGCCCCGCTGTTCGTAGGGATAGAGTCGGCCCACCAGCGCCAACGCGAGCGGAACCACGCCGCCTGCGCCGATCCCGGTCGCCATCCGCCACAGCGCCAGCTGTTCAATGGAGTGCGCTGTTGCGGTCAGGATCGTGAGCGCCGCGAACGCCGCGAGGGACGTAAACATCACGCGGTGGATGCCGAGCCGATCCGCCAGAAGGCCATACGCGAGGGTCGCGATTCCATAGGGGATCAAGTATGCCGGCACGATGAGCCCGACCGTCTCTACCGACGTTCCGAACGTATTCGACAGCGCCGGTATGATCGGCGCCACCATGTAGGCTTGGAAAAAGATGATGAAGGTTGCCGCCGCGAGCATCCTGAGGAGCCGCTCGCGCTGGCGCTCGCCGATCGCCGCCGGCATCGTTTGCTGAACTTCAGTCATTTCATTCCCTTACTCAGACCGCCTGCACTGACGCGGACGCGATCGGGCGCCCCACGCTGCGGATCGCGTCGAAAAAGAGCCGCGGGCTGCCCCACAGCGAGTTGAAGAAGATCGCCGTGACGCTCACCGCCATTGCAACCATCGCCCATATCGGGTGGATCAGGCCGGTGGCGGCGAGCGGAATGCCGGCGCCGTTGAAGAGGAAGGCCAGCACGACGTTTTGAACCATCTTCCCATAGCTCCGGCGGCTGATGTCACGGGCGATGGGGAGCGCAGCCAAGCGGTTCGACAGGATGATGATGTCCGCCGCCTCGATCGCGATATCGGTGCCGCCGCCCATGGCGATGCCGATATCGGCTTGCATGAGCGCCGGCGCGTCGTTGATGCCGTCGCCGACCATCGCCACGCGGGCCTTGGCTTGCATCTCCCGCACGATCCCGGCCTTGTCCTGCGGCAGCACGCCCGAATGCACCTGGTCAACACCGACCTCGCGCCCGACCCGTTGCGCCGCACGGTCGTTGTCGCCCGTGACCAGGATCGTCTTGAGACCGGCATTGCGCAGTGCCGCGACAGTCGAGATGGCGTCGGGTCGGAGCGTATCGCCCAAAGCGACGACACCCAGCGCGACCCCATCCCGCGCGACGGCGATCACGGTGCGTCCTTTGGCTTCGAGAGCTTCGATGGTGTTGTGAAGATGTGTGAGGTCGATGTTTCGGCTGGTAAGAAACCGCGGGCTTCCGACAAGAACCTCGCCGGCGTCGATGCGCGCGACGACACCCTTTCCAGGGAACGCCTCGAATGATGTGACATCCGGCGGCGTCGCACCGCGCTCGAACGCCGCCTTGACCACGGCCTGGGCGAGCGGGTGCTCCGAAGACGCTTCGGCGGCGGCAGCAATTGCGAGAAGCTCCGTCTCCCTTACCTCGACGGCTTCGATCTCACGCACGACGGGGCGGCCCTCGGTGAGCGTGCCCGTCTTGTCGAACACGATTTGTTTCACCGTGCGGAAGCCCTGGAAGGCTTCGCCCGTCCGCATCAGGATGCCGTGCTCGGCGGCCTGGCCGGCGCCGCGCACGATGGAGAGCGGCGCCGAGATGCCGACGGCACAGGGATAGCCCATCACGAGCACGCTGAGGCCGGCGAAGACCGCGCGTTCAACGTCAATCTGTCCGGTGCCGAGCCAGGAGCCGACGAGCCAGCCAATGACCGCAAGGGCGGCGATCCCAAGGACGGTCGGGGTATAGACCCGCAGCACGCGGTCGACGAGATGGAGGAGGCCTGGCTTCAGTGCCCGCGCGTCCTCGACATGGCGGATCACCTGGTGCAGGAAGCTGCCTTCGCCGACCGCCGTGATCGTCACCAGGAGCGTGCCGGTGCCGTTGATCGAGCCGCCGATGACCGCATCGCCCTCGGTCTTTTCGACCGGAATCGACTCGCCGGTCACCAACGATTGATCGACCCCCGAGCGACCGCTCACGACCGTGCCATCGACAGGCACCCGCTCGCCTGGGCGAATGCGCACGAGGTCGCCAACTTTGACGTCCTCGATCGGCACTTCGACCTCCGCGGTCCCACGCACGACGCAGGCGGTCTCCGGCTGCAGATCGAGGAGACGCTTCACCGCCTGCGAACTCCGTGTCTTGACGATGAGCGACAGCCACTCCGAGAAGATGTGGTACGTGCCGACCATCACCGAGACCGCGAAGAACGGCGCGGTCGGATAGCCAGGCCGGTTGAGCACGAGCCCTATGATGCCGCCGGCCATGCCCGCGAACGCGCCGATCTCGAGCAGCACATGCTGGTTGATAATGCCGCGCCGAAGTGCCTGGAAGGCCATGTGGAGGATGTGCCGCCCGATGCCGAATATGAGGACAACGGCCAGGGCACCAGCGAGCCATGGCGCGACCCCGGTCAAATATCCCTCCAGATTGAGATAGAGCAAGGAGAGCGCCATGACGACGAGGCCCGAGAAGGCCCCAATAGCCACCCACAACCCGGTCGAGCGCAGGACCAGGAAGACGAACCCGCCCAGGCTCAGGCACACCAGCGCCGGCAGAAAGCCGATCCAGCCCACCTGGGGATCCGCGATGATCGGGATGGAGGCAACGCTGAGCACGACGGCGAGGACGAAGCGCCGGGCCTCACGCACGAGATCGCGCTCTTCTTCTTCGAACCCCCTGAGCTTGCGGGGGTCGGAGATGGTGTAGCCGATGTCACGGAGGGTCTGCAGCAACTCCTCAGGGCGGGCGATGGCCGGGTCGTATTCGACGAGCGCCTGCTCGTGCGTCAGACTCACTGCCACCTTGTCGACGCCGGGCATTCGCCCGAGTGCCTTCTCGATGGTGCCGGTGCAGAGGGAGCAATGGAGCCCACCGATCCGCGCCCGGATCTTCCGACGGTCAGCCCTGGTCGAGGGCTCTTCGCTCCACGGCCGGAACGAGGATGGAACTGTTGTCGCGACACGCATCGTCATCTCCATTCATCGCAGTTATCGACCCAGTGTCTGGACCCCGCGACGCGCTTTCTGGTTGAACCCACGCTCATGCGCTGAATTCGATCAGTGCCGACCCGCGACGCGAAAGCCGGGCTTTTGGATCGCCGCCACGAGGCGATCCTCGCCGGTACTTTGCGGGTCATAGAGGATGCGGGCTTGACCTTCTTCGAACGAGACCGTTGCCATCTGCACGCCTGGCTCACTTTCGACCAGGGTCTTGATGGTATTGGCGCAGCCATCACAGTTCATGCCTTCGATCTTGAAAGTTGCCGTTTTCATATTTTGCTCCATTACAGGTACTATCGGCATAGCCAGATAGCTTTCTCCACTGTTTGCGTCCGAGTGTATCTGCTCAATCTTCACGTGAGGGGCACACTCGGTAACTTGCGGCGCATGGCGCTGCGGCAAGTGAGCCTCCGGTGGCGTTAGGACCTGAGAACACTTGACCTCACAGCATGGCCATACCGCGACAGTTCAACGCTAGGCCTTGGAGTTAACTCCAGAGTCAAGCGGATTCCGCCACGTCTCGGCGAGCCTGATGATGGCGGTTGTTGCCGCGCTGCGAGCAGAGCTGAAACTGAGATCCTGCGCGTTCACGAAGGCTTGGTGAGTATTTTCGGCAGAAGACGGTCTCGATCGGCAATAATCGGTTGAGTATCAAGAGCGGCCATTCGACTAGGGAGCGGCAGGCCACTGGGGTTGAAGATGCGGGTCTCGGTGCCGAAGGCTTCAAGAAGGCGCGCGGCCTCCTGGGCCTGCAGCCGGCTGAAAGACCGCTCGCGCAGAAAGCCGTACAGCAACAGGATGCGCGGTGGGTGCGTCGGCGCGTGCGGCAGTAGCGCAGCCGTCGTCGGACGTTCGAAAGCATCAGGCTCGATGTTCGGCACATCCACCAAGTCAGGCGCCTGCATCAACGCGCCTCTTTGACGATACGCGGTGCTACTTGGCCGCCAAGTCGGGTTCGTCCCTGAACGCTGGGTCTGCGAGCGCAGCTTCGTAGGCGAGTTTGGCCGATTGCTCGTCGCCGAGCGCGGAGAAGGCGTTTCCGATCGTGTAGTGCAAGCTGCCGGCATGGTGGCGGCCGCCGTCGAGCTTGGATCGAAAGTAGCCGATCGCCTCCTCAATCCGTTGCGGGTGTTGGCTCATACTCGGCATCCCGAGGTTGATCTCGGCCATGTAGCAGGGACCCATCGAGTCGCTACTGGCGCCGAGCGCTGCCCCAAATTTGTCGAACCCGGCGCTGATCACTTCGTCAGCACCTTGTTCGTAGAGCCGCCTCAAGATCTGGCCAGCCCGCTCCGGATCCTCCGGGACATGGACATCTGGAGCAGCCCTCAGAACCTGCCGGGGCAGATCCGCCGGGCTCGCGCCGGATTGTTCGATCCGTCGCTCGCGCGAAGACCTCGCCCCCGATTGCGCGAGTGCCGCGAGCCGGACGAGGCGCCCGATGGTCAACTCCTCGACGAAGGAGACCGTCAGCGATTGCTGCTCGGTCCACGTCTTCCCGCTGTGTTCGTACTGGCGAAGGACGCTGTCGACGGGGCAGATGCGCAGCGAGCCTGTCGGCACATGATAGCAGGCGTAGAAGCTGTACCCCTGCATCAGCAGATAGTTCAGGTTGGTGCGACGCATCTCAACGCTGAGCGACCCGTCCGCATTTAGCGCCCGCTCCGTTCCCTTCCCTTAAGTTGGACCTGGACCCTGACATTCGTGGCCCGACCGTCGTCGATCTGGACTTACCCGGAAAAAATGGAGGGACTTTCTGCTAGCGTTTAACGCGACAGGAGGACCCGATGGGCAAGCAGGAACGACGGATTTTCACGGAGGATTTCAAGAAGGAAGCGGTGCGCCTATGCGAAACGAGCGGCCGCACAATCTCACAAGTCGCCGATGATCTGGGGATCGGGCTATCGACGCTGACACGGTGGAAGAGACGTTATCGGGAAGCCGACCTACTGGCCGGTCCGCATGAGGATACAACCAAGGAACTGACACGACTGCGCAAAGAGAACGAACTGCTTCGCCAGGAGCGTGAGATTTTGAAGCGGGCCGCAACTTTTTTCGCCAAGGAGGGAAGTCGATGAGATTCAAGCTCATTGATGAGGCGAAGAAGGAATTCCCCGTGCATCGTCTATGCAGTGTCCTTGACGTCAGCGAGAGCGGGTATTTTGCTTGGAAGAGGCGGCCTGCCAGCCGCCGGCAAAATGAAGATCTGGTGCTGCTGGCGCACATCCGCTCGCAGTTCTCAATGTCCAACGAGACTTACGGCGCGCCACGCATGCACGTCGAGCTCAAAGAAGACGGCCTCGCTATTGGCCGTCACCGCGTTGCCCGCTTGATGCGCGACAATGGCCTGAAGGCACTACAAAAGCGGCGCTACAAGAAAACAACGGACAGCGGCCATGCCAGCCCAGTCGCCGCCAACCTGCTGGATCAGGACTTTATATGCGATAGAACCGATCAAAAATGGGGCGTCGATATCAGCTATATCTGGACGGCCGAAGGCTGGCTCTACTTGGCAATCGTGCTTGATCTCCATTCCCGGCGCATCATCGGATGGGCGACGAGCAACAGGTTGAAGAAAGACCTGGCGCTGAATGCCCTGCGGCGAGCGATTGCGTTACGCCAGCCGCGGCCAGGCCTGATTCATCATTCCGACCGCGGAAGTCAGTACTGTTCTCATGATTACCAGAAACTATTGAAGGCGCACGGTATGACGGTCTCGATGAGCGGCAAGGGTAATTGCTTTGACAATGCCATGGTCGAAACCGTGTTCAAGACGATCAAAAACGAGTTGGTCTGGAGAACGATCTTCCAGACTCGCACAGCCGCCGAACGGGCCCTTGGCCGATACATCGACGGCTTCTACAATCCTCGCCGGCGACACTCCGCATTGGGGTATAAATCGCCGACGGCATTCGAGGCCGAAATGGCCATCACAGAGTGAAAGCCTCTCCACTAAAGCCGGGTAAGTCCAATCACCTCGAGCTGACAGTCTGTTCCGTAGTCCTTGCGGTCTGCACCTTGAAGGATGAAGACGTGGTGTGAGGCTGGTTACCAAACTTAGGAATCGCGGAAAATCCCGCCTGACCGATGAACACCATGGGCAGCGCGGCTTTGCGTGCGAGCGCTAGCGCGTCACGCCAGTCCTCGTTGGGAATCTCCTCCAGGCCTTTGATGATACCGGCCGCACGCTCAAAGGATGGATGGGACAAGCAACGCCCTCAGGCGCAACCGTAAAGACGCGCCGCGATGTACGGCGCCAGCAAGCGCCAATCTCTTATGAGAGAGATGGCGCGCCCGACACGATTCGAACGTGTGGCCTCCACCTTCGGAGGGTGGCGCTCTATCCAGCTGAGCTACGGGCGCATCTCTCATTGCCTAGTCCGACCAACCTCTGGAGGTCAACGGATTTGGACACCTTCAATCGAGCCTTTCGATCCAAACGCATGTCGTGATGTGCTGGTGCATCCTACGCTACGCGCTTTTCCGCTGCCGTTCTCCGAAAGCTGCTTACGCCGTGCTTACGCGAAACATCTTCAAGAAACGGCAGCTCGTCTACAGGCTCTCAACTCATTGAAACTCGTTGCCTTCTTCCACCTCTATCCAACACAGACACACTTGACATCAGCCTTCGGAGGGCAGCGCTCTATCCAGCTGAGCTACGGGTGCAAAGGCGGGCGGAAGCCTCACCTGGATGATGCGGCCGTTCTAGCCGATCCATTGCGCCTCGGCAATGCACACGAGGACCACCGCCGCAGCGGGCGCTGCCCTCAAGGGGCCGCCCGGCGCGATCCGATCATTTCCGAGGCTGGCACCCCGATTGCGCCCGGGCCGTGTGGGCCGCCGGCGTCAACCGGGCGTGGAGAGATGTTAAATCAGTGCAGAGTTTCCGTCTCGCGCTCCGTCTTCGACAGCTTCGCGATTTCGTCCTTGATTTGCAATTTTCGCCGCTTCAGCTCGGCCAGTTTGACTTCGTCGATACTCGGATGCGTCGATTCCCTTGCAATTTCATGGTCGAGAGCATCATGACGACGCTGAAGCTCGATAAGGTGACTCTGCATTGGCATTCCGCACTCCTTTCGAAGGCTCGTTGACGACAGAAGTGTGACACAAGAATGCGATACCGCGAAGGGGTCATGCGGTGTTTCTGAAATCAAATCGACGCATTCCCGGATGCACGCCCGGTGCAGAAAACCGCCCTTCCGCTTCGGCAAAATCGCCGAAAGTTGAAAGGCAGCGCGGACATATTCTTTGCTGTTTTTGCCGCTTGGTTTAAAAAAGATCTGGAGTGCGAATAGCGTCAACGGGATGAGGCGAGGACATGGCACTGCGAATCATGGCGCCCCGAATCACGACTGTTGCCCTCGCCCTGGTGGCAGGCGTTGCCCTGACGGTTCCCGCCAGCGCGCAATGGCGGTATTATGACGGCTATCGCCCCTATCCCGCCGCTCCTGACTATGAGCCGCAGCCGCAGGCGCCTGAGGGCTATGGCTACGCTCCGGGGCAGAGCGACCCCTATGCGACGCCTTATTCCGGCGGTACGCAGCAGAGCTATGCTCCGACTGAGCCTGTCGTTCCAGGCGAGCCGCTCTCGGGCGGCGCAAAGAGCGACAGATTGGCCGCCGCATCGCCGAGAACGGCCCAGCTTGTCCCAAATCCCACGAGCGAACCGCCTGGCACGATTGTAATCGACACGGAGTCGCGGCATCTCTTCCTTGTGTTGAAGAACGGCAACGCGATCGAATATGGCATCGGCGTCGGCCGCGAGGGTTTCGGCTGGAAGGGCGTCGCCCATGTCGGCCGCAAGGCCGAATGGCCGCGCTGGATACCGCCGAAGGAAATGCTCGCGCGGCGTCCCGATCTGCCAAGCGAAATGTCGGGCGGCCTCGCCAATCCGCTTGGCGCGCGCGCGCTTTATCTCTTCCGGGGCCATAAGGATACGCTGTTCCGCATCCACGGCACGAATGAGCCGAACACGATCGGCCACGCCGTTTCGTCGGGCTGCATCCGCATGATGAATGCAGACGTGATGGATCTCTACCGCCGCGTGCCGGTCGGCACCAAGGTCGTGGTGCTGTAAATCGCTTTTAGACTCATCTGAATGGCGCGTGGGCGCGACCTTTGCGCCTGATTCCATGCTTGGCGCTTGACCTCTGCGCCCCCGTCGTCTTTAGAGCGGGTTCCATCGAAAATATGTCGGGGCGCTCCCGAGCTTTCACGGCGATGCCCCGATCCGCGTCGCCGTCGCCATATCCCGGAGAAAAAAATGTCGAATTGGCCCGTGCATGGCACGATCACTGGTCCCGTTGTTATGATCGGCTTTGGCTCGATCGGACGCGGAACCCTGCCCCTGATCGAGCGGCACTTCAAATTCGACAAATCCCGCCTCACCGTGATCGATCCTGTGGACAAGGATCGCAAGCTTGTCGAGGAGCGCGGCTATCGCTTCGTCAAGGAGGCCGTGCGGCGCGATAATTTCATCGATCTGCTCAAACCGCTTCTGACTGGGGGAAGCGGGCAACCCTTCATCGTCAACCTCTCGGTCGATGTCTCCTCCGCCGCGATCATGCGGCTCGCGCACGAGATCGGCGCGCTTTATGTCGATACGGTCTGCGAGCCGTGGCCCGGCTTCTATACGGATACGCGCCTCAACCTGTCGCAGCGCTCGAATTATGCGTTGCGCGCCGAAGTGCTTGATCAGCGCACCGCGCTTGGCAGCGGCCCCACGGCGGTCTCCTGCTGCGGCGCCAATCCGGGCATGGTCTCATGGTTCGTCAAGCAGGCGCTGCTCAACATTGCCGCCGATTTGAAAGTACCGGCGAAAGCGCCGCAAAGCCGCGAAGATTGGGCGAGGCTCGCGATGCAACTCGGCGTCAAGGGCATTCATATCGCCGAGCGCGACACGCAGCGCGCCAGGAAGCCCAAGCCCCTCGGCACTTTCGTCAACACATGGTCGGTTGAAGGCTTCGTGTCGGAAGGCTTGCAGCCCGCGGAACTGGGCTGGGGCACGCATGAGAAGCAGTTGCCGCCGGAAGGCAAGACGCATGGCTACGGCACGGATTGCGCCATTTACCTGTTGCGTCCCGGCGCGGGCACGCGTGTACGGTCATGGACACCGACAGCGAAAGCCCAGCACGGCTTTCTCGTCACCCACAATGAATCGATCTCGATTGCCGATTATCTGACCGTGCGCGACAACGGCAATGTCGTCTATCGGCCGACCTGCCACTACGCCTACCGGCCCGCCGATGACGCCGTGCTCTCACTGGATGAAATGGCCGGCGCGCAATGGCAGGTGCAGAAGACGTTTCACATCCTCGATGAGAATGAGATCGTCGACGGCATCGATGAACTCGGCGTTCTCGTCTATGGCCATGCGAAGAATGCCTATTGGTATGGGTCGCAGCTTTCGATCGAGGAAACGCGGAAGATCGCGCCTTTTCAGAACGCAACTGGTTTGCAGGTGAGTTCGGCTGTGCTCGCCGGCATGGTCTGGGCGCTTGAGAATCCGAAGGCCGGCATTGTCGAGGCTGACGAAATCGATTTCCGCCGCTGCCTCGAAGTGCAAATGCCCTATCTCGGCCCGGTCATCGGCGAATATACGGAGTGGACGCCGCTCGTCGATCGCAACATTCTTTTCCCCGAGGATCTCGATCTCGAAGATCCCTGGCAGTTCAAGAATGTGATTGTGAGATAGGGCGCGAACGGTCCTCTGGAAGATTTGTCGCCGCGTGCGAGAGACGGTGCATGCGCGCTACATGCTGCGCCGCGCAGGCTTGATGAGCAGGGTCGTGATCCGCGGTTGTGCTGCGCGAATACGATGTTCGAGTTTTTCGACGAGACTTTCGACGTCGCCGGCGCCCAGCGAATCGTCGAAATCGACGCCAAGGGCCGCCACGATCTGATCCGGCGCAAGGTGAATCGTGAAAAGCGTGTGTGCGCTCGTGACGCCCGCGGTGCTGCGCGCCATGTCGAGGATCGCGGTTACAGTGCCGGCATCGGCGCTCTCGCCGATCAGCAGATTCTTGCTCTCGCGGGCGAGGATGATGGCGACGCCACCAAGCAGCAGACCGATTCCGATCGAGGCGATCCCGTCGAAGATCGGCATATGAAGCATTTCGCTCGCCAGAATGCCCGCGAAGGCGAAAACCAGGCCGATGAGATCGGCGCTGTCTTCCAGCAGCACGATGAATCCCGGCGGATCCTTGCTTTTTTCGATCGCTTCCATCCAGCCAAGCGCGCCTTTGGCTTCCCGGAAAGCGCGGAAGGCGACGATCCATGACGAGCCTTCGAAAAGGAAAGCCGCGCCGAGGACAATATAATTGACGTAGCTGCTGGAGATGGGTTCGGGCGCGAGAATGTGGGCAATGCCCTCGTAAATGGAGAGCCCCGAACCGACCGCGAAAATCAGCAGAGCGACGATGAAGCTCCAGAAATAGAGCTCTCTGCCGTGCCCCAGCGGATGCAATTCGTCTGGCGGCAATGCCGCGCGATGCTGGCCGTAAAGGAGCAGAGCCTCATTGCCACTGTCGACCAGCGAATGCACGGCCTCGCTCAGCATGGCCGAACTGCCGGTAAACAGCGCCGCTGCAAATTTGGTCAGCGTAACCAGAAGATTGGCTGCAAGAGCCACGATAACGACGACTTTGGAAGAGGCGCCGCTCATGGCTCAGCCGACCTCATTCCGGCAAGTCTGCCTCGTCTTTCAATCCGCCGGGTTGCGGCATGAAGATGATGTTGTAGCCGGAATCGACATAATGGATTTCGCCGGTTACGCCGCGCGCGAGATCGGAAACGAGATAAAGCCCCGCGCCGCCGACATCCTCGATGCAGAGCGTGTGCTGCAAGGGTGCGTGCATCTTCTGGAAATTGAACATGAAGCGCGCATCGGCGATTCCCGCGCCAGCCAGCGTGCGGATAGGTCCGGCTGAAATCGCGTTGACGCGAATGCCTTGCGGGCCGAAATCCGCTGCGAGATAGCGCACGCTCGCTTCAAGGGCAGCTTTGGCGACGCCCATCACATTGTAATTCGGCATCACGCGCGACGCGCCACCGAATGTCAGCGTCAAAAGCGACCCGCCGTTCGGCATCAGCGCCGCCGCGCGCTTGGCCGCCTCTGTGAAGGAGAAGGCCGAAATCAACATCGTATGCAGAAAATTCTTCCGCGTCGTATCGGCATAGCGGCCCTTGAGTTCGGAACGGTCCGAATAGGCGACGCAATGGACGAGAAAATCCAGGCTGCCCCATTCGCTGCCGATGGCTGCGAAGGTTGCGTCGAGGGATTCGAGGTCCTCCACATCGCAAGGCAGAACAAGCGAAGACCCGAGACTTTGGGCAAGCGGCTTCACCCGCTTGCCCAGAGACGCGTTCTGAAACGTGAAGGCAAGCTCTGCGCCTTGCGCAGCAAGCGCCCTGGCGATGCCCCAGGCGATCGAATGATCGTTGGCGACGCCCATGATGAGGCCGCGCTTGCCCTGCATCAGCGTGCCTGCGGGAACGCCAGCGGCGTTCGGCTCAGGCGTCGACATGTTTCAGGACGAGTGAGGCGTTGGTGCCGCCGAAACCGAAGGAGTTCGAGAGAACAGCGCGAAGATTCACATTATCCAGCCGCTGGCGGACGATGTTCATATCCTCGAAAGCAGGGTCGAGTTCTTCGATATTGGCGCTGGCGCAGATGAAGCCGCTCTGCATCATCAACAGGCTGTAGATGAATTCATGCACGCCCGTCGCGCCCTGGGCATGACCGGTCAGGGATTTCGTTGCAGAAATCGGCGGACATTTGTCTTCGGCTCCGAAAACGGCGCGGATCGCTTCGATTTCCTTGGCGTCGCCGATCGGTGTCGAGGTGGCATGCGGATTGATGTAGTCGATCGGAACCTTCAGGTCCTTTGTCGCCATGCGCATGCAGCGCATTGCGCCTTCGCCGGATGGCGCCACCATGTCGACGCCATCAGACGAGAGGCCATAACCGACGACTTCCGCGTAGATCTTCGCGCCGCGCGCCTTGGCGTGCTCAAGTTCTTCAAGGACGACCGTTCCCGCGCCGGCGGCGATGACAAAGCCATCGCGGTTTTTGTCATAGGCGCGGGAAGCGGCCGTCGGCCTGTCGTTGTAGGAGGACGACAGCGCGCCCATCGCATCGAAGAGAACCGAAAGGCCCCAGTCGAGTTCTTCGCAGCCGCCGGCAAACATCACGTCCTGCTTGCCGTATTGAATCATCTCATAGGCATTGCCGATGCAATGATTGGAAGTCGCGCAGGCGGACGAGATCGAATAATTTACGCCCTTGATCTTGAACCAGGTCGCAAGCGTCGCCGAAGCGGTGGAGCACATCGCCTTTGGTACGGCAAAGGGACCGATTTTCTTTGGCCCCTTGCTGCGCGCGGTATCGGCTGCATCAATCAGCGCGCGCACGGAGGGTCCGCCGGATCCCATGATGAGGCCGGTGCGCTCATTTGAAATTTCGGTTTCGGTAAGGCCGGCGTCCTGGATCGCCTGATCCATGGCCACATGATTCCAGGCGGTGCCGCCGCCATGAAAACGCATGGCGCGCCGGTCAACCATCGCTTCAGGATCGAGCTTGGGCGCTCCGTGAACCTGGCTGCGGAAGCCCATTTCGGCATATTGCCCGGCGCGGATCACGCCAGAGCGTCCCTCGCGAAGAGAAGCCAGCACTTCCTGCGAATTATTGCCGATCGGGGAAACGATGCCGATCCCCGTAACGACCACGCGCCTCATTCCTGTCTCCTCTTTGCGCCCGCCTTTCGCGGCGGACCGCAGCATAGGCAGGGACTCGGCATTATTATGCTGCCGTTGGCGCCGTGGCCTTGAACAGGCCTACTCTGAGATCGGTCGCCATATAGATACGCGTGCCGTCGGCTTCGAGCCAGCCATCGGCTATTCCAAGCACAAGCTTGGTTTTGAACACGCGCTTCAGATCGACCCCATAAATGATCCGCTTGACCGTGGGTAGCACCTGATCGGTGAATTTGACTTCGCCGACTCCGAGCGCACGCCCGGCTCCGGGCAAGCCAAGCCAGCCGAGATAGAAGCCGAGCAATTGCCAAAGGGCATCGAGCCCGAGGCAGCCGGGCATCACGGGATCGCCTTTGAAATGGCAGCCAAAAAACCAGTGATCGGGCCTGATCGCAAATTCGGCGCGGATCTGGCCCTTTCCGCTCGGGCCGCCTTCTTCTGAAATTTCGGCGATCTTGTCGAACATCAAAAGTGGCGGCAGCGGCAGTTGCGGGTTGCCCGGGCCGAAAAGATCACCGCGGCCGCAAGCAATAAGGTCCTCATATTCGAAACTGGAGCGCCGTTCGCCCATTTTGGCTTCACTCTTCGACAAGTTCGCAGCCTCATTGGACGTGCGCATGAATTTGCGGCTTTCTAACATAGGCTCCGGCGGATCGAAAAGCGGGTTGAGTGACGCAATTTTGCATTGACGCGGCTCCTCTTCCATCGCAAGCGCGGCCGGATCCCGATCCACCTAGCTGATCTTGTAGATAAGTCTTAGCTGAATCAATGGCTTATAACGGGTCGGCGGGTTTTTTCGTGCTTATGCGGCGTTGCTGGCGCTTGCGGAGCAGGCGAAACCCTGAATTTATTTTCTGCGCGCCTGTGGAAATGTTTCGATGCAGTCACGTTCTGCTTATGCGGCTCGATGCTTGACGGCGCCGCATCGGCGTTAAATGCCCTGTCAAATCGTACACTTGTCATATTTGGCAGAGTCTCGTAAAAAGATTGGGTCAGATCCCTGCGTCAGGATGACCGGGGTCGAAGGGTCGAACAAATGGTTCAGGCGAAACGCAAACCAAAATCCCGCAAGAGTGAGCTTGCGCGCCGCAATGCGATCGGCGCTCTTCTGGCTGGTTGCCCGGTCCATGAGTTGCGCACGAAATTGCGCGCTGCGGGTTTGCGGCCAACGCGCCAGCGCGTCGCGCTGGGTTGGCTGCTGTTTGCCAAGGGCGACCGGCATCTGACGGCGGAGAAGTTGCAGGAGGAGGCGGAAGCCTCGCGCGTGCCTATTTCGCTCGCCACGATCTACAACAGCCTGCATCAATTCACCGAGGCTGGCTTGCTGCGCGAAATAGCGGTCGATGGTTCGAAGACCTATTTCGATACGAATGTCTCGCACCACGATCATTTTCTGGTCGAGGGCGTAAACACGCTGATCGACATTCCGCAGGTTCTTGTCGATACGCTCAACCTGCCGCCGCGCCCGACGGGGACGGAGATTGCGCGGGTTGAAGTCGTCGTCCGGCTACGGCCAGGGGCAGCCGAACCGCCTGCCGCCACGACAGAAAAATAAAAGACGCGGAGCCGCCCTTTGGCGGCTCTTTTTAGTTGATCTTTTCGTTCGGATAGACGCCCCAGAGCGACGTCTGGCGGATATAGCCTTCGAACTCCTCACCGGAAACATGACACCAGTGGCCGTCGCAGCTTTTTATGGCGGCGATCACCCCGGATTGCAGCTTTGCGACCGGCGTGGCGTGTTTTGAAGGCGCGGCGTAAAGCGTGAAAACATCGCCCTTTTTCCATGGGGCGACGAGTGCGGTGCGGCGACCTGACAAGAGGCTGTGGAGCACCCAGCCTTCCGTCCCCTCCGAATCGCGAATCTTGCGCCACACGTCGAACTCGGCGGTTATCTCCACTGGAAGACCGGCGCGCTGGAATACCCAGGTGGTGCGGTGTTCCCGCGAAGGACCTTCGCGGAGATTGACGCGATCGGCCTTGAGGCTGACGAAACGCGGCAAGGGCAGACCGCTGACGCTGCCGATCTTTTCCCCGAGCTTCAACTCGGGATTGCGGGGGTGCGCCTGCGCGGGCGCGATAGCAAGGGCTGCGAAAAGCGCCGCAACCCAGGCGACGTAGACAAGGCGCGCCGGCAACTTCGGCCAGAACCTGCTTGATCTTGCTGAAATTCCACTGAGCCACGCCATGAGGAAGGTGGCTATATAAAAATCTCCGCGCTGCCGAATCGCTGCTTCCATAATTCTTTCTTCGTTGCCCGTGTGCGCACACGGTCTCTCAGCCTCTCGCCGGACATCCGAAATCGATGCGAATGCCTGCGGGCCGGGACTCAGGAGCGACCTGCCGGAAAGGAGCGGCGAATTTGCGTCCAAAGGAGAATTATTTTGCTCGTTCGGCAGGGCCATCGCCGGTGCTGTGGCCCGAGTGCCGACGTCATGTCCACTCACTGGGACGAGATACGGGGTTCGAGTCGCGGTCATGGATCCTGCCACTCTTTGTGTTTGAACGGCCGTCTGCTAGATCACGATGGCAAAGGCGGCTTGATCGCATCGCGATGGGATGAAGGGAACGCCTTAAGGTGCTGACGCAGTGCGGGAGAAACGGCTGTATCTCTTTACTGTGGCGCACAAAGTTAAGGGCGGGTGAAGATCCGCTTGGCCAAAACGCAGCGAGGCATTTGCGAGCGTAATCCTCGCGGTGCCTATTGCATCATGGCTCCGGATCAATAGGGTGGCGCTGACCGCCGTTTCGGCTTGCCGGTCAGGCGAACCCTGAAGGCCGGTTCGGGACGAAAGAACGGGATGCGAAGAGCGAATGCCGGCTTCTCGCGGAAATCCCGCTCTACATTATTGGAACCGGTCGCGTCGCATGTGATGCGATCCAGCCGTAATGTCGGAAATTCCGACGGCCTGCGCTAGCGGACGCCCGCCGACCGCCGCAGGCAATGACAGGATGCAGAATGAGCAGGAAAAAGCCGCTCGTCGTCATCACACGAAAATTGCCCGACGTCATAGAGACGCGCATGTACGAATTGTTCGACACGCGGCTCAATCTCGACGACAAGGCAATGTCGCAGGCCGAGCTCGCCGAAGTGATGCGCGTCGCCGACGTCATCGTGCCGACGGTTACGGATCGCATCGATTCGACGTTGATCGAACAGGCTGGGCCGCAACTCAAGCTCATCGCCAATTTTGGGACCGGCGTCGATCATATCGACATCGGCGTCGCAACGCAGCGCGGTATAACCGTCACCAATACGCCTGGCGTTCTCACCGAGGATACGGCGGACATGACCATGGCGCTGATCCTTGCCGTCGCGCGGCGCCTCGTCGAGGGCGCGCATATCATCCCCGACGCACAATGGAGCGGCTGGTCGCCAACCTGGATGCTCGGTAGGCGCATTACCGGCAAGCGCCTCGGCATTGTCGGCATGGGGCGCATCGGCCAGGCTCTGGCGCGCCGCGCGCGCGCTTTCGGGTTGCAGATTCACTATCATAACCGCCGGCGTGTCGCGGTGGCGATCGAAGAGGAACTCGAGGCGACCTATTGGGAGTCGCTCGATCAGATGCTGGCGCGGATGGATATCGTCTCGGTCAATTGTCCACACACGCCGGCGACATATCATCTTCTCTCAGCCAGGCGGCTCACCTATCTGCGGCCGCATGCCATCATCGTGAATACGGCGCGCGGCGAAGTGATCGATGAGATCGCCCTGACCCGCATGCTGGAGACTGACGAACTCGCTGGAGCCGGCCTCGATGTTTTCGAGCACGAGCCGGCGATCTCGCCGAAGCTCATCAAGCTCGCCAATGCCGGCAAGGTAACGCTGCTGCCGCATATGGGCTCCGCGACGGTGGAGGGCCGGCTCGATATGGGCGAGAAGGTCATCATCAATGTGAAGACCTTCATGGACGGGCATCGTCCGCCAGACCGCGTGCTGCCGAATATGGTGTGAGGACCGCTGTGAAAGCCTCAGTCCTCGCGCGGCAAGATCCGCGTCACATGCCCCATTTTGCGGCCGGGGCGCGCCTGCGCCTTGCCGTAAAGATGCAGGCAGGCGCCGGGCTCGGCAAGAATTTCTCTCCACGCATCGGCTTCATCACCAATGAGATTGCGCATCTCGACCGTCGCGCCATGCCGCGTCGTCGCGCCAAGCGGCCAGCCTGCGATCGCCCGGACATGCTGCTCGAATTGTGAGGTGACGGCGCCGCCCAGTGTCCAGTGCCCGGAATTATGAACCCGCGGCGCAATCTCGTTGACCTTGATCGTCTGCACGGGCGCACCATTTTTGCCGGTCCCTTCGCATACGAACATTTCGACGCCGATGATGCCGACATAATCGAGCGCATCGGCGATTTTCTTTGCGCAGGCGATGGCCTCAGCGGCGCACTCGCTGCTGATGCGCGCGGGCGCGTGGCTTGTGCTCAGAATGTGATTGACGTGATGGTTCTCGCAGACGTCATAGGCCTTGAACTCGCCATCGATACCGCGCGCCGCGACGACGGAAACCTCTTTGGTGAAGTTCACCAGGCCTTCAAGGATAGTCGGCACCCCGCCGAGACTGTCGAACGCCCGCGCGAGATCGGTGCCCTCGCGGATCGCGATCTGCCCCTTGCCGTCATAGCCGAAGCGGCGCGTCTTCAGGATCGCCGGACGGCCGATGCGGCCGACGGCTGCGGCAAGCGCGCCCGCATCATCGACGGCTGCAAAGGGAGCCGTTTCGATTCCGAGGGACGTCACAAAGTTCTTTTCGACAAGCCGATCCTGGCTGGCCGCAAGCGCCTCGGGGCCGGGCCGTACCGGGCCATGCTCCGCCAGCACGGCGGCGGTGCGGGCGGGCACATTCTCGAATTCATAGGTGACGACATCGACCTCCTGCGCGAAATGCGCGAGGGCCGCCTCGTCATCGAAAGCTGCGATGGTATGTTTCGCGGCCACATCGAAGGCGGGGCTGTGCTGGTCAGGCGAGAAAATATGCGCTTTGAGCCCCAGCCGCGCCGCCGCCATAGCCAGCATGCGGCCGAGCTGGCCGCCGCCCAGAATGCCGATCGTATCGCCTGGCTTGAGCCGGCGTGCTTGCGCGGGGGACATCAGGTCAGCTCTCTTTCGCGGGGGTCTCGGCCACTCTCTGCGTCTGCGCCGAGCGCCAGTCGTCAAGGCGTTTGGCAAGAGCCGAATCGTTCAAGGCGAGCACCGCGGCGGCAAGCAGGGCGGCATTGATGGCGCCGGCCTCCCCGATGGCCAGGGTGCCGACTGGTACGCCGGCCGGCATCTGGACGATCGACAGAAGCGAATCCTGACCGTGGAGCGCCTTGCTCGCGATTGGAACGCCGAAGACAGGCAGTGATGTCATCGCCGCCGTCATGCCGGGCAAATGGGCGGCTCCGCCGGCCCCGGCGATGATCAGCTTGAAGCCCGCATCCCTCGCGCCTTTGGCGAATTTGACGAGCCGGTCCGGCGTGCGATGCGCCGAGACGATCAAAGTCTCATGGCCGATGCCGAGAGCTTCGAGCGTCTCGGCGGCATGGTGCATCGTCTTCCAATCCGACTGGCTGCCCATGATGATGGCGATGGGCTTGTCTTGCTTGGGCACAGCGTGCGCTTCCGGCAGGTTTCAGGGAAAGAAGCGGCATAAAGGAAGGGGATGGGCGGCGCAACCCCGGAGAGGATCCACGTCGCGGGCCTCATGCCAGCTTGCGGGCAATCACTTCCATCCCGACGCGATGCGTGGTGCTGATCTGATATTCGGCCGGCTCGAACCCGTGGTCGCGCAACAGACGGTAAAGCCGGCTGCGGCTGAAAAGATGGTAGTGATCGAATTCAGCCCAATGCGGATTTTCTGCCTGCAATTGCGTGAAAAGCTGCGGCTCGCGATTGGGCATGCTGAGAAACAGGGCGCCGCCGGGACGCAACAGGCGATGCGCGGCTTTGAGCATGTCGCCCGGAAATGCCTGCCGCGGCAGCAGATCGGCGAGGCTTATCACTGCGAAACGTCCATCGTCCGAAAGCTCAGCCAAGGTGCCGCAATGAGCTTCAAAACCAAGCCGGCGCAGCGCCGAAACGGCTTTCATGTCCACATCGAGCCCGACGGCTTCATAGCCCCATTCGGCTGTGGTCAGGAGAAGCGCGCCGCTGCCGAATGCGACATCGAGCCAGACGCCGTGGGGGACATGGCGCACCATCCGCGCGACTATGGGCGCCGCAAAGCGGCGACCTTCCTCCAGATCGCTGCAAAGCGCCACTCGTGGCAGGACGTTTGCCAAATCCTCCGGGGCGAAATGGCCGTCGGCAAAGGTGTGGCCGCAGGATTTGCAGCTACGCCACGCGATGTCGCGTGGCAGGTCCGGCCGGTAGTGCGGATGTGCGCCAGCATCAGCGGTGAGGACAGGCGTCGAATCGGCCCCACCACACAGCGGACAGGCGGCATAGGGAGTCCGCGCGATCCCCTCCGGGCGATCGGGCGCAAGAGCTTCGACTGAGAAAGCTTGCGGCGGCTTGCCGTCCGCCCAGATGTCCCACATCCGAAGATAGGCGGCTTCGAGGTGGCGGGCGTAACGGCGTGCGTCGAAGAGCGGTGCGTTCAGACGGTTCGCCGCGAGCTTGCGCCGCAAGCCTGCAAGAAGCTCCGGCTCCCGCGCGAGCCGCAAAGCGAGCGCCTCATAGTCCTCGGCTGAGTACGTCACGAGTTCCGGCAGGCCGATCGCATGCAGAAGGCTTGCCGCGACACGGCCTGCGAAAGTCTCGCCGATCAGCGTGAGAACCGGCAGCCCGGCCCAAAGCGCATCGCTTGTCGTTGTATGCGCGTTGTAGGGAAGGCAATCGAGAAACAGATCGGCCAGCCTCTGACGGGCGAGATGATCCGTCGGTCCGGTCCGCGGCGCGAAGACGAGGCGGCCCGGATCGATGCCGCGCTGCATGGCCTCTCTCTGGAGATTGGCTTTCACCTGCGCGTTGGCGTCGAACAGCCACAGAACGCTGCCCGGAACAGCGGCGAGGAGCCGCATCCAGATGGTGAAAAAACGCGGCGTGAGTTTGTAGCTGTTGTTGAAACAGCAGAAGACAAAGCCGCGTTCCGGCAGGCCGCAATCGGCGCGCGAGGGCGTGAGATCGGCAATCCGCCGCTGCGAATCGTTCGGCTGGTAGCAATCGGGCAGATGGACAATCTTTTCATCGTAGAAGGGCTGCTGATCCATCGGCACAGCGATGGGATCGGCAATGACATAATCGATGAAGTCGCAGCCCATGCTGCCCGGATAACCGAGGTAATTCACCTGAATGGGCGCTGGCCGATGCGCCGCGATTTCGCTCCGCGCAAGCTGCGTATAGCCCTTGAGTTCGACCAGAATATCGATCCCGTCCGCGTGGATGCGCTGCGCCGCCTGACGATCATCGAGGTTGCGAAGATCGATGAAGGCATCGAACGCCTGGCCGAGCCGATAGCGCATTTCGCTGCAATCATCCATGCCATGCGAATAGGCGATGATTTCGAAGCGCGTCCGGTCGTGCCGCTCAAACAGTTCCGCCATCAGATGCGCGGTGGCGTGACGGTGGAAATCGCCTGACAGATAGCCGATCCTGAGTTTTCGCGTCAGGGCCTTCTCGGCCGGCGGCTTGTGGGCGAAGCAGCGCTGCGCATGCAGCGCGCCTGACCAGAGCCGCGCGACCTCCAATTGCGTTTGGGCGGATGACTCCATGCTGAGAAAAGCAAAGGGCGGCAGCCTGTCCTTGCAACCCGCCACGCGCGCGAGAAGGCTTGCTTCCTCCTCTTTGATCCCATCCCAATCACAGGCTGCGCGGCGCTGGTGAAAGAGCTGGACCTCGACGCCTATGAGAGTTGGATCCAGCGATACGGCTTTGGCGTAGGCCTCCCGCGCCTCTGCCGGCCTTTGTGCAAGCTCGTAGGCAGCGCCGATATTGCAATAGGTTTGCGCGATCGATGGATTGATCGCGATCGCTTCGCGGTAGGCGTCGATCGCGTCCTCAAATGCGCCTTGCCGGAGAAGAAGATTGCCGAGATTGCACCAGGCTTCAGCAAAACGGGGCTGCAAGGCAATCGCCTGCCGAAAGGCGTCGATTGCCTCGCCGGTGCGCAAGAGTTCGCGCAATATATTACCGGCGCAGAAGTATGGACGCGCTGCCTCGGGCCGCTTGTCGACAATGGCGTCGCAGACAGCAAGCCCTTCCTCATAGCGTTTCAGCTTGCGCAGAAGATCGGCGGCGTTGGTATGCGCCTCGATGAAATGTGGATCGAGACGACAGGCTTCGCTGTAGGCGGCGAGCGCGGCCTCAGCGTCGCCCTGATCTTCACGCACATTGCCGAGATTCGAGTAGGCTGCCGCAAAGCGGGGATCGATTGCGATGGCTGTCTCGGCGCTGGCCGCCGCTGCGGCGAAATCGCCAGTCGCACGAAAGATTGCGGCGAGATTGGAGTGGGCCTGGGCATAGTCCGGCTTCAGCGCAATCGCCTTCTGGACGTGTTCGGCTGCTGTCGCGTGGTCCGCATGGACATGCGCGATGAGCCCGAGATGATGCCAGGCCCCTGCGTTTTCAGGCTCCGCGTCGATGACGCGGAGATAAAGCTCGCGCGCTCTGGCGAAATTCCCTGCGGCATGAAATTCGAGCGCGCTGCGCAAGAGATCATCGCCGGACAAAGCGGCGGGCGCGTTCTCTACCACGGAACTTGCCGTGCGGGTCATTGGATGGGCCTGCGAAGATACAGATCCCAGCATTTAATACGACGCTGCTTGCGCGAAACCTGCCGGCAGCTTCAGTTCCGCGATTCAGGCGATGATGTCCGGCGTCAACTGGTCTTCGATCTGGGAGACCCTGTCACGCAGAACCAGCTTGCGTTTTTTCAACCGTTGGATCTGGAGGCGGTCGGCCGTCGGAAGGTCGATCAAGGCCGCGATCGCGGAGTCGAGATCGCGATGCTCCTCACGCAAATGCTCGAGTTCCGCGCACAAGGCGGCGTGTTCTTCCCCGCTCAGTTTTTCAGTCATGAATCGCGAATCCTCGACTGCCGTTGGGCAGGCCTTGCCGGTCTATGAGCATTTCAGCAAAAACGGAAACCGTTTGCATCTGAAAACACTCCGGCGTTTCGCAATTCGAGCCTTGGCAGGGTCGAAGCAAGCCAAACCGAACCCAACCGCGCGGCTCCCGGCACCGATATATAGGCGAAAGAAGGTTAATGCGATTTCGCTTTCTGGAGCAATTGGATAACAGATTTGCCGCCTCAATGCGGCGGCCAGGCGAAGTCATCGGCGCGGCCGGGCTTCGGCGCAAGCGCATCGCCCTTGACGAAGGTTTGCTCTGCGAGGCTATGCGCCTCGTTCGTAGATGCAGGAGACGTGGCGAGCGTGCCCTCTGGCGCGAGCACCGGCCCAGTCAATGGCAGGACAGGCCCGATTGGCGGTTTGACGGGGGCGGCTTTGATGGCGTTCGGCACGCTCGTTCCGGCAGGCGCAGTCGTCTCTATCTTTGCCAGAGTGGCGTCGTCCTTCGGTTTGCTGGCCTCGTAGAGCTGCCGTATTTCGGTCTCAACGAACTGGGCGAGTTTGCGCGCGCCCGCCTTGGTGAAATGGATGCCGTCACTGGTGCGCAGCCGGACCACTTGTCCCGTAACATTCGGACCATAGACGCTGAAACGGCCGTTCTCGTCGCCGAAGGCATCCCAGATATCGACGAAGGTCGCGCCGGCTTTCGCGACATGGTCGCGATAAATGTCATTGAACGACGCCATTTCCGAGGACAGACGGTCGCTTTTCATAATCGGAAGGCCAACCCACAAAAGCGGAATTTTGGCATCGTGGAAGAGTTTGCAGATCGTCTCGACCCGCTGTGCATAAATCTCGGCCCACTTCGGCGAGCCAGGCTCATAGGTCACGCCATCGACGCGCAACGGTTGATGGTCGTTGCTGCCGATCAGGATCACGGCGACATTGATCTTCTGGCCGCTGGCGAGGAGATCTTTCACTGCCTTTGGCCAATCGTAGAAATCGTCGCGGACAAGACCTGAACTGTCATGCGTCTTGCGGAGAACGGCGATCTCCGGCCGATCCGCCAGCTCCTCCGTCAGTCCCTGGTCGAGCATCTGACCAAGCGAGTCACCAAGAACGGCGACGAAGAAGCTCGGCGGCACTGTCGGCTTCGGCGCGGCCTTTGCCACGGGATGCTGGACTCTGGGCTTGACCCGGTGGCGCGGCTGCTGGCGCATGCGGTAGTCATAGCCCTGCGGCTGCCGCGGCCGGGGCGCCATCTGCTGGAACCAGTTGAAAAGATTGAAACCCTGTGCGGCGGCCGGCGTCGCAAACGAAAGCGACAGCAAGGCCAGAAGCACGAGTTGCAGAATCGAGAAGCGGCCAAGGTGGCATGGCCTTCCGCGGACATCCGTGACCATTGGCAAAAATGGTTTGGTCATCCGGGCATTATCGCCTTTTTGGCGGTCCCTGTCATGCCCAGTATCGGTTCGGGGTGGCAAGTCAGCGGGGCGTCAGCACACCCATCCAGCTCGCATAAAACAGGACCAATCCGAAAACGAGCACGCAGAGAGCCGCGCCGACCTCAATCGCCTGTGCCACAAGCCGAGCCCAGAGCGATTGCCGCCGCCCGGCGAGCCTTACCGCGAGCTTTTTGCCGAACACCGCAATTATCGCGAGCCCGGATGTCGTTACCGCCGTGCCGAGCGCGATCGCGATCACGGTGGCGACGCCGATGGGGAATATGCCTTGCGCCAGGGAAAACACGAGGACGAGGATCGCTCCCGCGCAAGGCCGCGCGCCGGCGGTGACAATAGTCAGCGCCGCGGATTTTAATGAAAAACTGTCGCCGAGTTGACGGGGATCGAGAGCAAGGACGTGCCCGCATTGCGGTCCGCAATCCTCTCCATGATCTGTTGCATCGACCGCCGATGTTGCGCGAAACAGCGAGCTTTGCCGCTGGACGTCGCCGCGCTGCGGCACGTTTGCAAAAGCGCTCAAAACCGCCGGAGCCATTGCTGTGTCGACGCTGCCGGTCGCTGCCAGTTCCGCTGGCTGACGCCGCCATCGCGGTGCGGATTGCGCCAGTGCCGCGCGGATGCTGCGCAGGAGCGACGAACCTTTGCGCACGACAAGCATGACGCCAAGAAGGATGATGCCGCAATAAGCTGCGAGTTCGAGCGCATGCGCAGTCGCCGTCATGCGTTGCGCCGTCGCATTGAAGATCAGCGCGGCGCAGCCGATGGCGACGATGGCGACGAGGCCTTGCAGCAGCGCCGCGAGAAACGAAATGACAATTCCACGCCGCAACGCACGTTCGTTCGAGACCATATAGGAGGTGATGACGGCTTTGCCGTGCCCCGGCCCCGCGGCATGGAACACGCCATATGCAAAGCCAAGCGCTATGAGGCCCGCAAGGGCAAGGGCGCTATGTCTCGCGCTTGCCAACCCATGTTCGAGCAGAAGATAGAAGCGGCTTTCCTGACCGATGATCCATGCGGAGAGACCCGACACGCTGCCCACCGCGCCTTCCTGGGCGCCGACGGAAAAGGGATGGCGAAAGGCTTGCGCGGCCGCAGGAGTGGCAAGGAAGAAAGTGTCAAGACAGAAGCAGAGCGCCAGCCCAATCGTCTGGAATCTTGCGTCCTGTTTCATAAAGCCGCTCCGGGTTGACGAAGAGGGGTATCTTGCTGCGGATGCAGCATCAGGGGCAGGCGACGACGACGCGGCTCGCCATTTTCATTCCGAAATTGGCGCCCGGAGAGAGGTTGGCGAAAAACGCTTCCGATAATTTTTTGGCCTGCTCGGCATTCAGCGGGTCGGCGCCATAGACATTCACCGAACAGCCTTTTGGCGCATTGACGAGCCCGACAGGGTTCTTGTTTCGCAGCGAGTAGGCGACGAAATAGGTCGGGTCGTAAACCTGGAAGGTGAAGAAGTTCTTGGCGCTGGCTGGCGTCTTCAGCGGCATGGTGAAATGCATGGCAACGAGCTTGTCGGGCCGTTCTTCGAGCCAATAATCGGTCGGCTTGTCGAACCGCACCTTGACGCCGCCTGATTTGGCGAAAGTGAAATAGTTGAACTCAGCGAGAGACTCGACATTGGTTTTGGCGAGAGGCGCCAATTGTGCGCGCGTTGCCAGCGCGCCATTCTTCGTGAGGCCGGTCGTCACGAAGGCCGAATACATCTGGTCGAAGATCCAGCTATGGATGATCGCCGTCACCTCGCCTTTCGGGTTGAACACAACCTGCTCGTAACCGCTGATCCAGACATGCGGATGCGCGAGAGAGGGTGTCGGGTCGCAGATGGCCGCCAACGCAGCCGAAATCATTGCTGCTGAGATCAGGAAGGATTGCCTCAGCCTTTCCTGCTTCGATTTTTTCCAGCCTGGTGCAGCGAAGCCGACCGGCTGACACAAAATGGCGCGCAAGAGAAACCTCAGTCAGCTTTTGGCGAGGCGACTCGCGACGACTTGGCAAAGCGGGGGAAGTTGGACTAAAAACTCAGGCCAAAGCGAGGCAGGGCCATCGTTCTTTCGCACAAAGCTGCCTCAGTTTCGCGTGAAGAGAGCGTGCCAAAACAGGAAAACGGTGCGGCTGGGCATCGCCTCTATAGATCACGATGTGTTCAGCCAGGACAGGCCTGAACACATATAACGTGATCGATTCCAATAAATTAGAGCGGGATTTTTTGCGAAAAACCGGTATCCACTTTTTCGCATCCCGCTCTGGGCTCTGGTTGCGGAATTTGCGGGCGTTTTGGAACGCTGGCGCCAATTCCAGCTTTTCCCCAGGTAGTTGTGTTTCGCGCTCGCGCGTGCGCGATCCCATTGTTGTGATTAGGGTTCGTTGTTGATCACAAATTGCTTCCTTAAACAGACAGTTGTCAAATATCGCGGAGTTTCTGTCCCAAGCGGCGCTTGTGCTGGACTATTGGTCCTTCTCAACTATACCGGAGTTGCGCCGGCAGGCAGGGGATTTCCCTTGCGGTGGAGGGCGAGGCGATGGCAGCTTTGATCAAGGCGCGAGACGGCACGTTCGACGCACCTCGGTCGGTTTCGTCCAATTCGTCCGTATCCGTTTCGCTCGACGACAAATACGATCTCGACCAGTCGCGGGTCTTTATCTCCGGCCCGCAAGCGATCGTGCGGCTGTTGCTTACCCAGAAAGAGTTGGACCAGCGAGCAGGGCTGCACACTGCCGGCTTTGTTTCTGGCTATCGCGGCTCGCCGCTCGGCGGTATCGATCTGACGATTGCCCGCGCCGGCGAACGACTTTCCGGGGCCGACATCAACTTTCAGCCTGGCCTCAATGAAGACCTTGCCGCGACCGCGATATGGGGCGCGCAGCAGGCCGAAATGCGCGGCGAAGGCCGCTATGATGGCGTTTTCGGTCTCTGGTACGGCAAAGGGCCTGGCGTCGATCGTTCCGGCGATGTTCTGCGACACGTTAATCTCGCCGGCACGTCGCGCTTCGGCGGCGTGCTTGCTCTTGTCGGCGATGATCATACTGCGGAATCCTCGACGACCGCGCACCAGTCGGAATTTGCGCTCGTCGATGTGATGATGCCGATCCTGTCGCCGTCTGGTGTGCGGGAGCTGATCGATTATGGCCTTTATGGCTATGCGATGAGCCGCTTCACCGGTACATGGGTCGGTATCAAGGTTGTGAAAGAGACGATCGAATCGATGGGCTCCATCGAAGCGGGTCTCGACCGGGTGCGGCCGCTGCTGCCAACCGATTTTGCGATGCCTTTGGGCGGCCTCAATATCCGGCCGAACGATCCTGTGCTTGAGCAGGAAATGCGATTGCAGACGCAGAAGCGCGACGCAATGCTCGCCTTCCTGCGGGTCAATCAACTCAATCGCATCATTACCTCGGGCGGACGCAAGCCCCGGCTCGGCATCATCACGACGGGCAAATCCTATCTCGATGTGCGTCAGGCGCTTGACGAACTCGGCATAGACGAGATTCGCGCCAATGATTATGGGTTGCGGCTATACAAGATTGCCTGCCCGTGGCCGCTTGAGCCGCAAGGCTTGCGCGCCTTCGCGCAAGGTCTCGAAAAAATCATTGTTGTCGAGGAGAAGCGCTCGCTGATCGAGACGCAGCTTCGCGAGGAGCTTTATGGCGGCAGTGAGCAGCCGGTCTGCATCGGCAAGAAGGACGAAAAGGGCCAGTGGCTCTTCCCGGTGACAGGGGCACTCGATCCAAACGATATAGCCATTGCGATCGGCCGCAGGCTTCTCGACTATGTGCAGAACGACGCGCTTCAACAGCGCATCGAGAGACTGGAGCGCGCGCAGAAATCTCTCTCGGAAACGAGAGACGTTGCGACTCGCACGTCCTATTTTTGCTCGGGCTGCCCGCACAACAGCTCGACGAAAGTGCCGGACGGCATGCGCGCCTATGCGGGCATCGGCTGCCATTACATGGTTCAGAAAATGGACCGCGCCACCGAAGGCTATACGCAGATGGGGGGCGAAGGCGCTAACTGGATCGGCGAAGCGCCCTTCTCGACGCGCGAGCACATCATCCAGAATCTCGGCGACGGCACTTATAATCACTCCGGCATACTGGCGTTGCGCTGGGCCGCCGACACGGGCGTCAACATCACCTTCAAGATCTTGTTCAACGATGCCGTGGCGATGACCGGTGGGCAGAGCCATGAAGGTGCTTTGACGGTCGATATGATCGCCCGGCAGGTCGCAGCCGAACGCGTCCATAAAATCGTGCTCGTGACCGACGAGCCGGATAAATATCCGGCTGGTACGGACTGGCCG
Source organism: Beijerinckiaceae bacterium (assembly GCA_004298435.1). Lineage (GTDB taxonomy): Bacteria > Pseudomonadota > Alphaproteobacteria > Rhizobiales > Beijerinckiaceae > Methylovirgula. The sequence continues at coordinate 51,931 of SCSF01000072.1, forward strand.
AACGGTTTGACGATCAAGCACCGTGACGAACTTGACGTGGTGCAGAGGGAACTCGCGGAAATCCGTGGCACAACGGTCCTCATCTATGACCAAACTTGTGCCGCCGAAAAGCGTCGCCGCCGTAAGCGCGGGCTTTATCCAGATCCGGACAAACGGGTTTTCATCAATACGCGTGTTTGCGAAGGCTGCGGCGATTGCGGAAAAGCATCGAATTGCGTTTCCGTTCAACCGGTCGAGACTGAATACGGCCGCAAGCGCATGATCGATCAATCGAGCTGCAACAAGGATTTTGCCTGCCTTGATGGATTTTGCCCGGCTTTCGTCACGCTGCATGGCGCTGCTCCGAAGCGGGTAGAGGCTGAGACGGAAGTCAACGATTATTTCCCGCCGCTGCCAGATCCCGTTCTGCCGTCGCTCGGCGAGCGGCCTTTCTCGATCCTCGTCGCGGGCGTCGGCGGCACCGGCGTCGTGACGATCGGCGCGCTTCTCGGAATGGCGGCTCATATCGAGGGCAAGGGCTGCGGCTCGGTCGATATGGCGGGGCTCGCGCAAAAAGGCGGCACCGTCTACAGCCATGTAAAGATCGCGTCGAAACCTGAGGATATTCAGGCAATCAGCATCAGCGCCGGCGGCGCCGATCTCGTGCTTGGCTGCGACCTTGTCGTCTCGGGGACAGCGAAAGTTCTTGCTTCGATTCGCTCAGGAGAAACCGGCGTCATCGTCAACACGGCGGAGGTCTATTCCGGCGAATTCACGCGCGACGCCGATTTCGCGCTTCCGAGCGACCGCATCGTGGAAACCATCCGCAAGGCGGCGGGCGATGCCGCGGCCTTTTGCGATGCGATGGAAATCGCAACGGTTTTGCTAGGGTCGTCGCTCTGCACGAACATGCTTCTTCTGGGCTATGCCTGGCAGCGTGGATTCGTGCCGCTTTCCGAAGCGGCGCTGTTTGCCGCCATCGCGCTGAACGGCGAAGCGGTCGAGATGAACAGGCAGGCCTTCACATGGGGGCGGCGCGCGGCGTTCGCCCCGGAGCGCGTTGCTGCGATTCTCTCTCGCGCGAAGAAGCCGCCGGAAGAGCAGCGCTTATCGCAAACGCTCGCAGAAATCGTCGAGCGCCGCTGCGCCGATCTAACGGCCTATCAGAATGCTGCCTATGCTCAGAAATATCGCGCGCGTATCGACAGGATCGAAGCGCTGGAGCGCGCAAAGATGCCTGGCCAGACGGCGCTTGCGGAAGCCGCCGCGCGCAATCTCTTCAAGCTGATGGCTGCGAAGGACGAATTCGAAGTGGCGCGGCTCTACAGCGATGGCAGCTTCGCTGCCGAAATCGCTGCGAATTTCGACGGTACGAAGCGGATGCAATTTCATCTTGCGCCGCCGATACTCGGCCGCACCAATGCGCGCGGCGAGCCGAAGAAGATGACCTTTGGCCCGTGGATGATGCTGGTCTTCAAGGGGCTGGCGGCTGCCAAGGTGCTGCGTGGCACCGTTTTCGACGTGTTCGGGCGCATGCCTGAGCGGCGGCTCGAACGTCAGCTTCGTGCCGACTATGAGGCGTTGCTCGATGAAATTGCGTCAGGGCTTACGCCAGACAATCATAAGCTTGCGGTGGCGCTCGCCTCGATACCCGACAAGATCCGCGGCTTCGGCCATGTGAAGGAGCGGCATATCGCAACCGCCAAGGCTGAGGAAAAGACGTTGCTGGAGCAGTTTCGCGCAACGCCGGAGAATGTTCGCCTCGCGGCGGAGTAATTGCTCCGAGTGAGAGACAGCCTGTCATGCGCGGACTTGATCCACTGCTGCCGGTTGAGGTGAGTAAAGCCAAGGCGGAGTCACATCAGAGCCTCAGGAGATTTTGTCCCGAAGACGAATAGTTGCCGGGCTTTGAAAATCATCTCTCCAGAGCGCATTTTGACTATCCAGCGAGCCGCCGGGATGGCGCATCGAACTCCCGGCAGGCTGCACGGACAAAGAATTTATCGAATCAAATCAGGACAGCCTTGCCACCACCGCGAGTCTTGTGGGCTGCACACAACTATTTTTGCTCAGCCGGACAGCAGTGGATCAAGCCCGCGCATGACGGCGCGTTCCCTTATCCGGCGGCAGTTTGGAACGCGCCCTTGCATTGCAATCTCTAATCTGTAATTAATAATGCAATCTCCAAATTGTTAACTCGAATGGCCCCGCTTGCCCTTGCCCTCGCCGCATACTCTCATCCGCCGGAGCCTGCACGAAACGCTCGTCGCGCCGCTCCGCGACATGATCGTGAATGGTGAGTTGCGTCCCGGTGAAAAGGTGCCGGAAGAGGAGCTTTGCGTCCGTTTCGGCGTCTCGCGCACGCCGATCCGCGAGGCCTTGAAAGTGCTCGCCGCGGAAGGCGCTTTGCAAATTCTGCCGCATCGCGGCGCGGTCGTCGCAGGGATTACGGAAGCGCAGATCACGGAATTGTTTCCGATCATGGCCGGGCTTGAGCGGCTGGCTGGCACTCTCGCCTGCAAACGCGCGTCGGACCGCGACATTGCGCGCGTTCGCAAGCTTCACGATGCCATGGCGGAACGTTACCGCGCGGGCGACGAAGCCGGCTATCTCCGCCACAACAGGCTCGTTCACGAAGCGATTTTCGATCTCGCGAGTAATGAAACTCTGTCAGCCTTCTACCAGCAGATCCTCACACGCATCAGCGCCTGCCGCTTCACGCTTCGCAAGGATGCAGGACACTGGCGGAAGGCGATGGACGAGCATGAGGCGATCATTTCAGCTCTTGAGAATCGCGATGCGGCGCGGCTCGCGGATCTGCTCGATGCGCATGTCAATGTGACGACATCCGGAATTGCCCGCGCAGCGATCGAACGCCGCGCGAAGAGCGGCGATGCTGACAAGGCCACAAAGAAACCGGCGCGCCGCGCGTCAAAGAGAAAGGTAGTCGATGAACGCTCCGTTTGAACCCGACGCCGATAAGGCCGCCGCCGGGAAAGCCTCTGCCCTGCCGCTCGCAGGCGTGCGCGTGCTCGATCTCACCCAGGTGATGGCCGGCCCTTTCGCCACCATGTTGCTCGGGGATCTCGGCGCCGACATCATCAAGATTGAACCACCGGGCGCGGGCGACCAGACGCGCGGCGCGATGGGCTTCAAGATGAAGGGAAGCGACAGCATGGGCTTCCTCAATCTGAACCGCAACAAGCGCAGCCTCGCGCTCAATCTGAAAAGCGCAGCGGGCCGCGAAATTCTCTACAAGCTCGTCGAAACTGCCGACATACTCATCGAGAATTACCGTCCCGGCGTGATGAAACGGCTCGGCTGCGATTACGAAACGCTGCGCAAGATCAATCCGCAACTCGTCTACGCAAGCATTTCTGGCTTCGGCCAGACAGGACCCTGGGCCGCGCGGCCCGGCTATGATCTGATGGCGCAGGCGATGGCCGGCCTGATAAGCGCGACGGGGCACCCCGGCAGCCCTCCTGCCAAGGGCGTGCCTGTCGCAGATATCGGCTGCGGCCTTTTCACGGTCTATGCGGTGCTTGCGGCTTACATCGGCAAGCGCAACACCGGCGAGGGGCAATACATCGATGCTTCCTTGTTCGAGGCGGCGATGGCATTTTCTGTCTGGGATATCTCCGATTACTGGGGCACGGGCGTTACACCGACGGCGCTCGGCACCGCCAACCGCATGAGCGCGCCCTATCAGGCGGTACATGCGAGCGACCGCTATTTCGTGCTCGGCGCAACCAACCCGAAGCTCTGGCGGCTCTTGTGCGAAACGCTGGAACGCAAGGACTTGCTCGCTGATCCGCGGTTTGCCGATGTTGCGTCGCGGCTCGCCAACCGCGGCGTATTGATCGAAGAACTTGAGCGCACTTTGGTCACGTGCACAGCACAGGAATGGATCGACATTCTGCTGGCCGCGGGAATTCCAGCCGCGCCCATCAACACCTATCCGGAAGCTTTCGAAAGCGAACAGGCTAGCCACCGAAAGATGCGGCTCGAAGTCGAACATCCGGTCGAAGGCAAAGTGCCGAACATCGGCTTTCCGGTGAAACTCGGCGGCACGCCGCAGCAAGTGCGCCTGCCGCCTCCGTTGCTCGGCGAGCATAGGGATGCGATTCTTGCGGAACTCGGCCTCGATTCAGCAGCCATGCAGGATCTTGAAGCGCAGGGAGCCTTCACGGCATGAGCAGCGAGCTTACTGAAGGCAAGGTTCACTACACTGTGCAAGATGGCATTGGCGCGATCGTCTTCGACCGCCCGCAGGCGCGCAATGCCATGACCTGGGGCATGTATGACGCGCTCGGCGCGATTTGCGACAGGATCGCCGCAGACACCACTCTCCGCGCCGTAACCTTGCGTGGCGCGGGCGGCGCGGCCTTTATCGCCGGTACGGACATCGAGCAGTTCCGCGGCTTCTCGGGTGACGATGGCCTCGCCTACGAAGCGCGGATCGAGGCGCGGATCAGCCAGGTCGAGAAGCTTCCGGTTCCCACAATCGCAATCATCGACGGATGGGCGGTCGGTGGCGGCCTCGCGCTTGCCGCGGCCTGCGATTTCCGGATCGCAACGCCCGGCGCAAAGTTCAGTATTCCGATCGCCAGAACGCTCGGCAATTGCCTGTCCAGCACCAATATGGCGCGCCTTATCGCAGGTTTCGGTGTCGGCCGCGCGAAGCGCATGCTGATGCTGGCCGAGGCGATCAATGCAGCCGAAGCGCTCGCCTGCGGCTTTCTTCTGGAAGTCGCCGAAGCCGATGCAATCGACGCCCGCGTGGCCGCCCGCTGCGCCAGCCTCGCAAGCCATGCGCCGAAGACAATGTATGCGGCGAAGGAATGCGCCAGACGCCTCGTCGCGAACAACTTGCCCGGAGACGAAGACCTCATCCGCGATTGCTACGGCAGCCGCGACTTTCAAATCGGCATCGAGGCTTTTCTCGCCAAGCAAAAGCCGGCCTGGACCGGTACATGACGGAAGCCGATGCGCGCCTCCCGCCGGAAAATGCGGACCGTCTGTCCCTGACGGTGCTTGGCGCGGGCGCGGTTGGTAATATTCTCGAATGGTATGACTTCGGGCTCTACGGGCTTTTCGCGCCCCTGCTCGCGGAGCTGTTTTTCCCCGCCGAGAATCATATCGCGGCGCTGATGAGCGTCTATGCCGGCTTCGCCGTCGGCTTTGTCATGCGCCCGATCGGCGGTGCGGTGCTCGGCCATCTTGGCGACCGGATCGGCCGGCGCTTCGTCCTGATCTGCTCCATCGTTATGATGGGCGTCACGACAACAGCGATGGGCCTGCTGCCGTCTTATCGCATGCTCGGAATTGGCGCGCCGATCGCGCTTTTGTTCTTGCGCGTTGTGCAGGGCTTCTCAGTCGGCGGCGAATTCACAAGCTCCGTCGCTTATCTCGTCGAAAGCGCACCACAGAACAAGCGCGGGTTTGCCGGAAGTTTCGCCAACATCGGCTCTACGATCGGCCTGTTGCTTGCCTCTGGCCTCGCAGCCGCGGCGACGAGCTTCGCCGATCCCGCGTTCCTTCGGAATTGGGGATGGCGGATTCCGTTTCTGCTGGGCGGCGTGATCGCCGCTTTCGGTTTCGTGCTGCGTGCTCGTCTTGGCGAGGACACGCTCCGCAAACTGCCGTCGGAAGCGCGTTCCCGTGACTCGCTGCCGCTGAAACGCGCGATCACGGAAGCGCCGCGCGCGATGTTCTGGACGGTTCTGTTCACCTCCGGCTATGGCATCGTCAACTATCTCACCATGGTTTTCTTGCCGACCTACGCAAGCACATTCGGCGGCATCGCAGAAAGCAAGGCGCTGCAAATCAATACCGCTGCGCAAGGGCTCGCCCTCCTCATCGTGCCTCTTGCCGGCTGGCTGTCAGACCGGGCGCTGTCCCGCCGAACCTTATTGATCCTGGTGTTTCTTGCCGAATTGGCCGTCGCGTGGATCTTCTTCTCTCTTGCGCGCACTGGCGGCGCGGCAGGGTTCTGGCTCGCGCAACTCAGCTTCGGCGCGCTTCTGGCCGTCATCATGGGAACTGCCCCCGCTATGCTGAGCGAGCAGTTCAAAAGCGCCTATCGCCTCAGCGGCTATTCGCTCTGCTTCAATATCGGCATCGGCATTGCAGGCGGCACAGCGCCGGTCGTGGCGACGGCTCTCATTGGCCGCACCGGGAATCTCTCGGCGCCCGCCATCTATCTGATGGTTGCGAGCGCCGTTGCTGCCTTTGCCGCATTCATGCTCGTGGATCGCACACGCCTGCCCTTGCCGTGAGCTTTTGGCGCGCGAGCCCGGCACAAGGCATTTCTGCCAGCATGTCTCTCCGACATGACATTAGCTTCGACGCATGCCGCCTTGCGCGCGCCACGGCGCGGATCCTTCGCCCCCGTCGCGCGAAGCCGCAGGACATTGCCGCACGACGCGTCAGCAAGCCTCGCGCTGGCCCTTTACTCCAACGGCGATGAACGCGTTTTCCCCGATGCTGTGACAGGCCGGACGAAATACGGCACGCCGCGCGGCTGCGCCGAAGATGAAATCTGGTTTTCATCGTCCACCGCATCGGCCATCTCCCCGCGCGGCCATGCCGCCGCCGCGGAAGCCTGGCAAGCACTCGCCCACGGCCGCATGACCGCGGAAGATTGCTGCGAGTCCGTCAGGCTGCGCCTGACGCAGCTTTTCGGCATCGCCGGCACGCAAACAATTCTGACCGGCTCGGGAACCGAGGCCGTCCTCGTCTCTCTCATTCTGGCGCGCATGCTATTCAGACGTCGCATCGCAACGATCATCGTCGGCTGTGAGGAAACGGGCCGCGGCGTGAGTGCGGCGGCTGCTGGCCGGCATTTTCTGCACCATGCGGCCTTCGATGAGGTCGCGCCGGGTGGGCGTCTCGAAGGGTTGGACGACATCGACGCCCTTGTGGATACGGTCGCGATACGCGATAGCGATGGCGCGCTTCGTCCCGAAACAGAGATCGATGCCGAAGTCGCGCAAAAGGCCGAAGCCGCGCTCCGCGATGGCCGCGATCTTCTCATTCACAGTCTCGATGTTTCGAAGACGGGACAATCCGCGCCGAGCCTCGGCATCCTTGCGCAAATCCGCGATGCCGCCCCGGAGCGCATCGCGATCCTCGCCGATTGCTGCCAGTTGCGGTGTTCGCCGCCCCATATTCAGGCTTATTTGAAAAGCGGTTTTCTCGTTTCATTGACCGGCTCGAAATTCGCCGGTGGCCCACCATTCGCCGGCGCCCTCCTCGTGCCCCCCTTCATTCTCGATCGTCTGCGACCGCGTCTGCTGCCGAAAGGCCTCGCCGCCTATAGCGCACAACGCGACTGGCCATCCGCTCTGCGCGCCCTCTTGCCGCTCACAGAACTACCTGCGGCCAATATCGGCCTTGCGCTGCGTTGGCATGCTGCGCTCGCCGAGATCGAAAGCTTTTTCACCTGGCCGGCGCATTTGCGTGAGACCATCCTCATACGATTCCACGAAGAAGTCGCCCGCCGTGTCTGCGATACGCCCGATTTCGATCTGCTGCCCCCGCCACCTGCGAGCGCAACGACCTGGGGCCATACGATTCTCGCCGTAGCGATGCGCGGCCATAACGGACATTGTCTCGGCATGGATGAGGCGGCGGCCGTTCAACGCCGCCTGCGCGAAGGGTTGGGGACCCACCGCTTTCATCTCGGTCAGCCCGTCGCCATAGGAACGATGGGCGTTTTGCGCGTCTGCGCCAGTGCTGTTCTCGCGAATGACGTCGCCGAAGCGATGAGCGACGGCGCTACTCTGACCGATGCCTTCGCCCCAACCGCCGCCGCGCTCGATGATCTGTTTCGGGCTTGGCAATCCATCCTACAGGCGGATGGCAATAGGGTTCACGCAAGCATGAGCGTCTAAGCCTCAATGCTTGGCGTTTACGATCTTCCGCCGGCATCGGCAAACCCGCAGTTCGGAAAGGGGGACTGAATGAACCCGCGGCTCACCGGCATATTGCCGGAAACCACTCCCCATCCCGCCCCTGTCATCGGGCTTGCCGCGATTGCGCGGCTTGGTTTCTCCGGCGTGGACTTGCAGCCTCTGTGGCAAAGCCTCGCCGAACGCGCAAAGACTGATGTCGGCGCTCTGCTCGATCTGTCCATCGTTGAACTGATCTTTGGAAGGCGCGCCAATCGTCTCGCCTTTCAGGCGCATGCCCTTTCGAGCCAGAGGCTTTATCGTCTTGCGCCTGCGGTCGAATCGCAAGAGCCTCTGCGGCTTCTCGCCTTCATGGCGCCGGGCGATTTCATGGCGAATACGCCGATCGAATTTCTTCTCGAGGGAAGCGCCGTCCGGCTCGACATTCTTTATGTCTCGCCCGGCGAGCCGCTGCCGGCCTTCATTCCCGAGCATGATGTCGCTTTCGTCGCTATCGCTGAATCCGAAGAGCACCGGACGCTCTTTGAGAAAATGCGAACCATCGCCGCCAATTGGCCTGCGCCCATCGTCAATCCGCCGGGGCTCATCGAACGTCTGACGCGCGATGGCGCTTATGCGCTGCTCCATGATGTGCCGGGCCTCTTGATGCCGGCGAACAGCCGCGTCAACCGGATGCAACTGCATGCCATCGCGATGGGTGGAAAAGAGATTTCAGCGGTCCTGCCGCAGTACGAATTTCCCATCATCGCACGGCCGCTCGGTTCACATGGCGGCGAAGGGCTTCAGAAGCTCGAAGGACCGGCGGATATTGCCGCCTATCTGACGGCGCGGCAGGAGGCTGAATTCTACGTCGCGCCCTTTATCGACTATCAGCGCAGCGATGGGCTTTACCGCAAATATCGCATCGCCCTCGTCGATGGCCGCGCCTATGGCTGCCATCTTGCGATCTCGCAGAACTGGATCGTGCATTATCTGAATGCCGATATGACGAACAATCCCGCGAACCGCGCGGAGGAGGCGCATTTCCTCACGCAGTTCGATACGGATTTCGGACAACGCCACCGCGCCGCGCTTGCCGGCATCTGCGAGCGCACGAAGCTCGATTATGCGATCATCGATTGCGCCGAAACGGCGAACGGAGAACTTCTCCTGTTCGAGATCGGCACCGCTATGATCGTCCACGCGATGGATCCGGCTGATGTCTTTCCCTACAAGAAGGACGCGATGGCGAAGGTCTTCACCGCATTCATTGATATGCTGCAAGCAAGAGCTTCCGTCCGAAGTGGTGCGCTCCCCTCTCCCCGTTCACGGGGAGAGGGTCAGGGTGAGGGGCTGGGCGAGTAGCCGCACCGTGAATCGGGTTTCGAGTCGCGCGCCAATAATGATGATTCGGGCAAATCCCCCGGCCCCTCACCTTACCTCTCCCCGCACACGAGGAGAGGAGCGGCGGACATCCGTGCAAAATGGCTACCGTCCGCCCTGCTTGTCCTGAAGCTTCTGCGCGAACAGCGCGATGGTGCGCGCGTAAACATTCGCCTTGTTCCATTGCAGGATCACGGGGAAATTCGGCTCGCCCGGCTGCCATCCCTCGCCGCGCTTCCAGCCATAGCTCTTCAGGAAATTGGCGGTGGAGGCGAGAACGTCCGGCACATCGTGGATGAGATCGGCCTTGCCGTCGCCATTGAAATCGATCGCGAATTTCAAATAAGTGGACGGCATGAACTGCGTCTGGCCGATTTCGCCGGCCCAGGCGCCGTGCATTCTGGCAGGCGAAAGATCGCCCTTGGCGACGATCTTCAGAGCGTCGAACAGTTCCGCCTTGAACATATCCGAGCGGCGGCAATCGTAAGCGAGCGTCGCGATGGCACGGATCGTCGGAAACTTCCCGGTGACGGCGCCGAAATCCGTCTCGAGCCCCCATATGGCGACAATGACCGAGCCGGGCACGCCAAAGCGCTGCTCGATGCGGCCCAGAACATCGGCATAGCGCCGCATCAGTTGCGCGCCCTTGCGCAGCCTGTAAGCATTGATCATCCGCCCGGAAAACTGCGCGAAGGATTGTTTGAAGACGCGCTGGCCGCGATCATGCGAGACGACGGAGGCATCGTAAGTGACGCCATCAAGTCCCGCCGCGATGGCGGATTGCGGAATGCCCTGCGCCGCAGCCTCCTGCTTGATCTGGCCGAGCCAGGCGTCGAAGCCGGCAGGGTCACGGCATTTCGCCTCTGCCCAGGCGCTGGCCGGGAGCATGACGCCGACGCAAAGGACCGCCGCGACAGTGGCGAACGAACGTTGGAATTTCTTAAGCATGCGAAGCTTCCCCGCCTCTTGGAATCGTGTTTCACATCGCCTTTGACGAAACATCATGTCCTTACCGAGACGCCAGAGGCCCGGCGCCCGGAAAATAGATATTCCCGTATCCGATGGTGAAAATGCCTAAAAGTCCATTATTGTTTCACACGGATGCTGGCCACTCCTCTCCCCGTTCACGGGGAGAGGTAAGGTGAGGGGCCGGGGGATTTGCCCGAGTCGTCATCGTTGCCCCGCTTAAAACCCGATCCGAAAATGCAGCTACTCACCCTAACCCTCTCCCCGCAAGCGGGGAGAGGGGAGTTTCCTTCTTCTCCCACGCGTCTAAATTGGGAGTGCGGCAGGGCCACCCTGATTCGTTCGATCCTACGGAGTACGCCGGTGAAGCTTATTGCATTCTTCGCGCTGACCTGTGCGCTCGGTCTGGCAGCGCCCGCCTATGCGAGAACGGAACGGGTCCCGAAGCTCAATGTCGAAAGTTCCTGCCACGCCGCAGAGACTTATGGAATGACCGATCCCAAGAAGACCTACAAGAACTGCATGGTCGACGAAGATCAGGCCAGGAAGACATTGCAGTCGAAATGGTCGCATTACAAAGTCAAGACGCGGCGCGCCTGTCTCGCCGCGGGGCAGAACCCCAGCCCGAGCTATGTCGAGCTCCTCACCTGCATCGAGATGACTGAGGAAGTATTGCATCCGCCAACCGGGGAGCTGGGCGGTGGAGGCGCGGGCACGTCAGGCGCTGTGGGCGGCTCGCCGCCGCCGCGGCCGGCCCTCGCACCGGGGCCGCGCGCCATGCCGAAGTAACCCGATTCCACCGGCCGAATCAGTTCTTTTGGCAGGACTCAGGCGATTTTTCTGGAATTTGGCATCCCAGAGCTAGATGTACCGCAAGTTAGTCACAGGCGCTCTTGTATAGTTTGCGGTAAGGGTCGCGACTCCCAAGAAACAGGCTTATCCCGCGAAAGCACAGGCATTTGCGTGATCTTCGCAAGCCTTTCCGCAGTCCGAATCTCAACATTTTCTCCAGAAATGACTGCCCGCTTTTTGTAGCGAATTTGTCACAGCGCGGCCAGAAAATTGCCCGGATCGGCTCGGGCTATCGACCGGAAAGGGAAAATCTCGGATTATTCAACGTGGCCTTCCAAGATAAAACCACCACAAGGGGGACGTTGATGCCAAAATTGAAATCCAGATTACGCAGCGGCGGCCGCCAGGCCCGGCGCGCCATGCTTGTGGCAGCGGCCGCAAGCATGGCTGCGGCGAGCTTTGTAGCGGTCAGTTCCGCGCGTGCCGATACGACCGACATATTGCTTGAGCAATTGAGGGCCAAGGGTATTCTGTCGCCGCATGAGTTCCACAAGCTCAAGCTCCGCCACGAGCATGAGAAGGCGGCCATGTACCGCCGCGCCGGGCCTCCCGGCGGCGTGATCGTCAAGGGTCCGGCCCCGGAATACGTCACCGTCTGCCCGAAGCACATCTGCATGCGCGTCGGCCAGGTCGATGTGTCGCTCTCGGGCGACCTCGTCTTCGGCGGCGTCGAAACCTTCGGTGCGCATGGCACGAACAACACCATTCTCGGTGGTCTCGCCGGCGCTGGCGCGAACGGTTCGAACCAGAGCTATAACTCCATCCAGGCCGGCCTGCTGCCGAGCGCGATCGTGCTCAGCCTGTCGACCCACCAGATGGGTTATGACCTCGGCTTCACCATCGGCGCCTACACCGGCGGCAGCAACATTGCCCCGAACGGAGCTAACGCCAATGGCGGCGGTTCGCCGATCGCTCTCGGCACGCCCGGCATCGATCTTCGTCAGATCTTCGGCACGGTCGGCACGCCGACCTTCGGTACCGTCAAGATCGGCCGCGATCTCGGCCTCTTCGGTTCCGACGCGATCCTGAACGACGCCACCCTGCTCGGCATGGGTTCGCCGCTGACGACCGGCACGCCTGGCAACACAACGCTCGGCCGCATCGGCGTCGGCTATGTCTATGCTGACTGGATTCCGCAGGTCACCTATACGACCCCGGACATGAACGGCTTCACCGCGTCGATCGGCGCCTTCACGCCTCTGCATGCGGCCGCCTTTGGCGCCGGTGCGCTGGACGGTGTCTACACCGGCCAGGACGTGCCGATGGTGCAGGGCCAGTTGAAGTGGAAGGGCGCTGTTGGCCCGGGCGCGAAGCTGACCTTGTCGGCTGACGGCGTGTGGCAGCATCACGCCTTTGACCTTGCGACCGGCAGCGCTGGTGCAATTGGCGGCGCCAATGATGTGGATAGCTGGGGCATCGACGGCTTCGGCAAGGTCGACATCGCCGGCTTCAGCCTGGTTGGCTACGGCTACTACGGCAAGGGCCTCGGCACGACGGGTCTCTTCTATGACTCCTTCGACACGTTCGGCAATGCTCGCCAGAGCTATGGCGGCTATGTGCAGGGCAGCTACACCTTCAACAAGTTCACTCTCGGCGCGAGCTGGGGCGTGAGCGGCCTGAAGGCGACGTCCGGCGACTATGCCCTCAGCCCTGTCCTCGCATCCGAACTGGTCAAGTGGAACGAGAGCGTTGTCGGCTTCGCGCGCTACCAGCTCACGACCTGGATGGCTCTGCAAGGCGAATACGTCCACACCTGGTCGACGAACCAGATGGGGCAGGTTACCTACAACGACGCCCTCTGGCTCGGCACGGCCTGGTTCTTCTGATCCAGCCGCCTTCGAGGCAAACAAATCGAGCGCCGGACGGTCCCCGTCCGGCGCTTTTTTATTGGCGCTACCCTTCTTCCCCTCGCCCGCGCAGATCCCCTCTCCCCGCCAGCGGGGAGAGGGTTAGGGTGAGGGGCCTGGTGAGTAGTTGCTCTTTCGGATCGGGAATTCAAACCGCCGGACAACAATGATGATTCGGGCAAATCTCCTCGCCCCTCACCTTACCTCTCCCCGTTCACGGGGAGAGGAGCGGCTGGCATCCGAACTAAACGGCGCAGATCCCCTCGCCCGCTTGCGGGAGAGGGTGGCAGGCGGAGCCTGACGGGTGAGGGTTTTTGCAAGTGGCACCAGCCCTCATCCGACCGGCCAAAGCCCGTTGCTTGCGACGGGCGGCGCTTCGCAACGCCCTATGGCCGAGCCACCTTCTCCCGTGAACGGGAGAAGGGAACGCCTCCTACTCCTCCGCCCGCCTTTGCAGGCGCGTCAGAAGGTCCGCGCCGCCGATGCCGTCGGCCGGCTGGTCGCCATCGGCCAGTTGGAAGGCATGGATCGCATCGCGCGAGGTCGGCCCGAATCGCCCGTCGATGACGCCCTTGTAATAGCCGAGGCGGTGCAGCAACCGCTGAATCTCCGCCTTTTCGCTCCGCCGCCACAGCTTCACGCTCTTCGGCCATGCGGCGCGCAGGCCATGTCCTCCGGCGATTCGATCGGCGAGGCAGGCGAAGGACAGCGCATAGGCGTCCGAATTATTATAAGTCTTGATGACCCAGTAATTCGCGCCGAGGAGAAACGCCGGGCCGCCCGCCCCTTCCGGCAGAAACAAGGTGGCCTCTCCGTGTCTCGGCAAGGAGCCGCCGTCCGCGCGTCTGATGCCCAGCGCCGCCCATCGGCTGAAATCGGCATGCAGCGTCGGATAGAAGAACCGCGCCGGCAGACGCACCTCCATGCCCCAGGCCGCACCGCGCTGCCAGCCGGAGGCCTTCATGTATGCAGCGATCGAAGCCAGTATGTCCGGCGGGCTACTCCAGATGTCGGGCGCACGCCCGCCCGCAAAACTCACCGCATGCGCCAGATAGGTCGAGGGCAGAAACTGCGGGCCGCCCATGGCCCCTGCCCAGGAGCCTTTCAGCTTGCCGCGCGCCACCTCGCCTTTCTGCAACATCAGCAGGGCATCGATGAATTCCTTGCGAAACAGCGGCCGATCCGGCTGGAAGAACGCCAGCGAAGCGAGCGAGCGCACGATGTCCTTGTTGCCCATCGCCTGCCCATAATCGCTTTCCATGCCCCAGGCCGCCAGAAGCATGGAAGGAGGCACGCCGTAGCGCCGAGCGATGATCGCAAGCTGGCTATGCCAGCGGCTTGCCAGAGCGCGTCCTTCCCGGACGCGGCGTTCCGACACAGCTTCGGAGAAATAGGTGGAAAACCGCCGCTCGAATTCGCTCTGGCGAGCCGTCGAGCGCGCGACGGCGGGATCAGGCGTCAGAGCATGCGTTACGGCCTCGAAATGCGCCCGGTCGATCCCGCGCGCCGCGGCGGCCGGATAGAGGCTCTGAAGAAAAGACTGGAAACGCTGGAGTTCGGCTGGCGACTGAGTTGGCGCGGTCGCCGCGTGGACAGGCGCAGCGCCAAGCGCCTGAGCCAGTACCACGAGAGATACAAGGCAGGCGCGGAGGGCCAGTTGCCAGCGCCAACGGGGACGCTCGCGCCGCCTGCCGTGGCGGATCGCTGCATATGACGAATCGGGAGGGTCGATTAGGATCAGCATCTTCGCGCAGGCTGAATGGCGTTTGCGGCGACTAAGCGGCGGCGGGTGCTCCCCTCTCCCCGTTTACGGGGAGAGGGTCAGGGTGAGGGGCCTGGCGAGTAGCCGCACTGCAAATCGAGTTTCAAACCGCCGGACAACAATGATGATTCGGGCAAATCTCCTCGCCCCTCACCTTACCTCTCCCCGTTCACGGGGAGAGGAGCGGCAGGCATCCGTCCCGAACGACTCGCTCCGCTCCTTCTCCCGCAAGGGCGAGGGAGAATCCGCGGCTTGTTCATGCTATCATGTTGTCGATACGAAACCGGATTCCCATTTCTGCCCTCAATCGACCATGAAAGGGACCTCACAATAAGCTTTCGCTTGCCTGGCGCTCGCGCCCAACGAGAGCAATCGCGTGTCATCAAAGTGCCACGCGGTTCAGCGATGACCAATCCGGTCACATGGGGGTCATAAAATGGCGATGAAAGATCACGACACTATCGCTGTCCGGGCGCTTTTCCTGTCGGATGTCCATCTCGGAACGCGCGGATCCCAGGCATCGCTGCTGCTCGATTTTCTCAAGCTTTGCGATGTGGATACGATCTATCTCGTCGGCGACATTGTTGACGGATGGCGGCTGAAATCCGGCTGGTACTGGCCGCAATCGCATAATGATGTCGTGCAAGCGCTGCTGCAACGGGCGCACAAGGGCGCCAAGCTCATCTATCTTCCGGGCAATCACGATGAATTCATGCGCGACTACATCGGGCATGATTTCGGCGGCATAGAGATTCAGGATACGGTGATTCACGAAGCCGCGGATGGCAAACGCTATCTGGTGATGCACGGCGATCATTTCGACATGGTGGTGCGTCGCGCGCCCTGGCTCGCCTATCTCGGCGACGGAGCCTATACTTTCGCGCTCGTCGTCAACAAATTCGTGAATCTGGTTCGCCGGCGGCTCGGCCTCGCCTATTGGTCGCTCTCCGCCTGGGCGAAAATGAAAGTGAAAAACGCGGTGAACCATGTCGGCCGCTTCGAGGAGCTGCTGTCGCACGAAGCACGCCGCCGCGATGTCTACGGCGTCATCTGCGGCCATATCCATCATGCGATGATCCATGATCAGTTTGGCGTCCGCTATATGAACACAGGTGACTGGGTGGAAAGCTGCACGGCTCTTGTCGAACACTTCGACGGCAGCTTCGAAATCATTTACTGGCTGGATGAATTGCGCCGAATGAACGAGTCCGATGTCGTGACCCGCCTGCCACGCAGACGCCGTGAGGCAAAGGCTTCCGCTGCGTGACAAAACTGCTTATCGCGACCGACGCCTGGAGGCCTCAGATCAACGGCGTTGTGCGCTCGCTCGAAAATCTGGCCGCGCAGGCTGCTTTCTTCGACATTGAGGTGTATCTCATAACGCCTTCTGATTTCTGGACCCTGCCCATGCCGGGCTATCCCGAAATCAGGCTGGCGCTGACGAGCCGGCGCAAAGTCGCCGCCTCTATCAACAGCTTCTCTCCCGATTTCGTGCATATCGCGACCGAAGGGCCGATCGGCATCGCAGCGCGCCGCGCCTGCATGCGCCAGGGGCGGCCTTTCACGACAAGCTATCACACGCGCTTTCCCGAATATGTCGCCGCGCGCCTGCCGATCCCTCTCAGGCTCAGTTACGCCGCGCTGCGGCGTTTTCACAATGCGGCGGCTGGCATCATGGTCAGTTCCGCCAGCCTTGAAGGGGTTCTGGCTGGTCACGGCTTCCGCAACCTTATGCGTTGGTCGCGCGGCGTCGATGAGACGCTGTTCAGGCCGCGCACCGAAAACGTGCTCGCCGAACTGCCGCGTCCGATCTTTCTTTTCGTCGGTCGGCTCGCTGTCGAAAAGAACATAGAGGCCTTTCTCAAGCTCGATCTTCCTGGCTCGAAAGTGGTTGTGGGCACGGGGCCTCTGGAAACAAAGCTCATAGCCGCCTATCCGGACGCGCATTTCCTTGGCGCGCATTGCGGAGAAGCGCTTGCGCAGATCTATTCCTCCGCCGATGTCTTTGTGTTTCCGAGCCTGACTGACACCTTCGGCATCGTTCTGCTCGAGGCGCTCGCCTCTGGCGTGCCCGTCGCCGCTTTTCCTGTGACCGGGCCACTCGACGTTATCGGCGATTCCGGAGCTGGCGTCCTTGCGCATGATTTGCGCCAAGCGGCGCTTGGCGCGCTGCACATTTCACGCGAGCATTGCCGCAAATACGCGGTCAATTTCAGTTGGAAGGAAAGCGCCGCGCAGTTCTTCGAGAACATTCGTCTGGCGCAACTGGATTATCCGCTTCCCAGTCCGAAACTGCCACCCTTCAAGCTCGCGTAACTTTCAGGCCTCGCCTTGCCACTTCTCGCCGGCGAGTGCGCGGCGAGCCTTTTCCAGTTCCTCACTATAACGGCGCAGCACATAGGCTTCCGTCAGCATTCCGACGACGCGACGGTGGAGCTCATCGTCCACAACCGCGAGCGCCTCGCCCTCGCTCCGGTCGAAAAGCTCGGCTGCCTGCTTGATGTTCATCGAACGTAACAGAACATCGTTCTCGTGGCGGAGAATTGTCGAAACAGGCTCTCGCGGATCCTTGCCGTTGGGAACGGAAAGATGCGCATCCGTCACAGAGACAAGCCCTGCATATCGCCCGTCGGCATCGGCAGCGACCACCCATTGCGTCGAGCCCAGCGGAAACATTTCCGTAAATTGCGAAATGGTCTGATTTTCCGAAATGGCTTTCACATCGGTCTTCATCATGCGTGCGACGGTGAGCGCCCGCATCCAGCCGACATCCTGCGCGCTGCGGATCGATTCGCCGCGCAAATGCATGCGCCACGTCGCGAAGGAATAGCCGAAAACCTGCCGCACAATCACGGAGACGATCATGGAAACGAAGAGAACCATGATGACGAGGCGCGGATCTCCCGTGATTTCGAGCGCAAGAAAGCTCATGGTCAGCGGACCGCCGATAATCGCCACGGCGAGCGCCGACATGCCGACAGTTGTGTAGACGAGGCTGTTGGCGACGACCGTGGGAGCCAGAATCGGCAGCAGAATTGCGAAGATCTTGCCGATCATTCCCCCAAGAAAAAGCGATGCAAAGAAAAGGCCCCCGCGATAGCCGGAGCCGATGGAAACCGATGAGGCGATGGATTTCAGCAGAACGAAAAGGCATAGTTCCGAAAGATCACCGCCGGGCGAGATGAAGAGTTGCGCCAGCGCGCCATGCCCCGAAGATAAAGCCTTGGGAGTGACCAGGGCGAGGCCGCCGAGCACGATGCCGCCGATCATCGGCTGAATAAAAAGGGGAACCCGGCTGTGTTTGAACACATCCTCGACGAAGGTCACCGCGCGCATGATGCCAATGCCGATCAGCGCACAGACCAGCGCCAGAATGAAGAGAGCGACGAGATCGGCTTGGGTGACGACGATGGCAGGCACTGAGCCGACTGTGATTTCGCCCGGAAGGCCGATCGCCCTGACGACCAGAACGCTGGCGATCGAAGACGCCATAATCGGCGCGAGCCCAAAAGGCGTATAGGTGCCGACGATGAGTTCGAAGGCATAGAATGCGCCTGTCAGGGGAGCGCCGAAGGCCGCGCCTATTCCGCCAGCGGCGCCGCAGCCGACAAGCGTGCGCAAGTCGTTTCGCCGCAGCTTCAATGCCGAGCCTATCACCGAGGCGAAACCGGAGGCCGCCTGCGTGAATCCGGCCTCTGTCCCGACCGATCCGCCGACTCCTGTCGAAATGATCGTCTGCCCCGCAACCAGCAGGCTGTCGATGAGCGACATTCGGCCGCCCTGTAACGCATTGGCTTCAATCGGATCGATCGGCCGCCGCGGCCGCCATTTTCGAATGAGGAGGCCGGTAAGGCCGAGGACGAGACCGCCGCCGACGGGCACCAAAGCCAGATAGGGCGAATCGAGGCGGTCAAGAGCGCTCAAAGTCCCATGTATGGGAACGCTGAAAAGCAGATAGTGAAGCAGATGCACCAGGGCGCGAATCACCGCAACGATAAGGCCCGCCAGCACGCCGATAAGCACGGCAAGACCGATGAGCGCAAACTCGCTCCGCCGCACGAGGGCGCGCAGCCACATGGGCAGGAAAGTGCGGCCTTGGTCAGGAGAAGACGGCGGCGCAGCAGAGTCCATGGATTCTCCGCTCTGGCACTCAAAAGACAGTCCGTGCGCCCAGCGCGCCCGGATGGTGCGGCTTAATGATCTCTGAAGCGGGATACGAAAAGGCGGCTTCCGATCAAATTCCGCTCCATTGGAAGCGATCAGTTACATTCATCAGGACGTTAACGCACCAAAGGCGACGCGCAGAGGATTATAATTGCGAATGGCGTAACCACGAACCTGCCAGGAGCAAGTGCGGAGCCAGCCAGTAATTTCCGCTATTTCCGGCTTCTTGTCCAAGGGTCCTCCGCGCGACATTCAATTTGTGTTGAAATCAAAAAACAGCGCTCCGGCAACGTCGCGATGCGATCAAGATTTGCTTGCAGGCGGAGGCGAAGCGGGCCTAACATCACTGCATGGCGCAAACACTCATCACCATTCGCGACGCTAGGGAAGCCGACGCTCAGGGCATCGCCGAGGTCCATGATTCGGCTTGGCGCCATGCCTATAGCGGCATCATTCCCGGCCAGGAGCTTGAGCGGATGATCGCGCGCCGCGGTCCCGCATGGTGGCATTCCGCAATCGTTCGTGGCTCACGCCTTCTGGTTCTGGATTTCGACGAATTGATCGGCGGCTACGCGAGCTATGGCCGTAATCGCGTACCCGCGATGGCTTACGGTGGCGAAATTTTCGAGCTTTATATTTCACCTGAATTTCAGGGACTGGGATTCGGCAGGCGCATGTTTTCGGCCGCCCGCAAAGATCTCGTGGAACATGGTTATTCATCGTTCCTCGTCTGGGCGCTCGCCGATAATGAAGGTGCAGTGGCCTTCTACCGTCACCTCGGCGGCAAAATCGTCCGGCGCGCCTATGAGCGTTTCGGTACGGAGCTGCGCGAGCGCGTCGCTTTCGCATTCGAGTGAGCGCGCCTCTCCCGGACAGCCGGCCAAACCGCGGCTGTGGCATTTTTCCGCAAGTGCGCGCCTTTCTTCTCTCCGGGAGGTAGATTAGCTCTCTCCAGGCGGGCGAAGCCCACCCCGCAAGTGCAGGCCGCCGGGCGGCCGCGCCTCAACATTCGGGCTGGAGTACGAAATGCGTCTCGATGCGATCAAGATCGGCGAAAACCCGCCTCACGATGTCAATGTTGTCATCGAGGTGCCGATCGGCGGCGAACCAATCAAATATGAGATGGACAAGGAAGCAGGCGCGCTTGTCGTCGACCGCTTTCTTTATACGGCCATGCGCTACCCGGGCAATTACGGCTTCATCCCGCACACCTTGTCGGATGACGGCGACCCCTGCGACGTGATCATTGTCAATACGCGCGCGATCGTTCCCGGCGCAGTGATGAGTTGCCGGGTGGTCGGCGTTCTGCTCATGCAGGATGAATCCGGCGGCGACGAGAAGATTCTCGCAGTGCCTTCGTCGACGCTCACCAAGCGCTATGAGGCGATCAACGACTATACCGATCTGCCGGGGATCACGCTCCAGCAGATTGAACATTTTTTCACCCACTACAAGGATCTCGAACCAAACAAATGGGTGAAGATTCTGCGCTGGGGCAATGCGGAAGAGGCGCGCTCCATCGTGCTGGAGTCGATCGCACGCGCCGAAGCGGCAAAGCGCACCTGAACAATACAAGGCTGCGGTTCTGCGTTCGCCAGAATCAAAACAACTCAAGCCATGCCTCTTCCCCGGACGAGCCGCGAAGCGGCGAAGATCCGGGGTCCAGAATTTCATTTGAGCATTTGGAACTTCTGGATCCCGGGTTAGAAGCTTCGCTTCGCCCCGGGAAAGAGTGAGAAAATCTAGCTTTTGCGCGTCAGCCGGAATACGGCCTGATCGCCAAACAGATTCCACACCCACCATGGCGCATGAACCAGCATTGGCTCGCCGAAGCGGTCAAGCGCAACAACACGCTCGATGCTGGCATCCACCATCTGCGCAAGCGCGACAAAATCCCTGATCGTGCAGAAATGTATGTTCGGCGTTTCATACCAGAAATATTGCAGATTTTCCGTGATCGGCATGCGTCCCCTGAAGGCGAGCTGCATCCTTATGCGCCAGTGGCCGAAATTTGGGAACGAAACGACGGCGTGGCGTCCGATCCGCAACATGTGCTCGAGCACCTGACGGGGCTGGCGTGTCGCCTGCAAAGTCTGCGAGAGGATCACATAGTCGAAGGCGTCGTCGGGATAATCGGCGAGATCCGTATCGGCATCGCCCTGCACAACGGAAAGCCCTTTGGCGACACAATCGTTGACGCCCTTTTGCGACAATTCGATGCCGCGCGCATCGACGCCGCGCTCCTCCGCGAGAAGGCGCAGCAAGGCGCCGTCCCCGCAGCCGACATCGAGGACCCGGCTTTTCGGCTCGACCATATTGGCGACGACCAGAAGATCGACACGCGCAGTCCGCGCCAATCGGCTGGCCGCGGCGGGCAGCCGCGCGTGTCCCTTATCCGGCATCATGCTCATGCCGTCGGGAGCCCCCGCGCGCGTGCGGCGGCTTCGAGAAAGCCGCGCGTCGTCGCGATGAATTCGGGAACATCGAGCAGAAATGCGTCATGGCCGCGATCCGTGTCGATATCCACGAAAGAGACGGATGCTCCCGCAGCATTGAGTGCATGAACGATGCCGCGCGACGCAGCGGTGGGATAGAGCCAGTCCGAGTTGAACGAGACGACGCAGAACCGCGTCTTCGCGCCTTTGAACGCGAGCGCGAGCGTGCCGCCGTAATCGCCGGCGAGATCAAAATAGTCGCAAGCGCGGGTCACATAGAGATAACTATTAGCGTCGAAACGATCGACGAAGCTCGCGCCCTGGTGGCGCAGATAATTCTCCACCTGGAAATCGGCGCTGAAGGTAAATGTCGGCGCCGCGCGGTCCTGCAATCTGCGGCCGAATTTCCGTTGCAGCGCCTCATCCGACAGATAGGTGATGTGCGCGGCCATGCGCGCCACCGCGAGGCCCTTCGTCGGACTCACACCGAAATCGAGATAGCGCCCGTCGAGCCACTCGGGATCGGCCATGATGGCCTGCCGACCGACCTCGTGGAATGCGATGTTCTGCGAGGAATGTTTCGCCGCCGTCGCGATCGGCATCGCCGAGAAAACCCGCTCAGGATAGCTTGCTGCCCATTGCAGCACCTGCATGCCGCCCATCGAGCCGCCGATGACGCTGAAAAGCGTCTCGATGCCGAGATGATCGATCAGCATGGCCTGCGCCCGCACCATGTCGCGGATGGTGACAAGCGGCAGATCGAGCCCATAGGCGCGATTGTTCGCCGGATTGATCGAAGCCGGTCCTGTCGTGCCCATGCAGCCGCCAACGACATTCGAGGCGATCACGAAATAGCGGTCGGTGTCGATCGGGCGGCCCGGCCCCACCATCACCTGCCACCAGCCCGGCTTGCCGGTCACTGGATGGGCATTGGCGACGTGCTGATCACCTGTCAGCGCGTGGCAGAGCAGGATAGCATTGGATTTATCGGCATTCAGCGTGCCATAGGTCTGATAGGCAATGCTGAGGGGGCTCAGAGGGACGCCGGCATCCATTTTGAGAGGCGTGTCGACATCGAAGCGCACGACAAGGCTATGCGGTGCATCCGCCTCAAGCTGGCTCACAGCTTTCACCGTCTGGAGGATCGTCACAAGCTTGCCGTATCGCTCGAAAACGCAGAAACGCCGTTCGCTTTGCCGAACGCGCCGTTTGTTATATAGGAGCGCTGCGAAGCCGGTGTCAAGACTGCCCTCCGGCGCAAGGTAAACCATCGACCGAAGCGGATTTCGGCATGCGTGCGAAGTGAAAAGCTTTTCAGGCGCATGCAATTCGCTTTATAGCGTCTTCACGCGAAATGGCTTCCGTTTCGCGTGAAGAAAACGCGTCAAAACAAACAAGTAGAGCCGCGGTTCTGATTCCATCAGAACCGAAATGGCTCTAAAAGCCGCATGCAACATCATTCAGGCCATTTATGCTCGAGCGAACCGATTCCGAATCCCTTGCCGATCTGCGCGCCGAGATCGACCGTCTCGACAGGCACCTCCATTCGCTTCTCATGGAGCGTAGCGAGATCATCGATCGGCTGATCGCGGTGAAGGCCGGCGCTGGCGGCAGCGCCTTCCGCCCCGACCGGGAAGCCGAGATGATGCGCCGGCTCGTCTCGCGCCATAGAGGCATCCTGCCTCTCGATACGGTTGAAAGCATCTGGCGCGTCATCATTTCCACCTTCACCTATGTGCAGGCGAGTTACAGCGTCCATTGCGATGTCTCGGGCGGCGATGCCGCCATGCGTGATGGCTGCCGCTTTCACTTCGGCTTCACCGTTCCCTTCGTCAGCCATCAAGGAAGCGGCCCGGTCATCGAGGCTGTTGCGGCGTCTTCCGGCGATCTTGGCCTCGTCGCCGTCGATGCCCCCGCCTCGGCAGGCGCCTGGTGGAAGCAACTGGCCTCCACCTCGGCGCCGAAGATCATCGCGCGCCTTCCCTTTGTCGAAAGACCGAACCATCCCGCCGGCCTGCCGCTGTTTGTGATCGCCAAGCCACTGGAAGCCGCCGCCCGCGATGTCGTTTTGTATGATGTCGTCATCGACCGATGGCCTGATGTGCTGGAAAACACTTTGGCCGCCCGGGACGCCGAAATTCTCGCCACCGCACAGGAAGGCAAGGCGACATCGCTCCTGGTCGCGGCTCCGGGACATTTGAGCCATGCGGATTTCGACAAGGCCTTTGCGGAAGCCGGAACAGAAATTTTGAAGCGCTGCGAGATCGGCAGCCATGCCGCGCGATTCGATCTGGCGAAAGTCCAACCGGGCGCAGTGCCGCCAGGAGAGTCCAATGCATAGCCCAGATGGCAACGAGCGGCCGCGGCCCAAGCCCGGAGTGCTCGAAATCAATCCCTACCGGCCCGGCAAGACCGGCGCGGGCGGCAAGAAAATCTACAAATTGTCGTCGAACGAGACGCCGCTCGGTGCTTCGCCGAAAGCGCGGGAAGCTTTCAAGCGCGTTGCCGACCGGCTGGACATCTATCCGGAAGGGCCTGCGACCGCGCTGCGCGAGGCGATCGGCATGCGCTTTGGTCTCGACCCCGCGCGTATTGTCTGCGGAGCAGGGTCGGACGAGTTGCTGTCCCTGCTCTGCCACGCCTTCGTCGGCCCCGGCGATGAAGGAATTTACACGCATTACGGATTTGCGGTCTATCGCATCGCCATTCTGACGGCGGGCGGAACGCCGGTCATGGCGGAAGAAAAAGACTTCACAACGGATGTCGATGCGATTCTCGAAAAGGTCACGCCGAACACGAGGATTATCTTTCTCGCCAATCCAAACAATCCGACAGGCACCTATCTCCCCTTCAGCGAGATCAAGCGGCTTGCAGCAACCTTACCGCGCCATGTGCTGCTCGTGCTCGATGCGGCCTATGCGGAATATGTCACCCGCAACGATTATTCGCCTGGGCTGGAACTGGCGCTGACCAGCGAAAACATCGTGATGACGCGCACCTTCTCCAAAATTTACGGGCTCGCGGGCTTGCGCCTTGGCTGGTGCTATGCGCCGGCCTCGATCGCCGATGCGCTCAACCGGATCAGGGGGCCGTTCAACGTCAGCACCGCCGCGATGGAAGCGGGCATCGCCGCGCTACAAGACGTGGAGCACATCGACAAGGCGATTGCGCATAACGAGAAATGGCTGCCCTGGCTGGAACAGGAAATCACCAGCATCGGCATTCCGGTTACGCCCAGCGTCGGCAATTTTCTTCTGCTGCATTTCAAGAGCACCCAGCAGGCGCGTGCAGCCGACGTTTTCCTGACCCAGCGCGGACTGATCCTGCGCGCTGTCGACGTCTACGACCTGCCGCAATGCCTGCGCCTCACTGTCGGAACAGAGGAGGCAAACCGTCTCGTCGTCTCAGCGCTCGCAGATTTCATGCGCAGCAAGGATGGCTCGCGTGACTGACGGACTTGGGCATCCTTTAACGGAGCCTCTCTTCGATCGTCTTTGTCTCATCGGCGTCGGCCTGATCGGCTCATCGCTGGCACGCGTCGTGCGCCACAAAGGGCTCGCCCGCACCATCGTCGCCACGGACGCCAGCGCCGATGTGCGCCGCCGGGTGGCCGGACTGGGCCTTGCAGACGAGATTGTGGAGACGCCCGAACTTGCCGTTCGCGACGCCGATCTCGTCATCCTTTGCGTGCCGGTCGGCGCGATCGGCGAAACGGCGCGAGCAATCGGGCCGTATTTGCGTGCAGGCGCTATTGTGAGCGACGTCGGCTCAGTCAAAAGCGCCGTGCTGGCGGATGCCGCGCCATGTCTGCCTTCGAATGTTCATTTCATACCGGGCCACCCTGTCGCGGGCACGGAACAGTCAGGCCCCGATGCCGGCTTTGCGGCGCTCTTTCGTAACCGCTGGTGCATCCTGACGCCGCCGCCCGACGCGGATAAAAAAGCTGTCGCGCGGCTCGCAGCCTTCTGGACCGCTGCCGGCGCCAATGTCGAATTCATGTCGGCGTCGCACCATGATCTGGTGCTCGCGATTACCAGCCATGTGCCGCATCTGATCGCTTACAACATCGTCGGCACGGCGGCCGATCTTGAAGAGGTGACGCAATCCGAGGTCATCAAATATTCAGCCGGCGGATTTCGGGATTTCACCCGCATCGCCGCATCCGACCCGACCATGTGGCGCGATGTGTTTCTGAACAACAAGGATGCGGTGCTCGAAATGCTCGGCCGCTTCAATGAGGATCTGACGGCGTTGCAGCGGATGATCCGGCGCGGCGATGGCGAGGGCCTGTTCGACCTGTTCACGCATACGCGCGCGATCCGCCGCAACATTATCGAGCAGGGCCAGGAAACCGCCGCGCCCGATTTCGGCCGCCGCAAGGACGAGGCGAACGGGGAGGAGACGTAGAACCCGCGCCCGCCTGCTGCTTCAATATAGCGGCGGCAGCCGGATCGACGTCCGCACCGGACCGATGCTGAGACGCCCGCTGTCAAACTTGACGCGCAGACGCAGGGGATGCGGCCCCTTCTGCGTTTCGTCACCGCCGCCAAGCAGGCTCGCCAGAAGCGAGCCGGCGGCGATCAAGCCCGGATCCACGCCAAGTCTGCGCAGCACAGGCTCAAATCCGACGCATCGCGTATCGAGCTGCCCATCAAGCCTGTGCGCGCTGTCGAGCGTCAGCGCGCCATGCGCCTGTAAGCTCGTCTCGCCGCGATTGACCAGAAAACTGGTCAGTTCGATATGGCCGCCCGCGGCGCGCCATTTGTCGAGCGTCGTCGTAAGACTGCGCCCGGGATCCAGACTCGCCTGCGTGATGTCGCCATCGGCGACGCTGTCGGCAGGGGCGGTGGTGCGCAGAATCGAATCGATCGCCGGCATCGACGCATCCTTCAGGATGACATGGAAGTGCAACGCATGGTCCTGACGCGCAGCATCGGGTGCAAATGTCGCGGTGACATGGCGCGCACGCCCGGCAAGCAGGCCGAAGGCGTGTGCATGGCCTTGCAGGCTGAACCCCTCTCCGGCAATCGAAACCTTCGCCACATTGCGGGGAAGACCCCCGAGCCGGACATTGAGGTCTTTCCACGCGAGGTTGATGTCGACTGTCTTGTCGTCAGACACTACGGCGAAGGGGGAGGCGACTTTGACCGTAACTTCGCTCGGATTACTCAGCCGCGCCGTGGCGACAAAACCGTTCAGCGACCCGGCATAATGCTGGCCGAAAATCATGCCGTCGAAATGTGGCTTGCCGCAGGCGATCGCGATCTTGAAAGGAAAGCCGGTGACCTGCCGGTCGGGACAACTCCAGTTCCGGTTGAAAGCCTTCTCGCGTGTGATCCAGGCGTCGAGGCTCAGTGTGGTCTGACGGACCGCAAGCTGCCAGAAGACCGTCCAGGCAATGGCGATGAGCACGAGAGCGCCAACAAGCGCAAGGAGCCAGGGCCTGAGGCTCGGCGATCGCTTCAACGTGTCCATCACTTCAGCCGCCATCCACACAATCCTCCGGGAATCGTTGTGATTCGCTATAGACCCGAATATGGGCGAAACCACGAGACTGCTGCCCAGCCGACGGTGGCGGCACGGTACGGGAAGTTTACCTTTGGCCGCAATTCCACATCATTCCAGTTTTAACATAAGGCTATTATCTTCCGGGCAGAACTGAGCATGCGCAGGACATGATGCAAGCCTCTTTTTCCGGCGAATCCCTATGGGTCTTCGGCTATGGCTCATTGATGTGGCGGCCGGGATTCGCCTTCGCCGAGAGCCAGATCGCGACAGTGCTCGGCTATCATCGCGCGCTCTGCGTCTATTCGCATGTGCATCGGGGAACGCCTGAAAAGCCCGGTCTCGTTCTCGGCCTCGACCGCGGCGGATCCTGCAAGGGAATTGCCTTCTGCGTGCCCGCCGGCGCGGCAGATGAGACGATCGCCTATCTGCGCGAACGCGAACAGGTGACGAGCGTTTATCGCGAGTTGCACTTGCAGGCGCGTCTCGCAGACGGGCGGCGGGTCATTGCGCTGTCCTATGCTGCGGACCGATGCCATGGCCAGTACGCAGGCCGGCTCGAACGGGTGGAACTTGAGCGGCTTGTGTTGCAGGGCCGCGGCGCTTCCGGCGCCAACCCGGAATATGTGCGCAACACACAAATGCGCCTGGCGCAACTCGGCATTCGCGACGCCACCCTGGATTGGCTCGTGAAGCGGCTCGAGGCACAAACGCAGCAGTCCCCCCAGGCGCCAACCGCGCCCGAGCGTGGCCTTGCCGACGCGAAAAACGCCTTATAGCGTTTTCGAGCGAAGTAGTTATCGGCTCGCGTAAGGAAAAAGCGTCAAAATGAATAATCAGAGCCGCGGTTCTGATTTCATCAGAACCGAAACGGCTCTATCAGGCTTTTGAAGCCTCCAGCATATGCCCGGATGTGATGTCGTCGGCGACGATCCGTCTTTGTTGTCCGTCGGCCGCCAGCAAATGGATGTGCCACTCGACCGCGCCGGCCGCGAGTGCTGCTACGACAAAGCGCCTTTGGGCGATGAGATCCGCCGTTGCTCCACGCATGAAGACCGACAGGCAGCGCCGCGAGCCGCTCTCATCGCGTGCGACAGCGAGCACGACAACATCGGTATAATCCGGCAGGCCGGCTTCCAGATCATCAGCAGCAATGGCAAAAACCGAGCAGATATAACGGCGCCCTGACTCGCCGCGCCAAGCGTGATACCGCGAAGCCAGACTATCCCCCGCAAGGCTTTGCAACGGCGTGTTGCGCTCGATTCTTCTTTGCCCTTCGCGTGAGGGCACTGGACGGTTTTCCCGTCTGTTTTGTGTCAAGAGCCCGATTTGACCCCGGCTTCGGGACGCCCTGTGATTGCAGACAGCCGCTTCAGAAAACCGCGCAACCAGATACTCGCCGGACAAGCGCGCAACAGAGCGCGCCCGTTCGGGCATCTCCGTGATCGTCATGATCATTCCCCCCGCCCTCCATCATGGAGGTGATTCGGCGGGAACAAAATTCGAACATGTGATTTGCCGCGTCAAGTCCTAGTTTGTCGCCTTACTACTAATGGACGCGACGGACCCGGGATGACGCAAGCGCCGGGCAAGTTCTGTGGCGTTTTCAGCCTGTTCAGGGGCACCCGCCCGCCTGCGCCATCTTCACGAGCGACGGATCTTTGGCGAATGCCTCGCTGACAAGGCGATCCGTGGCCGTTTCGATCCGATCCGCGAGCACTTGCATGAACCCCGATTTGCCAAGCCCGGGCTCGATGGGTTCGAGAAATTCAATAACGATCGTCCCCGGATATTTACGAAAACGCCGGCGGGGCCAGAAAACCCCGGAATTCAGGGCCACGGGCACGCAGACGATCTTCGAATCCGACTGGATGAGAGCAACCCCCGCCTTGTAAGCCGGCTCGGCGCCAATAGCTCGCCGCGTTCCTTCGGGGAAGATCAGAAGCTGCCGGCCTTCGGCAAAAACTCCGCGCGCCGCCTTGACGAGTTGCATCAGGGCGCTGCTGCGTTTCCGGCGGTCGATGCTGATCTGCCCGGTTGCCCAGAGATACCAGCCAAACAGCGGCATAAAGACGAGTTCGCGTTTGTAGACGAAGGTGAAATCATCAAGC
>SCSF01000001.1 GCA_004298435.1 Beijerinckiaceae bacterium
CCCGTCGTCGCGCCGCATGTGTCGCACTTGAGGCATGTGCCGTTGCGCACCAGGGTGAAGTTATTGCACTCGGGGCAGGACTCGCCCGTATAGCCTTTCATGCGCGCTTCGCTGCGGCGGTCCGCAGCCGTTGCGCGTTCGCGCGCTTGCGACCAGTCGAGGTTCCCGAGTTCTGCTTCGGCTTTGACTTCAATGTCCTTCTTCAGCGCGACCGCGCCTTGTGCGCCCGCAGCTTGCGGCGCATTCGCAACCAGCATCAGCTTTTCGGTCGGCTTGCCGCGCACGAAGCCGGAGGAGACGAGCTTCGTCGCAGGAGAAGACCCGCTTTGCGGCGGACGGCTCTGATCCTCCCCCTTGCCGAGCGCATCATGGCCGATGTCGCTTGGATCGATATGCGCGAGATCGTTGCGGCCGAGATAGGAGATCGCAAGTTCGCGGAAGACATAATCGATGATCGACGTCGCGTTCCTGATCATGTCATTGCCTTGCACCAGGCCCGCAGGCTCAAAGCGCGTGAAGATGAAGGCATCGACATATTCTTCGAGCGGCACGCCGTATTGCAGGCCGACAGAGATCGCGATGGCAAAATTATTCATCAGCGAGCGGAAGGCCGCGCCTTCCTTGTGCATGTCGATGAAGATTTCGCCGATGCGCCCGTCCGCATATTCGCCGGTACGCAGATAAACCTTGTGGCCGCCGACGACGGCCTTTTGCGTATAGCCCTTGCGACGGTCGGGCAGGCGCTCGCGCTCGCGCAGACGCTCGATCCGCTCGACGATCCGTTCAACGATCTTCTCAGCGACGGCGCCAGTACGCGCCGGCACGGTCTGCGCCATCAGCGTTTCGAGCGCCTCTTCGGCGTCGTCTTCCTCATCGGCGATGAGCTGGCTGTTCAGAGGTTGCGAGAGCTTTGAGCCGTCGCGATAAAGGGCATTGGCCTTGAGCGCGAGACGCCAGGACAGCATGTAGGCGTCCTTGCAGTCTTCGACGCTCGCCTCGTTCGGCATGTTGATCGTCTTGGAGATTGCGCCGGAGATGAAGGGCTGCGCCGCCGCCATCATACGAATATGGCTCTCGACGGAGAGATAGCGCTTGCCGGTGCGCCCGCAGGGGTTAGCGCAATCGAAAACCGCGTAATGCTCTGGCTTGAGATGCGGCGCGCCTTCGACTGTCATAGCGCCGCAGACGTGGATATTCGCCGCCTCGATCTCGGATTTCGAGAAGCCAAGGAAACTCAAAAGATCAAAGCTAGGATCCTCGAGCTTGTCCTCCGGCACCTTCAACTGCTCAACGAGAAAGTCCGCGCCGAGCGTCCATTTGTTGAAGACGAATTTGATGTCGAAGGCGGAAGCCAGCGTTTTTTCAAGATCGGCGAGTTTCTCGTCGGTGAAACCGCGCGCTTTGAGGCTTGTGGGGTTGACGGCGGGAGCCTGGCGCAGCGAGGCATGGCCGACGGCATAGGCCTCGATTTCGGCGATCTCGAATTCGCGATAGCCGAGCGCGCGCAAGCCTTCCGGCACTGCGCGGTTGATGATTTTGAAATAGCCGCCGCCGGCAAGCTTCTTGAACTTAACGAGCGCGAAGTCCGGCTCGATGCCAGTCGTGTCGCAATCCATGACGAGGCCAATCGTGCCGGTCGGCGCGACGACGGTGACCTGCGCGTTGCGATAGCCATTCTGCTCGCCGAGCGCGACGGCCTTTTCCCACGCTGCAATCGCATGCTGGCCAAGCGCTGGATCGGAAAGAGCCGCATGGTCGAGCGGGACGGGGAGGGTGGTCAGTTGCTCATAGCCCGCCGCCTCGCCGCGCGCCGCGCGGCGGTGATTGTTCATCACGCGCAGCATGGCCTCGCGGTTCTCGGCAAAGTGCATGAAGGTGCCGCGTTCGCCCGCCATTTCGGCTGAGGTCGCATAGCAGATGCCTGTCATAATCGCGGACAGTGCGCCGCAGATCGCGCGGCCCTCGTCCGAGTCATAGGCGATGCCCGACGACATCAAAAGGCCGCCGACATTGGCGTAGCCGAGGCCGAGGGTGCGGTATTCATAGGAGAGCTTGGCGATCTCCTTCGAGGGGAACTGCGCCATCAGCACGGAGATTTCGAGAACCAGCGTCCACAGCCGCACCGCATGCTCATATGACGGAATATCGAAGACCTTGCTCGCGCGGTCGTGGAATTGCAGCAGGTTCAACGACGCCAGATTACAAGCTGTATCGTCGAGGAACATATATTCGGAGCAGGGATTCGACGCGACGATGGGGCCTGCCGCAGGGCAGGTGTGCCAGTCGTTGATAGTCGTATGGTATTGCAGGCCGGGATCGGCCGAAGCCCAGGCGGCATAGCCG
Organism: Beijerinckiaceae bacterium; assembly: GCA_004298435.1. GTDB lineage: Bacteria > Pseudomonadota > Alphaproteobacteria > Rhizobiales > Beijerinckiaceae > Methylovirgula. Next base: position 2,344 of record SCSF01000001.1, read on the forward strand.
ATCTTGTCCCAGAGATCGCGCGCCCTGAGCGTCTTGTGCGGCTTGCCATCGAGCCGCCGCGTCAGCGACCAGTCGCCATCCTCCTCGACAGCGCGCAGGAATGCGTCGGTGACGCGGACGGAATTGTTCGAGTTCTGGCCAGAAACGGTGAGGTAGGCTTCCGAGTCCCAATCCGTGGTGAAGGTGTCGAAGGCGATATCTTTGAAGCCCTGCCGCGCGAACTGAATGATCTTGCGGATCATGGCATCCGGCACGCTGGCGCGGCGCGCGAGCTTGATTTCCTTCTTGAGAGCCGGGTTCTTTTCCGGGTCGAAGCAGGAGTCGTCTGGCCCCTCGCAATTGACGCAGGCGCGCAGGATCGCCTTCAGCGCCTTCTTGATGATCTTCGAACCGGTGACGAGAGCGGCGACCTTCTCCTCTTCCTTCACCTTCCAGTCGATATAGGCTTCGATGTCCGGGTGATCGACATCGACAACGACCATCTTGGCGGCGCGCCGGGTGGTGCCGCCGGATTTGATCGCGCCAGCGGCCCGGTCGCCGATCTTCAAAAAGGACATCAGGCCGGAGGATTTGCCGCCACCGGAAAGCTTCTCGTTCTCGCCACGCAGTTTCGAGAAATTCGACCCAGTCCCCGAGCCATATTTGAAGAGCCGCGCCTCGCGGACCCACAAATCCATGATGCCGCCCTCGTTGACGAGATCGTCGGCGACGGACTGGATGAAGCAGGCATGCGGCTGCGGATGCTCATACGCCGATTTGGATTTGACGAGCTTGCCCGTTTCGAAATCGACATAGAAATGGCCCTGGCTCGGCCCGTCGATGCCATAAGCCCAGTGCAGGCCCGTGTTGAACCATTGCGGCGAATTGGGCGCCGCCATCTGCGCGGCGAGCATGAAGCGCATCTCGTCATAAAAAGCTGCGGCGTCGTCTTCGGCGTCGAAATAGCCGCCTTTCCAGCCCCAATAGGTCCAGGCTCCGGCCATACGGTCGAACACCTGGCGTGCGGAAATTTCCGAGCCATAGCGCTCGGCTTTGGGAAGATCCTCAAGCGCCGCCTGATCGGCCGCGCTGCGCCAGAGGAAGCTGGGGACGCTGTTTTCTTCGATTCGCTTCAGCCGCGCCGGAACGCCGGCCTTGCGGAAATATTTCTGCGCCAGCACGTCGGCCGCGACCTGGCTCCAGGCTGCGGGTACCTCGATTCCGTCAAGCGCGAAGACCAGCGAGCCATCCGGATTGCGAATCTCGCTTCGAGTCGTGCGAAATTCCATCGCTTCATAAGGCGAGCGCCCCGCTTCCGTGTACCGCCGTTCGATCCGCATCATACCTGTCCCAATGCTCGCGGGTTTGCCCGCGGAGGCTTTCTTGCAAAGCCCCATCCCCCGATTTGCAAGCTGTTCCGTCCGATTTCCCGGCGTATCCGCCCCGTCGGCATGCGCTGGAAATGCCTGGCCGCTAAAGCCGTTTCCTGTCGATTCTCGAAAGGTTCAAACCTTGCGAGTCGGATTATGATCCGATCTTAACGTTGGTCAAGGTCTGGTGTTGAGACGGATGGCTAACACAAAATATTGTGTAAATCGTGGATAATTCAACCGCCTTTGGCAGCTTGCCCGAGCGGCGCGGCGGGCTCAAGCCCTGTGCATTGCAAAGGCAAAGTCGTCCGCTATATCCCCAGGCTGCGTGATCTGGCGAAGGAGACGCCGCGACCGCAGGAATGCTGGACACAGGCGATCCACCTCGCCATAGTCCCGCCGCCCGCCAGAGGAATCGGCGGAATGAGTTTCAAAGGTTCGAATCGATGCTGCAACGGCTTGCCCGATTTTTCACCTGGTGGAATGTCGCGACGCTCAACACGCTTTTCCATACACGCCTCTATGGCGAGCTTGTCGGTACAGACCGCTACGGCAACGCCTATTACCGCACGCGCGGCGGCCGAATCGATCCCGCTCTCGGTTTTGAGCGGCGCTGGGTAATCTATGCCGGCGAAGCGGAAGGCTCGATGACTCCGCCAGGCTGGTATGGCTGGCTGCATCATACGTTTGATGTACCGCCGCCGGACGAGAATTACACGCCCCGCGCCTGGGAAAAGCCGCATCAGCCCAATATGACGGGCACGCCTTTGGCCTGGCGTCCACCGGGGTCGACCCTTGCATCAGGCGTCAGGCCGCCGGCAACCGGCGACTATGAGGCATGGACGCCGAATAGCTGATTCGCGGCACTTTATTTCGGGAAATCAGGAACTTTCAGCGCCGGCGGCAACGCAGCGGTACGTTCGCAAGCGACGCGATTGCCAATAACTGTGAGAAGACCGCCGGCAAGCGCAGCGAGCGCACCGGGGTAAATGACATGCTCCTGCGCCAGAACGCGCGCGGCGAGCGTTTCCGGTGTGTCGCTGTCGAGAACTGCGACCGCGGCCTGCGCGATGATCGGCCCTTCATCCAGCGCCGGAACGACGAAATGCACGCTGCATCCGTGGATCTTGGCGCCTTCGGCCAAAGCTCTGGCATGGGTGTCGAGACCACGATAGGCGGGCAGCAGGGACGGGTGGATGTTGATGAGACGCCCTTGCCAATGCTGAACAAAGCCCTGCGTCAGCACACGCATGAAGCCCGCGAGGCAGATGATCTCAATTTTGTGCAGATCGAGGAGCACCTGCATGGATTTTTCGAATTCGCCGCGCCCGGCATAGATCTTGTGATCGATGACCGCCGTTGCGATGCCATGCTCCTTGGCGAAGGCGAGCCCCGCCGCCTCGGCGCGATTGGAGAGGACAAGGGCGATTTCGGCAGGATAATCCGGGCTGCGCGCCGCCTCGATCAGGGCGCGCATGTTCGATCCCCGCCCTGAGATCAGAACGGCCGTGCGCTTGCGCCCTTTCATAGGGCAAGCCGCCCGGCATAGGTCACGCGGCTTTTCTCTGCCTCAACGATTTTGCCGATCTCGATTGGCGTTTCACCTGCCGCCTGCAAGGCAGTCTCGGCCTCGCGCGCATGCGCGGCCTCCGCGATCACGATCATCCCGATTCCGCAGTTAAATGTCCGCAACATCTCGACTTCCGCGACATTGCCGGAGCGGGCAAGCCAGCCGAAAACGGCGGGAACGGGGATGGCGGCGAGATCCAGCGCGACGCCGAGACCCTCTGGAAGCACCCGCGGGATATTCTCCGGAAAGCCGCCGCCGGTAATATGCGCCAAAGCCTTGATTGCTGACGTCTGCTTCAGCGCCTCAAGGATAGGCTTCACATAAATCCGCGTGGGAACGAGCAGGGCTTCGGCCAATGTCCTTCCGGAGTCGAAGGGCGCAGCATCGGAGAGGTTGAGGCCCGCGTCCGCAACAATTCGGCGGACGAGGGAAAAGCCGTTCGAATGAACCCCCGAGGAGGGCAGACCGAACACGACATCCTGCGGTTTGACGCCAGCCTTCGGCAGCAATGCGCCACGCTCGGCTGCGCCGACGGCAAAACCGGCGAGATCGTAGTCCTTTCCGGCATAAAGCCCCGGCATTTCGGCCGTTTCGCCGCCGATCAGGGCTGCGCCCGACTCGCGGCAGCCTGCCGCAATACCTGCGACGATGGCTGCGCCGAGCGCAGGATCGAGCCGGCCCGTAGCAAAATAATCGAGAAAGAACAGCGGCTCTGCACCCTGGACAACGAGATCGTTGACGCACATTGCGACGAGATCGATGCCGATCGTATCGTGTAATCCGCTGTCGATGGCGAGCTTCACCTTGGAGCCTACGCCATCATTGGCGGCGACCAGAATAGGATCAGTGAAACCTGCGGCCTTGAGATCGAAGAGGCCGCCGAAACCGCCGAGTTCCGCATCGGCCCCCGGCCGGCGCGTCGCGCGTACAAGCGGCTTGATCTTTTCCACCATTGCGTTGCCGGCATCGATATCGACGCCTGCATCGGCGTAGGTGAGCCCCTTCTTGTCCGCCATCGCCCTTTGTCCAATTCTTTAGCCGCGGCAATTCCTTATACCCGCGACGGGCCTTTCAGCTATCCGCTCGGCGTTGCCGTGGCAAGCGTTGGCATGATTGTGCCTTTTTCGGCAAATCACTGTAAGGTTTCGCGGCGCAGCCAGCGTTGTCCTGCCGGGGTTCCATGCCAGCTTTTTACTACAAGAGCCTCCCCAATCTCATCACACTCGGACGGCTAGTGCTGGTGCCCGTCATCATTGCGATGATTTCGGCGCAGCGCTGGACCGAGGCTTTTGGCCTTTTCATTATTGCGGGCATCTCGGACGCCGTCGATGGATGGCTTGCCAAGACTTTCGACCTGCGCACGGAACTCGGCGCCTATCTCGATCCGGTTGCCGACAAGGCGCTTCTGATCTCGATCTATGTTGCTTTCGCCATCGAAAGGGTGATGCCCGCGACCATCGCCATCATCGTCGTCGCCCGCGATATAATGATTATTGGCGCGGTGATGATTTCCTGGCTGATGCGTAAACCAGTTGAAATCAAGCCTTTGTGGATTTCGAAGCTGAATACGGTCGCGCAAATCGGCTTCGCCGCACTCGTGCTCGGAGCAAAGGCGTTCCAGTTCCCGCTCGGCGTCTGGTTTGATGTCGCCGGCGCTATTGTGGCGGCGCTGACGCTCGCGTCTCTGGCGGCCTATCTCGCTGCCTGGGCGCGCCATATGAGTCTTTAGCGGCTTCATAATGTGATAAAACAAAAAGTTAGGCTGATATTTTCATTTATCCGATGCGTTTCCTCCCGCTAAACGAAGCGCTTCGCGTGAAAACATCCTAATGTATTGGAAACCGGTCACAGTGCATGTGTCGAGGCCGAGCCGGCGGATAGCATCGTGGATCCAGGTTTGGCCGGATTTTTATAAGTGAAACAGCGAGAGGCGCCGCTATGCGGACGGGGTGGCACATCGCTTTCTGGATCGGCGCCAGCGCCCTCTTCGTGCTTATCCTCTGGCTATGCTGGGAGATTCTGCCGCCGTTCATTATCGCCCTGGCGATCGGCTATCTGCTCGATCCTGTGGCTTGCCGGCTGCAAAGCCTGGGGCTCTCGCGCCTCATGGCGACACTCGTGATTCTCGGCTTTTTCGCCGTGGTTCTCGGCCTGCTGTTCTTCCTCGTCTTCCCGATTCTCGGCCACCAGTTCTACGGGTTCATTCAGGAATTGCCGAATTTGCTGACCAAGCTCCAGAACCTGCTGGGCAAGGCTGGCGACTGGATCGGCCGGGATTACCTCGCGCCAATTTTGCAAAAACTCGGCGTCGAAACCACGCTCGCGCCAAACTCCGTTCCCAATATGAATTTCGTCGGAGAGGCGACACGCACGGCCGGGAGCTTCCTGAACTCGATCGTCTCGCGTGGCATGGCGGTGATCAGCGTCGTTTCGTTGCTCATCATTACGCCGGTCGTCGCCTTCTATATGCTGCTCGATTGGAACAAGATGATTGCAACGGTCGATGGCCTGATTCCGCTCCGCCACCGCGACGTCGCGCATGAACTCGCGCGCGAGATCGACAAGGCGATGTCCGGCTTTCTGCGCGGACAGTCGCTCGTCTGCCTCTTTCTCGCATGCTGGTATGGCCTCGGTCTTTCCCTCATCGGCTTGAATTTCGGCCTGTTGATCGGGCTGTCCGCGGGAGTGTTGAGCTTCGTTCCCTATGTCGGATCGTTGACGGCGCTGATTGTCGCTTCGATCGTCGCGATCGTTCAGGGCTGGCCGCACTGGGAGTTGTTCATGCTGGCCGTGGGCATTGTTCTTGCCGGCCAGTTTCTTGAAGCCAATATATTGTCGCCGAAACTCGTTGGCGACAAAGTCGGGGTGCATCCTGTCTGGCTGATCTTCGTTCTGCTGGCGTTCGGCAGCATCCTCGGCTTCATCGGCCTCGTTATCGCCGTGCCTGTGGCTGCCGCCGCGGCGGTGATCCTTCGCTATGCGGTGAGCCGTTATCGCGGCAGCGAGTTCTATCTGGGCATGCCGGCCTGGCTCGCAGGCCCCATGCCGCCGCAGATACCGGTGCAGAAGTCGTTTGAAGAAGACGTTTGAAAGTGTGTTCGAGTAAGACGATGGTGGAGTCCACCTCGAAACCCGGCGCTTTGGAATTGCGGGGACAGCTTGCGCTGGATCTCGAATTGCCGGCGCATTTCGGACGCGAGGATTTCCTTGCGGCCCCGGCCAATGCTCCGGCTCTGCATATGATCGAGGCATGGCCGGATTGGCCGGACCAGTTGCTGCTGCTTCTTGGCCCGCCGGGCTCCGGCAAGAGCCACCTTGCGGCGATCTGGGCCGCCCGCGCAGATGCCGAAACGGTCGCCGTCAGAACTCTTGGCGAAGCAGATCTTTTTGCATTGGCTGAGAAGCCGGCGCTCGTTCTGGAAGATGCCGAGGAAATCGGTGCTGCGGAGGCGCCGCTGTTTCACCTCATCAATCTTGTGCGGGAACGCAAGGCCAGCCTGTTGCTGACCGCGCAGCAGAGGCCGGCAGCATGGGGACTGGCGACTCCCGATCTCCTGTCGCGGCTGCGCCTCGCGCCCATCGTCGAACTGGAGCCGCCCGACGACGCGCTTCTCAAGGCAGGACTCATCAAGCTTTTCAACGATCGTCAGCTCAGTGTCGACGCGGCTGTGGTGGATTACATCGCGCTGCATATCGACCGCTCTTTCGATATAGCGAGACGCATCGTCGCCCTGCTGGATCGTGAAGCTCTGGCGCGCGGTGGCAAGGTTACACGCGCGATGGCCCGCGCGCTTCTGCGCGGATTGCGCATCGACGATGATGATGACGCCTGAATCTGGCCGATCCTCGACCTCTTGGTCAGGCTGGCGCAACATCATGTGCCAGGTTTGGCCGGCGATAAATCTGCACCATTAACAGCATGAGGCCGAAGACTGCCGCAGTATTGGCAATCGGCATTGAACGCCAATCGAGCGCGATCACCGACAGGATCGGCGCCTGCCACAATAGCAAAGTTGCGATCGACCGCGGGATGCGTGCGGAGGCTGGCGCACCCTCGTCGAAGAGCGCCAGCGCGAATACCGGCGCGGCGATCGCCAGATCATAGTCATTGGAATAGGGCAGGCCGATCACCATCGCGAGAAGAGCGACCGCCAAAATTTTCGGTGTTGGTTGCGCCCGTCGCAGCAGCAGCATCGCTGCGCCGAAGACGCTAAGTGTCAGTAAAACTTGCAGCGCTCGCGCGATGCCGACGCCAACTCCGACAAGACGCAAGCCCGTGTAAAGTGAAACCGTGCTGGATACGCCATCGCCGCTGATCTGATTGACGAGCTTTTCATGCAGCGGAATCGTCCAGCCGATGAAAGATGCCCAGGGCTGGAGGCCGAATGCGGCAATAGACGCGCCGACAAATATCGCCGTCAGGAAGAGCCCCGCGAACAAGGCGCGCCACGCGCCCTTCGCGACCAGAAAGAGTCCCAGCACGAGCGCAAATTGTGGTTTCACGCTCAGAAAAGCCAGACAGAGACCTGCCAGCCATGGCCTCTTTTCGCCGTGGACCAGCGCCATTGTCGCCGCAAGGGCGATCATGCCGCCGAATTGTCCGTAGAGGACCATTACCAGCGCCGCCGGCGAGAGGCAGACGGCGAGAGCCAAGGCGCCTTGCCGGCTGAAGAGCCGCGTGACGATGACGAGGCATCCGAGGTTGCATGCAGTCCAGAGCAAAAGCGCGGGGATATAAGGCAGCAAGCCGAAGGGCGCGAGAAAGAGCAGCGCATGCGGCGGATAGGAAAACACGAAGGCATCACGGCTGTCGTGATGGAACATGGCGCTTATCGCGCTGTCATAGCCATGCAGATCGAAGAGAAGGTGGAGGTTCCCGGTCCAGGCGAGGTGGCCGCCGAACCAGAAATTGACAAAGTCGCGGCCGAATGGCGCGCCGATCATGTAGGATTCGAAGAGATTCCATGGCCGTAGCGCGATGTAGAGGACGCCAAAGGCCAGAAGCCCGCTGGCGACATACCAGTGTCGGGACCTGGCGAGACTTTCGCCCATTGGGCGGGCTCCCTCGTGAAAAACTCGAAGCGCCCGCTTTTATCGGGATGCGGGTAATAACATCTTATTCCAGACCGACCTTTCACGAAGGTTGAGACGGGCGCGCAATAAGGATAGTGGAAGCGCCGAATCGGCACGATTTCGCTTCAATCCCGGATCGATGCGCTCAATGGCCCGCTTTCGTCTCGCCGACCATGCTGGCGAGCGCGGCAAAGGAAAGCTGTCCGCTCTGGTTCATGCGGGTGGCGGCCCGCAGAAAGCGGATGGGGAATTGAACCGCTTCCAGATTGGCTGGGGAGAGATCCGACTTCACCGCTTCGAGCTTCAGACTGTCTCCGGCCTCCCGCAGAGCTGCATCGATTTCCTGCTCAGTGAGGAGGTTCTTGCGCCGCAGGGTTTCGAGAAGGCAGGAGATGGCAAGCAAAAGCCCCTCAAGCTGAAGATTTGCGGTATTCATCGTCGCTTCCCCGTGGGTTTCCCGGCTTAACTGTTTGAGCGGGCGATCGTTCCTTGGGCGTCGCGCACGGCGGGGGCGTGGCTTTCGATTTTCGGCATACGCGCCAGATGCTATAGGCGGGGCTGACGCACCAAAAATTGCAATGCTGATTTATGCCGCTTTATTTCGCTTATGGCTCCAATATGGATCGCGACGCCATGCGGCTGCGCTGCCCGAATTCGCGCGCCCTTGGGACAGCGCGGCTGGCGCGCCATCGTTTTTTCATCATGCGCTCCGGTTTTGCGTCGGTGAGACGCGATCCGCACATGGACGTTCATGGCGTCCTTTACGACCTCGCTTTCGGCGATATCGCGGCCCTCGACCGCTATGAAGAAACCGGGCGCGGGCTTTATCAGAAAATCAGCCAGAGCATATTGCGCGACGGCGCGTCGCCTGTACGCGCACTTCTTTATATTGGAGCATCGACTCAGGAGGGCGCGCCGCGCGGCGACCATCTCGATCGCATCATTTCAGCGGCGCGCGGCTGGAACTTTCCGGATCTCTATATCACTCATCTTCTCTCCCTCGCCGGTGGTGCGAATGCGCCTGCCAATAGCGGCGGCCGCCGCGCCATTCGACTGAAAGGTGTATGAGCGTGACAGCTTCTTTGCATGATGAGTCACGCGTCCGTGTCGTCAATAGGGTTTCGGATTTGCGCAGCACCGTCGCCGCCTGGCGTAAGCAGGATGCGCGGATCGCTTTAGTGCCGACCATGGGCGCGTTGCACGCGGGGCATATCTCACTTGTCGAAGCGGCGAAACGGCATGCCGACCGAGTGGTGATGTCGATTTTCGTCAACCCGACGCAATTTGCGCCGAATGAAGATTTTGCAGCCTATCCACGCCGCTTTCAGGAGGATGCACAGAAATTCTCTGCCGCCGATGGCGATCTCGTTTTCGCGCCTGACGTTGCGGAGATGTATCCGGAAGGCTTTGCAACAACTGTGATGCCTGAAGGCCCCGCCAAAGCCGGGCTTGAGGACAGGTTCCGGCCGACGCATTTTGCCGGCGTCGCGACGGTGGTCGCAAAGCTGCTCAATCAATGCCAACCCGATGTCGCGCTCTTTGGCGAGAAAGATTATCAGCAGTTGAAGGTTATCGCGCGCATGGCGCGGGATCTCGATCTTGATTCGGAAATCGTTGGGGTGCCGACATTGCGCGACCCGGATGGCCTCGCGATGTCCTCGCGCAATCTCTATCTCTCGATTGAGGAGCGGGCACGCGCATCGCATCTTTATGTGGCGCTAATGCGCTGCGCGGAAGACTTGCGGGCAGGGCGCGATATTGCGTCAGCGCAGGCGGCAGCTTGGAAAGCTCTGGAATCCGCCGGCTTTGTGCCTGATTATATCGAGGCGCGTCATGCTGAGACTTTGGCGCCCGTCGCCCGCAGAGATGAAGGGTCTTTGCGTCTTCTCGCAGCCGCGCGGTTAGGCACGACGCGTCTTATCGACAATATTCCGGTATAAACCGGGAGCGGTCCGGCTTGCGGAAATGCGCCCGGAAAACAAAAAGAGCCAGTTCGGTTTTGCACCGGACTGGCTCCTCTTGAATGAGAACAAGCGACGATTAACTGGCGTTGGCCTGCTCGATCGGATCCTTCCGCCGCAATTCCTCAAGCCCTTGCTTCGGCAGCGGATCGAGGCCAGCCCCACCTTGCGCCAGATGGGCATACATCTGCTTGCGCATACGGGGTTCCCAGAATTTCGCGATGTGGTTGCCAATCGCAGACGC
>SCSF01000073.1 GCA_004298435.1 Beijerinckiaceae bacterium
CGCCGCGCTCCGCCGCAAGCGGCGTCAGGCCGCTGCCGCTGCAACGCGTGCGACACCGCTCCACGGCTCATCCAGCAGCCTTCCGATCATGGCGCGCGTTCCCGGAGGCGATCCTTATGCCGACCCGGCGGCGCCGTATAAGGCCGACAGGCTTGCCTCCAGCAAGTTCAGCGAGCCGATCATCAATACGCCGCGCACAGTCACCGTCCTTACGAAGGAAGTTCTGCAAGATGAGAACGCAACATCGCTGCGCGACATCGGGCGCACGACGGCGGGCGTAACGCTTGGCAGCGGAGAAGGCGGCAACGCCTTCGGCGACCGCTTCTTCATTCGCGGCTTCGATGCCCGCAACGATATTTTTGTCGATGGCGTGCGCGACCCGGGCGTCAGCATTCGCGAGAATTTCTTCACCGAACAGGTCGAAATCCTGCGTGGCCCGGCGTCGAGTTTCGCCGGACGCGGCACAACAGGCGGCGCCATCAATATCGTCACGAAGCAGGCCGGCGACCAGGATTTCTATCACGCCGAATCGACTCTCGGCAGCGATCAGACACGGCGGCTGACCATCGACGTCAACAAGGCGATCAACCCTGTGCTGGACGTGCGCCTCAACGGCATGATTCAGGGCGCGAACATCGCCGGGCGCGATTACGCCACCGACAATCGCAATGGCATTGCCGGCGCTCTGACCTTCAAGCCCCTGCCGAATTTGACGATCAAGGCGGATTATTCCCACACATATCTCTCTGGCATCCCCGACTTCGGCGTCCCCTATGATCTGGTCAAACAGCGGCCGGTTACGGAAGGCGTCGTTCCGCGCAACACCTATTACGGCATCCTCAACCGCGATTTCACAAAGACGACGCAGAACATCGGCACGCTGGACGCCCAGTACAAAGTCAACGACTGGATCACCCTGGAGAACAAGTTCCGCCAGGGATATTCGATCCTGAACTACATCGGGACGATCCCGGAAAACCCGAGCACCGCGCCTTACGCTTCGACGCCCACCTTCTTCTCAGGTTTCACGCAGCTTAATGCGCAAAGCCGTTTTGAAACTGTGGGCGTGCTCGTCGATCAGCCGCAGGCGACATTCAAATTCGACACGGGGCCGATCCGTAATACGGCGATTGTCGGCGGCGAATTTTCCGGCGAGCGTGTCAGCCTCAATTCCTATCAGGGACTGACTTCGGAAGGTCTTGCCGGAGAAGGCGTCTTCGCCTCGAACGGCGCGCCGATCGTCAGCATCTACGATCCGACCAACTTCATCTCCGGATTGGGCACGCCTGTTCTCGGCAACAATCCGCAGATCTATCACGTCAACACCAATGCGGCCTATCTGCTCGAAACCGCGAACTGGAAAGATCGCGTCATCTTCAACGCGGGTGTCCGCTACGACGATTATCACGTTACCTCGTCAAACAATATGGGCTCGGCTTCGCAGGATTCGGGCATCGTGTCCTACAACGCCGGGCTCGTGTATAAGCCGATTCCGATCACCAGCCTTTATGTCGCCTATGCAACGGCGGCCGATCCGGTGGGCGACGAACTCGATGCGGCATCGAGTTCCTATGGCGGTCTCAGCCCAACGCAGCAGGAGTCGCAGATCTTCGGCCCGCAGCGCAGTCAGTCGATCGAATTCGGCAACAAGTGGGAGCTGTTTAACCGGCGCCTGCTGGCAACGGGATCGATTTTCCAGACCACCGTCGAGAACGCGCGCGAATCAACGCCCTCGGGATTGCCGGGCTACCCCGTCAAAAACACTGTCGTTGCCGGCGCGGCTTATCGCGTGCAGGGCATCGATCTCGAACTTGCCGGAAAGATCACCGACAAGTGGAGCGTGATGGGTGGGTTGGTGCTGATGAAATCCGACATCACGCAATCGGTCGTTCCGCATGATGTGGGTCTGCCGCTCGCCAACATCGCGCATCAGTCCTTCAACCTGCTCTCGAAGTATCAAGTCACGAACTGGTTCGAGCTTGGCGGCCAGGCCATTTACACGTCCAAAATCTATGGCGGTTCGCTTCTCGCGGCGAATGGCGGCGTCGCCTATAACGCGGCGCCCGATCCGACGGTTCTGCCCTCACACTGGCGCTTCGATGTCTTCGCGGAGACGAAAATCGGCCCGCATGCGAGCCTCAAACTCTACGTCCAGAATCTCTTCAACCGCACATATTACGATTCCATCTACCAGAGCGGCGTCCCCTTTGTGCGCGTCGCACCTGGCCGCACGGTGTCGCTGATCGCGCAAGCCAAGTTCTGAAGGCAGAACAAGCCAATGTTGATTTGCGTACCCGACGTGCTCAGCAAAAGCGATGTGGCGGAGTTCCGCCACATCATGGATTCGGCCGAATGGGAAGACGGACGCTCCACCGCCGGATCGCAATCCGCGATGGTGAAACGGAACGAGCAGCTTTTTCCCAATAGCGAAACGGCGCGGCAACTGGGCGCGAGCGTCGTGGCGGCGCTGACGGCCAATCCGCTGTTCATCTCGGCGGCAATTCCGCTGCGGATATTTCCCCCGCTGTTCAACCGCTATGGCGTTGGCCAGTTCTTCGGCGAACACGTCGATAATTCGGTGCGCGGCGACCAATTGACCGGCACGCGGATCCGAACCGATCTTTCGGCGACGCTCTTTCTTTCAGAGCCCGATGAGTATGACGGCGGCGAGCTTGTTATAGAGGACCACTACGGCGCGCATGAAATCAAACTGCCGGCCGGGCATCTCGTTCTCTACCCGTCCTCAAGCCTGCACATGGTCACCGAGATCATGCGCGGCACGCGAGTCGCCTCTTTTTTCTGGCTGCAAAGCATGATCCGCGATGCGCACGCCCGCAGCCTCATTTTCGATCTCGATACAAGCATTCAGGCGCTCGTCGAACGCATCGGCCGGAACGATCCGGAAGTACGCAGGCTGACGAATGTTTATCATAACCTCATTCGCTATTGGGCCGAACTGTGAAGCATTTTCATCTTGACCGCATACTCATTGGCGGCAGCATTTTCTGCGTAACCTTGCTTTCAGCAACGCCTCTCCGTGCGCAGCCGGCGATCGGCGATGCTCCGCATGTGCTTGGCTCCATTCCACATGAATTATCCATCTGGTCGATGTTTCTGTCGGCCGATATCATCGTCAAGATCGTCATGTGCGGGCTGGCTTTTGCCTCGCTCGTCACCTGGACGATCTTCATCGCCAAATCCGTCGAGCTGGGCTTTGCCCGGCGGCGGCTGCGCAAGGCGCTTTTTCATACGCGGGCGGTGCTTGCGATGCGAGAGGCGCAACTGGCTCTCGGCAAGGACAGAAGCATTCTGTCGGCCATGCTCGCCGCGGCCTTGTTCGAAGAGAAAGCAAGCGCGGATCTGTCCGCCGAAGCCGGCATCAGAGAGCGCGTCGCGTCGTCCATTGCCGAGATTGTGCGTGCGCATGTGCGCGGGATAAGGCGCGGCACTGGTCTCCTCGCCACCATCGGTTCAACCGCGCCTTTTGTCGGTCTTTTCGGCACTGTCTGGGGCGTTATGAACAGCTTTATAGGGATCTCGAAATCCAACACGACCAATCTTGCTGTCGTCGCCCCGGGCATAGCCGAGGCGTTGCTTGCAACCGCGATTGGCCTCGTGGCGGCGATCCCGGCGGTGATCATTTACAATCATTTCAGCCGGGCGACGCGGGGCTACCTCGATCTTGTCGCGCGCGCCTCAGGCGTCATAACACGGCTTCTTTCGCGCGATCTCGACCGGCGCGGCAATAGCGCGATCGCGCGCGCGGCGGAATAGACATGGCCGTCTCGCTCAGCGATGACAGTTTCGATTCGGATGATTTCGAAGAGTCGCATGAAATCAATGTGACTCCCTTCATCGATGTCATTCTCGTGCTGCTCATCATTTTCATGGTGGCGGCGCCATTATCGACCGTCGATCTTCCGGTGGATCTGCCGACATCGACGGCAAATTCGCAGAAGAAGCCCGACAAGCCTGTCTATCTCACCATCAAGGCGGATCTCAGCCTCGCCATCGGCGAAACGCCTGTCAGCCGGAACGATCTGGCGAGCGCGATTGATAACGCCCTGGGCGCGAGCAAGGAGCGCCGGTTGTTTCTGCGCGCTGACCGTGCGGTGCCTTATGGCGAGGTGATGACTATTCTCGAAGCCCTGCGCAAGGACGGATATTTGAAGGTCTCTCTCGTTGCGCTTGAAGGTGTTGCTGCTTCCCGCCCGTCCGAGGGTTCAGCAGCGACAGGCATCGCAAAGTGAAACCTTGAAGCGCAATTTTACAAATTCGGCTTCGCGCGATTTGCTCCATGACGTTGCCTTGGAAACGGGGCATCTGCGGCTGTGGGTCCTCGCCGCTGTCGCAACAATGATGCTTCATGTCGGGTGTTTCGCATTCCTCGCTAATTATCTGAAGCCTGAGGAGGCTGATGACGCGATGGGCACGCCGGCGGTCGAGGTCGGGATCGAGCTTCTCGCGCCGCGCCAACCTGAGACGGATTTGCCGGTTGGCGAGGCCGCGGACGATTCGATGGCTTCGCCCGCCGTCATGGCGCAGCGCGCGAATCTCAAAGAAAAGCAACTGCCGAAAGACCAGCCAGTCGAATCTGACGATCCCGATCGCGTTGTGGCTCCGCATGAGTCGACGCATCCGAAAGAAGATGAACCCACAATCAAGGCGACGGAAACGATGCCATCGCCTGAATCAGCGCCATCACGGGCGGCGGCGCCACCCGTCTCGGATATCGCAAAACCGTCAGAGCGTTCTACTGCGCCTGTTCTCGGCATTGGCAAGAGCGATGTGCTGGCACGCGTGACCTGGGAAAAGAAGCTTGTCGTGCATCTCAGCAGACACAAACGCTATCCCTCCAACGAACGGCGGCGCAATATTAAAGTAATCGTGCGCTTCACGATTGATCGGATGGGCCATCTTCTTTCAGCGGAAGTTATCGGCGGCGATGGCGATGCGGCTTTCAACACCGCTGCGCTCGGCATGTTGAAACGCTCCGATCCTGTGCCGCCACCACCTTCTTCGATTGCAGACGATGGATTGACCTTCGCGCTGCCTGTTATCTTTCGTGCGCGAGGCGAATGATCGAGGCCGCGGCTCCAGTTATTTGTTTTGACGCGTTTTGCTTGAGAACGTTGTGGGCGTCTGGCTTCTTTGATGCCGGTCTCTGCTTGCAAAAAAAGCCCCGCATAATGCGAGGCTTTCATGTTTACATGCGGCCGGCGCGATGTGATCGCGCTAGCGGTGGCAGACGCGGCGCGGCCCTACGGGCGTATGACGCCAGTGACAATGCCGCACAGGCCTCCAGTTGCGACGGCAATGGCCGTAGCGGCCACGATGGCGGCCGACGCCGCAGCCGCCGGCGGTCAGTGTAATCGCAGGGCCTTGCGAAGCGGGCATCGGCGCGGCGGGCATTGCCTCTGCGCCGATTGCCATGCCGGCGACCATGAAGCCCGCCGCGGCCATTGTAACGACCATCTTCATCATATCTCGGTTTCCTCTCTTTACCGGGATGTTCCCCCGCGACTGTTGACGAAAATCAGGCGACTCTGTGCAGTCCGAAAGAATGGCGTGGATCGACCGGGATCCAAACGCCTGCGCCAGAATGCCCAAGCCCAGATGAACATGCGATGACGGAAACCAATGCGAATGTACGATTGTGGCTTCGCCTCCTGCGGCACTGCAATTGAACTTTCCGCGCCAATAGCCCTTCTGCCTTAAGCTGCAACGGAAAAAGCGACTTGCGCATAGAGGCAAGCGCACCTTTCTCGCCGCGCGCCAAAATAGGGCCTCTTTTCGAACGGACAGAGGTAGAGCAACAGGCGAGAGCCAGTTCGGTTTCTCCACGAGATGGACCGAGGCTCCCTGTTTTAAGGCGTTTTATCTCGACGCGAAGCAAAAGCGGCTTCGCCTGAGAAACGCTCTTGTCCTTTCGAACCGAAGCCCGCGTCGGTAATTTCCGGCGCCCATGAGGAGCGTGCATGCCATCGATGAAATCGTTGAAAGTGTCTCACCGTGCAAGAAATGTTGCAGCGCTGATTGCTGTTTCGGTTGCAACTTGTGTCGTTTCGTTGCCTGCTCACGCCTTCACATGCGAGGACGTGCGCGGATTGAGCAAGGCCCAGCAGGATTATTGGTCCAAGCGTCTCAATATTACGAATGAGCAGCGGCATCGCATCTGGGTTGCCTGCTACAGGGATTATCACCCGGACAACCGCACGCAGCAGGCGCTCGCAGGCCATTAGAGCCGGTTCTCCCATTCGGGCACGTTCAATCTGTTTTATAGATTGATTTTATAATTATAATGAGTTTGACCGAACGAACTGCTGGTCGCATGGTCGCCGTATGGACCAGCAAGCGCCTCGCGGAGCCAACTCCGCCCTCACTCAAAGACCTCTCGGAAACCCCCATGCTCCGGCGGAGCCGGATGGGGTGGAGACATCGCCTTACATCGCCGACAGAGTGGCAAAGACCACCTGCTATATGTGCGCCTGCCGCTGCGGCATCGATGTCCATATCAGGGATGGCAAGGTCCGCTACATCAACGGCAACAAGGATCATCCGGTCAATCGCGGCGTGCTCTGCGGCAAGGGCAGCGCTGGCATCATGCAGCATTACAGCCCGGCTCGATTGAGAAAGCCGCTGTTGCGCAGCGGCCCGCGCGGCTCCGGGGAATTCCGCGAGATCGAGTGGGAAGAGGCTTTGGGGATCGCGACTGAGCGCCTCGCCCGCATCCGCCATACCGATCCGAAAAAACTCGCCTTCTTCACGGGCCGCGATCAGTCGCAATCTCTCACGGGCTGGTGGGCAACCAAATTCGGCACGCCCAATTTCGCGGCGCATGGCGGCTTCTGCTCGGTGAACATGGCGGCGGCGGGCCTTTACACGGTGGGCGGAGCGTTCTGGGAATTCGGCGAGCCGGATTGGGATCGCACCAAATATTTTCTCCTGTTCGGCGTCGCCGAGGATCACGATTCCAATCCGATCAAGATCGGCCTTGGCAAACTCAAGGCGCGCGGCGCGAAGATCGTTTCGGTCAATCCGTGCCGTACTGGCTATAACGCGATCGCCGATGAGTGGATCGGCATTCGGCCGGGAACCGATGGCCTGTTCGTTCTCGCGCTTATCCATGAGCTGCTGCGGGCCGGACGCGTCGATATCGAATATCTCGTCCGCTATACGAACGCACATCTTCTCGTCATTCAGAATCCCGGCGCTGCCGACGATGGTCTCTTCGTGCGCGATGCGGAAGGTCATCCGCTCTGCTGGGACAAGTCCGCGAATGCGCCGGCGCGCGGCGATGCTTCAACGGAAACTCCGGCACTCTCGGGCGAGTTCGAGATCGGCGGGCGGCGCTGCGTCCCGGCGTTTCAGCTTCTCGCGCAACGCTATCTCGACGAGTCCTATTCGCCCGATGCAGTCGCGGAGAAATGCGGCGTGCCGGCCGAAACCATCCGCCGCACGGCCGCCGAACTTGCGCATGTCGCTTTCGAGCAGGCGATCGAACTGCCGGTTGCCTGGACCGACACGGCCGGACGCCGTCACGCGACAATGAAGGGGCGCCCGATCGCTATGCACGCGATGCGCGGCATCTCGGCCCATTCCAACGGCTTTCATACCTGCCGGGCCATCCATCTGCTGCAAGTGCTGCTCGGCACGGTCGATGTCCCTGGCGGATGGCGCTACAAGCCGCCGTTCCCCAAGCCTGTGCCGCCGGGCGCGAAGCCTGCCGGCAAGGACGGTGGAAAGCCTGATACGCCGCTCTCCGGTAGCCCGCTTGGCTTCGTCACTGCGCCGGAGGACCTGCTGATCGGTGACGACGGCAAGCCTGTTCGGATCGACAAGGCCTATTCCTGGGATGCGCCGCTTGCCGCCCACGGAATGATGCACACCGTCATCCGCAACGCGACGCGGGGCGATCCCTATCACATCGATACGCTGTTTATGTACATGGCCAATATGGCGTGGAACTCGTCGATGAATACCGCCGAGACCATGTCCATGCTGACCGAGAAGGACAACGACGGCAATTACAAGATCCCCTTCATCATCTATTCGGATGCCTATTATTCGGAGACGGTGCCCTTCGCTGATCTCGTGCTGCCCGATACGACCTATCTTGAGCGTCACGACTGCATCAGCTTGCTCGATCGGCCGATCAGCCATGCCGACGGTCCGGGCGATGCGATCCGCCATCCGGTCGTGCAGCCTGATCGCGATGTCCGGCCGTTCCAGAGCGTTCTCATCGATCTCGGCGCGCGCCTCAAATTGCCGGGGTTCGTCAACGAGGATGGAACGGCGAAATACAAGGATTACGCCGACTACATCGTCAATCACGAACGCTCGCCAGGCATCGGCCCGCTTGCGGGGTGGCGCGGCGTCTTCGGCGAAAAGCACGGACGCGGCGAACGCAACCCGTCGCAACTCCAGCGCTACATCGAAAACGGCGGCTTCTGGCACCATGAGTTCGATGTTGATCAGCGCTATTATAAAATGGCCAACAAGTCCTATCTCGAAGCCGCGGTCGGCATGGGTTTCATCGCCAAAGCGGAGCCCATCAGGTTCGAGCTTTATTCCGAAACGCTCCAGCGCTTCCGGCTCGCGGGGCAGGGACATGGCGCAGTCGTTCCGCCGCCTTCGCAGCGCAAGCGCATCGAAGCCCATTTCGATCCGCTGCCGATCTGGTATCCGCCTTTCGAGGAAGCGGCGATCGTCGAACGGGATTATCCGCTCCACGCGCTCACCCAGCGCCCCATGCACATGTATCATTCATGGGGTTCGCAGAATGCCTGGCTTCGCCAGATCACCAGCCAGAACAGGCTGTTCGTCCATCATCGTCTGGCTGCGAAGCTCGGTTTCGCCGATGATGACTGGGTCTGGGTCGAAAGCGTCAACGGGCGCGTCAAGGGCCAGATCCGGCTCGTCGATGGCGTCGAGGAGAATACCGTCTGGACATGGAATGCGATCGGCAAGCGTAATGGATCGTGGGCGCTGAAGGAGAATGCTGCCGAACATACGCGCGGCTTCCTTCTCAATCATGCGATCGGCGATCTGCTGCCGCCGGACGAGACCGGCCGCCGATACTCGAATTCCGATCCTGTGACGGGCCAGGCCGCATGGTTCGATCTGCGCGTCCGAATCCGCAAGTGCATGCCGGAGGAAGCCGGGTTCACCTCGCCGCAGTTCAAAAAACTGCCGCTGCCGCCGGGGATCAGCCCGTCTCCGTCGAAACTCAGTTTTGGTGCGCAATTCAAGCAGAAGGTTCTGGCGCGATGACATGCGTTCCCGCGACCACCGAGAAAAGCCTCGGGCTCGTGATCGATCTCGATAGCTGCGTTGGCTGTCAGGCCTGCGTGACGTCCTGCAAGGAGTGGAACACCGGCGGCCACATGGCGCCATTGACGGATCTCAAGCCTTATGACGGCGGAGTCGATGGCGTCTGGTTCAACCGTGTGCATACTTATGAGCAGACGACGGATGCGGGCAGCCGCACCGTGCATTTTCCACGCTCCTGCCTGCATTGCGCCGAACCCGCCTGCGTCACCGTCTGCCCGACGGGCGCCTCGTACAAGCGCGAGTCGGACGGCATTGTTCTGGTGAATGAGGACAAGTGCATCGGCTGCAAACTGTGCAGTTGGGCATGCCCCTATGGCGCTCGCGAATTCGACACCGATGTGGGCGTTATGAAGAAATGCACGCTCTGCGTGGACCGAATCTATAACGAAAATCTGCCTGAAGCAGACCGCGTGCCGGCCTGCGTCGCCGCCTGCCCGACCAGCGCGCGGCATTTTGGCGATCTTGCCGATCCTCTCTCGCCGGTCTCGCAACTGGTCGAGGCGCGAGGCGGTGTCCCCCTGATGCCGGAACTCGGATACCGGCCGACAAACCGCTATCTACCGCCGCGGGCGAAGAAGTCCAACGCCGTCACTTCCGGCGCTCCGCCCTTGAGCGACGCTTCGCCCGCTGGAGGATTCCTCGGCTGGGTCGATCGTCTTCTTTCAGCATAGGGCAGGCCGCCATGCATCCCGCTTATTCGGTTATCTTCTTCACGACAGCGACGGGCGCGGGCTATGGCCTTATCGCGCTTCTTGGTCTGCTTGCGGCCTTTGGGCTGGTGCAGCCGGATCTCTGGTTCGGGTTCACGAGCTTCGGTCTTGCGTCTTGCCTGATCGCGGCGGGGCTTTTGTCCTCGACAGGCCATCTCGGTCATCCCGAGAGAGCCTGGCGGGCATTTTCCCAGTGGCGCAGTTCCTGGCTTTCGCGCGAGGGCGTCGCGGCGGTTTTGACCTTCGTGCCGATCGGGCTTCTGGTTCTCGGCTGGGTCGTGCTGGGCCGCAGCGGCGGCTGGGTCGCCGCCGTGGGAATTTTGACCGCGCTCTGCGCCGCAATCACCGTCTCCTCGACGGCGATGATCTACGCCTCGCTGAAGCCGATTGCGCAATGGCACAGCCGCTTCACGCTGCCGGGCTATCTCCTTTATTCGGCAACGAGCGGACTCGTTCTGCTGAGCGCCATCATGCAGGCTTTCGGGCGCCCTTCCGCAGCCTGGATGATCGCAGCCATTCTTTTCACCTTGGCGAGCTGGGGATGGAAGCTCGCAACCTGGCGGCACAATGACGGAGCGGGAATGGCCGCCGATCTCAATTCCGCGACCGGACTTGCCGGAGGAACCGTGCGCTCGGTCGAATGGCCACATACGGAACAAAACTATCTGATGAAAGAGATGGGCTTCCGCGTTGCGCGCAAACATCAGCAGAAGCTCAGAACGATCGTCCAACTGGCGGCCTTCGCGCTTCCTGCCGGGCTTCTTCTGATCGATCTCCTTTTCGGCGGCGGCATCTCGACGCTTCTGGCTTCACTGGCCGTTGTCAGCCAGCTCTCCGGTTTGCTGGTGGAACGCTGGCTGTTCTTCGCAGAGGCGAAGCACACCATCACCCTCTACTATGGCCTTGCGTAACAAAACTGATGCGGATTGCGGACTATGTCGCGGTTGAATCGAAGTTCTCAACGCCAGTTAAATCGCTGAAACGCGACAAATCCTTAAATCCTCCTGATGTAAAAAGTCTGACCCGCTACTTGTGCGGGACGTGGTGATTCCATGGATTCCGCTGCGTCGGGCCTGACGGCCCATTCCAGCCGCTTGAGTGTGCCCGCGCGATTGCGCGCGCTGGTTCGGCGAAGCGAATTTGCGCTTGTCGGCGTTGCGGTTCTTGTCGGAGCGATCTCGGGTCTGTGCGTCGCATTGATGCACTGGAGCATCGCTTTTGAGCACAGGGTTTTTTTCCACGCCGGAGCGGAAGGGAGCGCCAGCGCCCTTCAGCGTCTTGATTCGCCTTGGCTTGCGCTGGTGCCCGTATTCGGTGGCCTGTTTCTCGGCGTCACAGGCGTTTTTATCCGGAAATGGCGGCCGCGGCGGCCAATCGATCCGATTGAAGCCAATGCTCTCCAGGGCGGCCGAATGTCGTTCATCGACAGCCTGCTGATCTCAGGGCAGGTCACTGTATCGACAGGTGTCGGTGGCTCTGTCGGGTCGGAGGCGGGCTATACTCAAATCAGCTCGGGCATTGCCTCGGTCATCGGAGCCCGGCTCAAACTGCGGCGCAGCGATATGCGCACGCTCGTCGGCTGCGGCGCAGGGGCCGGAATCGGGGCCGCCTTCGGCGCGCCATTGACCGGCGCGTTCTATGCTTTCGAACTCATCCTCGGCACTTATACCACCGTCGGGCTCGCGCCGGTCATGGCGGCGTCAATCACCGCGGTGCTGGTCATCAGGGCGCTTGGGATTGAAACGCATATCAACCACCTGCCGCCGATCATCGGCTTTACCCAGTCTGACCTCGTCGCGCTCGTCGTCCTGGCCCTGACCTGCTCGCTCGTCGGCATCGGCGTCATGCGTGGCGTGACGTTCGTCGAAACGCTGTTCAAGCGCAGCCACCTTCCGGCCCTTCTCCAGCCGGCAGTCGGCGGTGTTGTTCTCGGCGCGCTAGCGTTGATCACGCCGAAAATTCTGTCTTCCGGCCATGGCGCCTCGTATGAGCTTTTCGACGCTGGCGGCGGCTCTCTGGAGTGGTTGTGCCTGGTCATTCTGTTGAAATGCGTCGCCTCTTCGGTCTCGATCGGCTCCGGCTTTCGCGGCGGCCTTTTCTTCGCGTCCCTGTTTCTCGGATCGATGATCGGCAAGGCCTTTGCCATGGCCGTGCCGCTGCTTGCGCCGCACATGGTTCCGGATCCATCCGTCTATGCGATCATCGGCATGTCGGCGCTGGCGGTCGCCACCCTCGGCGCCCCGCTCACGATGAGCTTTCTTGCGCTCGAAACGACCGACAATGTCCAGGTCGTCATTATGGTTCTGATCGCTTCGACCATCGTTTCGGTGATTGTGCGGCAGACCTTCGGTTATTCTTTCGCGACATGGCGCATGCACCTGCGCGGCGAATCGATCCGCAGCGCGCATGATGTCGGCTGGATGCGGACGCTGACCGTTGCAAAACTGATGAGAACGGATGTCAAAACCGTCGTTTCGGATGAGAAAATTGCGGACTTTATGGAGGCATTTCCGCTTGGCTCGACGCAATGGGTGGTCGCCGTCGATCAGTCGAAGCGCTATGCGGGCCTCGTCTCGGTCACCGATGTGCATTTGTCGGTTTCGAATGGCGAAGATCCAACATTGTCGATTGCTGGTCTGCTGCGTCACGAAAACGACGTGCTGCTTCCTTCGATGAACATCAAGCATGCCGCCAATCTTTTCGAGCGCAGCGAAGGCGAGGCGCTGGCCGTTCTTGACGATCCGCTCCACCGCCGCGTCGTCGGCATGTTGAGTGAGGCGCATGTGCTGCGCCGCTACACCGAGGAACTCGACAAGGCGCGGCGTGATCTCGCTGGGGAGAAATGGCTCGGCGAGGCGTAGCGTTTTCGAGCGAAGTGGTTTCCGGCTGAGGCGTCTTCGGCAAAAAGCCCCCACGATTGCGCAGTCAAAGATTTCCAATCGAATCCGTGGGGTGCAAGTTCCCTCTTTCGTCGTTTCATGGAACCTTGGCGGCTGCGGTTCGTTGCTGTCCCCAGCGCCTTTTCGCTGGTGTCACACATGCCAGCTCACAGCGCCTTGCTCAAAGAACACCAGAGGACGCAATGGGAAATCGGGGAACCGTACATCTCTCCTGGCTTGATCGATTTTTGGCCAACCTCGGCGAACGCGGGCGCGAATTGATCCGGCTGCCGGCGGCCGACGTTCCGCCACTGGAGCGCAGTTGCCGTCTCGCTGAAGCTTTAGTGTCTGAAAAAGGCGAGGCCTCGGGCACGGCGCTCGCGCATGCGCTTCTGACATCCTGCTCGACGCTCGATGCAACGGATCGCGCGAATTTTTACCGATTTCTCGCAAGCCACTTCGAGCCGGATGAGGCGCGTCTCAGCGCCGCCGCCGCGGCCTATCTTGAGAAGCCCTCTGCGGAACAGGCGCGCGCCCTTGCCGTGGCTGCGGAGCCGCCGCGGCAGGAGCTTTTGAGACGGATGAACATGGCGCCCGGCGCTACCGCCGCCTTGATTGCCATCCGCAAAGACGTGCTCCGGCTTTGCGCCGGGGAGCCGGGGCTGAAACCTCTTGAAGCCGATCTGCGCCATGTCCTTACCGCCTGGTTCAACCGCGGTTTTCTCGAATTGCGGCGGATCGACTGGAATACGCCTGCCGTCATGCTGGAAAAGCTGATCGCCTATGAGGCGGTGCACGAAATCGACGGCTGGGAAGATCTGCGCCGGCGGCTGGGGCCGGATCGCCGCTGTTTCGGTTTCTTTCATCCTAGATTATCCGACGAGCCGCTGATCTTCGTCGAAGTGGCGCTCCACAAGGGCATGGCGGGCGCCATCGCGCCGCTCATCGATCGCAACGCGCCAGTCAGCGCGTCAAGCGAATGGGATACGGCGATCTTTTATTCGATCTCTAATTGTCAGGAAGGCTTGCGCGGCATTTCCTTCGGCAATTTCCTCATCAAGCAGGTCGTCGAAGAACTGAAGACGGAATTGCCGAACCTCAGGCGCTTCGCCACGCTGTCTCCGGTTCCGGGATTTTCAAAATGGCTTGCGGCGCATCTGGCGCATGAGGAAGTCGAGATCGCGTCCGGTCTTGAGCCAGATGAAAAGCAGGTCTTGCTGGCCGCAGCCGGCATGTTGCCAGGCGATGATGTCGAGACGGCTCTCAAGTCGATTCTTGAAAAGGATGGCTGGTGGCAGGAAACGGACTGCCTCTCCGTATTGCAGCCGATCCTGATGCGTCTCTGCGCGCTTTATTTGACAGAGACACGAGACGGTAAGGGGCCAGGCGACTACGTTGCCCGCTTCCACCTCGGC
Source organism: Beijerinckiaceae bacterium (assembly GCA_004298435.1). Lineage (GTDB taxonomy): Bacteria > Pseudomonadota > Alphaproteobacteria > Rhizobiales > Beijerinckiaceae > Methylovirgula. The sequence goes on from SCSF01000073.1 coordinate 14,338, forward strand.
AATGGCGCGCGGCTGGAAAGCATCAACTGGCTCGGCAATACGGCTCCCCGCGGCATGGCCGAATCCTTCGGCATGATGGTCAATTATCTTTATGATCCCGATCTGATCGAGATCAATCACGAGAGCTTCGTCCATCAGGGGACAGTGGCGCGCTCGGCTGAGGTCGAGACGCTGCTTCAGCCGCACGCCGCCACGCCGCCACAGTCGGCGAACCGCATCGGCCGGATCGTTCCTTTCGCGCGCCAGCCGAAGAAAAAGCAGCCACGCGCGTCCCTCGCGGAGTAGGGCTCACGGCGGCCGCAGGCTGCTGTCACGTCAGACGCGAGCGTCGGCGCCGACGCTTGAAATCTCTCAAAATCTCACGCGCCGCGTTGTGTCCCGGCGCACCGCTGACGCCGCCGCCCGGATGAGTGCCTGAGCCGCACATATAGAGCCCCTTCAGGGGGCCGCGATAATCGGCATGTCCGAGCATGGGCCGGGCGGAGAACATCTGCCCAAGATCGAGTTGGCCATGAAAAATATCGCCGCCGACAAGGCCGAAGGTCCGTTCCAGATCGAGCGGGCTCATAATCTGCCGCGCGAGGATCGCATTTTTGAAGTTTGGCGCATAGGTGTCCATCGTCGCAATCATAAGATCGGCGACTGTCTCGCGATGATCGTCCCATGAAGCGCCGTCCGGCAGTTCCGGCGCGACATGCTGGCAGAACAGGCTTGCGACGTGGCGGCCTTCTGGCGCAAGCGTCGGATCGAGGCTCGATGAGATCACCATTTCGACGATCGGCTTTCTTGCCCAGCCATATTTGCGGGCGTCGAACCAGGCTTCCTCCATATAGGCGAGGCTCGGTGCGATAATGATGCCGGCTGTATGATGCTCGGCGAGCGCGCGTCCGGGCAAAGCCGAAAAGTCCGGCAGTTCGGAAAGCGCGACATTCATCCGGAAAGTGCCGGAGCCGCAGCGCCATTTTGCGATGCGGCTCCTGAAATCTTCTGGCAGCGCGGCTTGCTCGATGAGATCGCGATAGAGCAGCTTGGGATTCACATTGGCGATGATTGCCCTGGCGCAGATAGTTTCGCCGCGCTCCGTCACAACGCCGATGGCGCGGCCGTTCTCGACGAGGACGTTCTTTACCCCGCTCGAAACCCGGATCGTTGCGCCTTTCTCGCGCGCCGCCTTCGCCATCGCTTCGCTGATCGCGCCCATGCCGCCGATTGCGTGGCCCCAGCGTCCCTTTTGTCCGTTGATGCCGCCGAAGCAATGATGCAGCAGCACATAGGCGGATCCCTGTGTATAGGGGCTCGCATAATGGCCGACGATTCCGTCAAAGCCGTAGGCAGCCTTGATCGGCGCGCTCTCGAACCAATGATCGAGCAGATCACCGGCAGAGGCGGTGAGAATTTCGATGAGATCGCGCTCCGTCGCAAGCCCGAGCCTGCGCAATCGATTGGCGAGGCGTCCGGTTTTCATCAGTTCATGGAGGCTGCCAAAAATATCGCCGCCCGTGCGGTTGGGCGGCGTTTCCAGAACGAGGCCGCGGAGCACGTCGGCAAGGGATTCGAGCCAGCCGCCATAAGCCTCCAGCCGTTCGGCGTCGCGTGTCGAGAATTTCGCGACTTCGTCTTTCGTGCGGCCGGGGGCAAGCTTCAGAAAGCGGCCATCCTCAAACGGCAGGAAATTGTCGATCTGGCGCGGCACGATTTTGAGCCCATGCCGCGCCAGATCGAGATCGTGGATGATTTTTGGATTGAGCAGGGAGACCGTGTAAGCCGCGACGGAATTGCGAAAGCCCGGAGAGAACTCTTCCGTGACGGCTGCGCCGCCCACCTTGTCGCGGCGTTCCAGCACCACCGTCTTCAAGCCGGCGGCAGCGAGATAGAAGGCGCAGACGAGGCCATTGTGACCGCCGCCGATGATTGCCGCATCATAGGCTGCCGCTTCGGCCATAGGTGTCAATCCGCTCTTGATTCCGGTGCGCAAGATTGTGCTTTATCTTTATAATGGCGGGCGAGGCACGGCGCGCGTCGCCAGAGGAGCGTGACAATAACCACAGCCGGCAAACAGCGTCTCGATAAATGGATCTGGTTCGCGCGCGTCGTCAAAACGCGGGCTCTTGCAGCAAAGCTTGTATCAGACGGTCATGTGCGGGTTAATGCGCAGCGCGTCGACACGCCGGCCAAGCCGGTAGGACCGGGCGACGTTCTGACGATCGCACTGGACAGCCGGGTTCTGGTGCTGCGCATCGTCGCAGCCGGCGCGCGGCGTGGACCGTTCAGCGAGGCGTGCCTGCTTTTCGAAGATCTTGCCGAAGACGGAAGACGCGGAGATTGAGCTTTCGGGATTCTGTTTTCCTGCTTTTTGATGCGGCTTCTTCCCCGCGCCGGAAGCGGCACGGCTCGAAAGCGCGATAGCTACACCGCGTCGCCTTGCGCAAGAGAGGTAAAGGCGTTAGCAGATTTGCGGCATAACCGGTCCCACGGGCGGAGGGTCGGTTGGAGGTAAAAGAATGACTTTCGTCGTCACCGAAAACTGCATCAAGTGCAAATATACGGACTGCGTGGAGGTCTGCCCCGTGGATTGCTTCTACGAGGGTGAGAACTTTCTTGTGATTCATCCGGATGAGTGCATCGACTGCGGTGTTTGCGAACCGGAATGCCCGGCCGACGCGATTAAGCCTGATACGAAAAAAGGCCTCGAGGACTGGCTCGCGCTGAACAAGGATCTTTCGAAAGTCTGGCCGAATATTACGAAAAAGCGGCCTCACGACCCGGAAGCGGACGACTTCAACGGCAAGCCCGGGAAAATGCCCCTGTTGTCGCGGGAACCGGGGGAAGGCGACTAAGCGCCTGAAATAGCGCGCGGAATCTTTCAAGAAGGCACTGAATGCGCCGGCGCGGGTGAGTTCTGCGGCGAAACGAATCACGCGCTTTTTGATTTTCTCACTCTTTCATGCTATTTTAACTCACGGTCAAATTGGGTCGTCCGGGATCAGCCTCCTCGTGCATGGAAGCCTTGGGGGCAGGAGCTCTTTTCTCTTTTGGGCGGCTGGCGCTCTGGCTTCAGGGACGCGCCACCACTTGCGGATGATCTTCGTAAAGGTTTGAGCCGATCCGTCCTGGTGAGGGCGGGGAGGGCTTTTCGTGTGGCGGGTTCACCCTCGCCGCTACTACTGCGCTCCGTCTCCAACGCGGAGCCAAAAAGGAGTACGCCGCGTATGTCCTCCGTCAAAAAGATTGCGAGAACCTCCAAAACAAAGACTGCCCCGGCGAAATCGAAAGCCGCGAAATCGACTGCCGCGCGAAGCAGATCCACGAAACGTGGGAGCGAACCCGTCGTGAAAAACGCGCGGGCAACGACATCGCGGACAGCTTCGGCCCGTGCAAAGGTGAAGCATGCTCCGGCCAAGGCCGCGCCAGTAAAAAAGGCAGCCAAAACGGCTGTTGCAAAGACCACCGCTGCAAAGGCGAAAGCTCCGGCGAAAACGAGAACCGCCGCGCAATCGGCGCGTACCGTGCGCGTTGCGGTTAAAAAGCCGGCGGCGAAATCTGTGCGGACGACCAGGGCTGCGACCAGCGCCGCTTCCGCCAAGGCGGCTGCGGCGAAGAGAAAATCCGCAGTAGCCAAAACCGCGAAAGCTGCGACAGCGCGCGCCCCGGCGCCCACGCGAAAGACAAAGGCGCGCACGCCTGTTCAGGCTGTTCCTGCGAAGAAGCCGGTTGCCGCCACTTCGGCGGCGATTCGGAATGTGAAGGCAAAACAGACCGAATCGGTTAAGCTTCCTAAATCTTCAAACGAGACGGCTGGCGCCTCGCCCGCTAATTTGGGAAACGTCGAGGCGATCAGGACTGCCAAACAGGCGGCGCCGCAGCGCGCCACGCCTGTGGAAGGCTTGCCTTCACGCCCTGCACAACAGGTGCAGGCTGTGGCGGAGCGCGGCTCTCTTCCTGGAGTCGCGGGTGTCCAGAGCCAAACGGCTGATGCAAAAATCGAGACCAGTAATCCAGTGACCCAGAAAATTCAGAAGAACGCGTCCGATGCGACAGCCGTCGCCGGGTCGGGCAAGGCCACCTCTGTCAAATCCTCCGATACGGCCAGCAAGGAGCCGACATCTGCCGCAGCGCCCAGGGCCGAGGGGGGCGAATCCAGGCCGGCGGAGCCCCGGCCGGCCGAGTCCAGACCCGTGGAATCACGGCCGCAGGACAGGCCGGGCGCGGCTGCCAAGATGGTGAAGCCGGGGACGCCAAAGCAGAACTTCAAGGCGTCCGAATTCGTGGTCTACCCCGCGCATGGCGTCGGCCAGATCGTCGCGATCGAAGAGCAGGAGGTTGCCGGGTTCAAGCTCGAGCTTTTCGTCATTTCCTTCATCAAGGACAAGATGATCCTGAAAGTGCCGACACCCAAATCGGTGAGCGTCGGCATGCGCAAGCTTGCGACGCCTGAGACGGTCAAGCGCGCCCTGCATACGTTGACCGGCCGTGCCCGCATCAAGCGGACCATGTGGTCGCGGCGTGCGCAGGAATATGAGGCGAAGATCAATTCCGGTGATCTCGTGGCTATCGCTGAAGTCGTTCGCGATCTTTACCGGTCGGACGCGCAGCCGGAGCAGTCCTATTCGGAACGGCAGCTTTATGAAGCGGCGCTTGATCGCGTCGCGCGTGAAATAGCCGTCGTGCAGAAGCTGACGGAGACGGAATCGCTGAAGCTGATCGAATCGCAACTTCAGAAAAGCCCGCGCCGCGGCAAGGCGGAAGATGCCGATCCTGCGGATGCGGAAGACGGCGATGTCGAAGAGGCCGCGTGATAATAAGGCGTTTTGATCAACTTGGTAAAAAAGGCCCGGCAAACGCCGGGCCTTTTCATTTGGTCTTGCTTGGAAAACATTCCTATGCGGCGCGGTCGTGATTTTCTGACGGATGCTGTTCGACCAACGCGCGCCGCAATTTCTCCAGCGCCCGGTTCTCGATTTGCCGCACCCGCTCTTTCGAAATGCCCAGCCGGTTGCCGAGCGCCTCGAGGGTCGCGGTATTTTCGACAAGGCGACGCTCCCGCAAAATATCGAATTCGCGCTTGGTAAGCTGCGCCAGAGCATCGGCAAGCCAGGCTGCCCGCCGACGGGAATCGATGGCGTTGCTGACGATTTCATCCGGCAGAGGGCCGTTGTCCGGCAGAAATTCGAGCCGCTGCGCCGCCGTTCCGGTTTCACCGTCTGAAATCGGTGCGTTCAACGAAACGTCGGGAACGGAGAGGCGCGAATCCATGAATTCGACGTCGCTTCGCGAAACGCCGAGCGTCTGCGCTATACGGTCGAACACCACGGCAGAGCCGCCACCCGCTCCCGTCAGTTTGGCGCGCAAGCGGCGCAAGTTGAAAAACAGCGCCTTCTGGGCCGAGCTGGTGCCACCGCGTACGATCGACCAGTTGCGCAGGATATAATCCTGAATGGCCGCCCTGATCCACCAGGTGGCGTAGGTCGAGAAGCGGACCTCGCGCGCCGGATCGAACCGCGCGGCAGCCTCAAGCAGCCCGATGTGACCTTCCTGAATGAGATCCGCGATCGGCAGGCCGTAATGGCGGAAACGCATGGCGACTGCGATTACGAGGCGCATATGCGCCCGGGCGAGTTGATGCAAAGCATCTTCATCGCGCTGCGTCTTCCATCTTATCGCCAGATCTTTTTCTTCGTCGCGTGCGAGAAAAGGTGCTGACTTGGCGGCTGCAACAAGTTGACGCCCGACGCCCACGAGATATGCCATAATTAATCCTTCCAGTCGCAGCCGGGTGGAATGGCAACTTGCGCATGGTCGGGGAAACCTTGTCGATGACGCTGAAGCGTTGACGTGCCCCTGTTGCGCTCTATGTCCACCTCGACTCTTGGACTCAGTTCACAGCCGGGTTGGGGAAACGGCCTCCTGGCGCCGAAATTCCGCTTTCCCGAAAGCTGCCGGATATTTCAGTCCGCCCCGCCCTTTGCTGTGAAATGACAGCCGCTAAACGCTTCAATCGGCGCGGGGGTTCCGTCTTCTGCTGCGATGCAGCGAATTACTCGGTCACGATTTTGTAATGGCCGCCGACGCGCAAAGGTCCAGTCGCGTGCAAATTGTTCAGGAGCTCGAAATTTTCGAGTGGCCGATTGATCGTGGCCATTTTGGTGGCCAGCGTTTCCGCCTTGTCGCCATTGCGCGCGGTGACGATGACGATGCGTAAGGGTTTTACGCGCGCAGCCTCTTGCGGCGTTGTGTGCCGGAACGATTCTATCGAGGCGCGGAAGCGCTGTTCCGCGTCCGCATCGAGCTTATGAATCGCGAAGATGATTCGATAGACGACGGCGGGATCGAAGCGAATGAGCGCGATGCGGAAGTTCCATTCGCCGGCGCGGGCGATGGCGGTTACCGCCGGCATGCCGTTGATTTCGAGCGGCTGAACGGAGCTGCGCAACAGTCCCTCGATCCAGCCCGAATGGATATAGCTTTCGAGCGAGGTATCCTGCGAAAGCCGCACGCTGTCGAGGCGAAGGGCTTCGGCGCCACCACCCTTTATGCCGAGTACGGCCTGCGCCGAGTTCTCCAGAACGAACCCTTCTGGCGCTTCGAAGATGAAGCGCAGGCGCGGATGCAGGAAGGTCCTGCCGCGAATGACGCCATCGGTGGGGTCGTCGCCATACATCATGCCGTCGATTGCGGCGAGATAGGCTGTCCTGTCGGTTGTGCCGACGCCCGGAGGGCCGAATTCATGCGCCACGGCGATTGCATGCTGGATACGCGCGGGGGTCGAGGGATGTGTTGCGAGCAGGTCCGGCTTTGTCGAAACGGTTTCTCCGAATTCCGCCGCGTGCAGCGCGCGCGCAGCTTCCATCGTGTTGAGAAAGCGCGCCGCCGCATAGGGGTCATACCCCGCCTTGGCCATGGAGCGGATGCCGATTTCGTCTGCGTCGAGTTCCTGCTGGCGGGAAAACCGCGCAATCGTGCGCTGCTCCATGGCGGCAACTTGCTCGCCTCTTTCCCGGCTCTGGATCACGCTGGCCGCTTCGGTAATGACGGCGGCGCGCTTCTCCTGCTCCTCGCGCAGCATGGCGTGATGCGCGGTGATATGGCCGATTTCGTGCGCCATCACCGCGGCAACTTCCGACGCATCATTGGCGAGCGTCAGAAGGCCGCGCGTCACATAGATTTTGTCGGGCGGCAGCGCGAAGGCGTTGATGATAGGGGAATTGAGAATCGTCACCTTGTACGGGTCGGCCGGATTGCCGCTGGCCTTGGCGAGCTTGAGCAGCATGGCGTTGAGAAACCGCTCGGCGGCAGGGTCGTGGTATTGGCCGCCATAAAGGGCGATGATTTTCTTGTGCTCGGCCGAGGCGAGCGTTTCGACTCCGAGCGTACGCGGCGCGGCTGCGGGTATTTCCGCCTTGACCGGCTTTTCACCCTGCTGTTCCATCATGGCGCAGCCGGCCAGTGCGAGCGCAGCCACGAGCGGGCATAGCAGCAGGCAATGCCGCCGGAACCACGCGGCGGCGCTGGAGACACCGTGCAGGCGCGGGCTTTTTCGTATCGATTGAAGGATCATGCGCCGCGTCATGGTGCCTTAACGGGCGGCGGTGCGGCATTCGTCCCGCCCTGCCTGACCGCGTTCCCCTCGGCTACGTCGTCCGTGACCAGTTCTATGGCGTCGGCGCTGCTGATTTCGATCTCCGGTCCAAAGCGCAAATCGAGAAGTCCGCGTACCCTTAATGTCTGCCCGATGAGAGCATGGAAATGCAATCCCGACCGCTCAAATCTGGCAACATTGCGCCGCAGAATTGTGACTAAGAGCCCATGACCGCGTTTTGACGTGAAGGCGAGCGAGGTGCGATAGTGATTTGCAGTCACGGCGATGAGACGGCCTTCGACGATGACATTCGTTGCCGCCTTGTCGGCGAAAGCCGCACGATTTGTAGCCGTCAAAATGGCATAATAAGGATCACGCCAGAGGCCGCGCCTGTCTTTTCGCGCCTTTTCTTCGGCTGAGCGAAAGACGGCGACGCAGGGATGCGCCTCCGGGACGGGCATGTAGCGCGCGAAACCGCGCGCGAGGAGAAAAGCCGCCAGCCCTCCGGGTGCGGCTGCCGGCTGCGCTATAAAGACGAAGGCGGGGATGCGCCCCCAGCGGTCCGGCTTCGCCGCAAGGGGCAGAAAGCTGATTCCGCCCGCAAGCTTTGCGGCGAGTGCGTTTTTCGCATGATCTGGAAAATCCGGCGCGTCCGGGGTCGGCTCTACCGGATCGAGGCCAGCGAGATGAAGGCTGCGGCCATCCTGCAATGTCAGATCGAGACGGTCATCGATTCGGGCGACCTTCGCTTTCTGGATGCCTGTGGAGGGGCAGGAGGGAGTGACGGCGGGTCCAGCCGCTCTCGCCGCTGCCGGGACGGGGAGCAGCCCCGGCGCGAATGCCGCCAGGCCGGCCAAAAGCCTCAACTGAATTGCGCCAAACTGCATGCAATGCTTTCAGCGGGAAGGCGCGGAGCCGCGCCAGGAGGAAGGAGCCTGTCAACTTTTCCGGGACATGCTCACAGTCTGCATGCTAAGTCAGGCGCCGCTGAATCGCAGATGAACGCCGCTCACCTTGATGGCTTGCGGCAGGAGCGGGATGCGAAAAGCGGGCGCCGATTCCGCTCAAATCTCGCGTTAACTTATTTTCTACGTCCCGGTAGCTCAGCCGGATAGAGCAACGGTTTCCTAAACCGTAGGTCAGGGGTTCGAATCCCTTCCGGGACACCATTGAAATCAAACACTTAGCACAAAATAGCTAGAAGCTTGACAGCGCCGGGGTAGCAGCCGGGGTAACAGATTGGGCAGGGGGCTTTCTGCGGTGAGTGCTGCGGGGGATTTCTTCGGATGGCTCGTAGGTTTTCTACAAACCTACAATGCCGCCGTTACCGCGGTGGCCACTTTCGCTATCGGTGTTTTCACTGCTTTGTTGGTATGGGTCACTAATCGACAGGCTCGGTTGACCCGAGACAGCATTGAGTTGGCCAACAAGGAATTTTTGGCCACCCATCGCCCGCGCATCATCGTGCGATTCATCCAAGGGCCTTTTCAAGACGAGGATGGATTAGATTTTGTGTGGATTACGTTGGTAAACAAAGGGGAGACTGACGGCACGATAGTCGCCGTCGGACGCGATCTCGCTCGACGTAAAGGCCGCGGTTGTTGGTTGCCTCCCGGAGTCAGTATAGAGCCGAGATCGTTTACCCCCACGACACTAGCAAGCGGCGATCGACTCGTAATAAAGGCCACCGCGCACTCGCCTATGGGGGAGGAGCAAATCTTTGATGAGGCTTTCCAGCCTTCCGAGTTGTGCGCCGTTGGCTGCATTCAGTATCGGGATGGGAATGAGCGATTGCTTGAAACGGGATTTCTCCGGACTTATGACGGTCAACGAAATTTTCTGCCGTCCGACAATCCAGAGGACGAATACCAAGACTAAGGAAACATAAACTCGTGCCGCAGCAGTCGTCGGCCTGAGCGCGTAGAACATGCGCGTTCTTTTGAAGCGTCAATGCCCGAAAAGCATCATTACTTACCGATCTTCTATCAAGCGCGCTGGGCGACAGGCGGCGACAGACAGGTTTGCGTCTACAAGAAGCCTCAGAACGAAGTGAAGACGAAACGACGTCATCCCGCCTTTCAAGGTTATGAAGTCGATCTCTACACTATCCCGGGTGTGGAGTATGAGGCTGCCAGCCATCTTGAGCATCAGTTCTTTCTACAGGCGGATGACGACGCAGCGGTGGCGCTTCAGCAATTCGAGCGCGATCAAAAGACCGCATTGGATAATCGCCTGAGAAGTGGATGGTCGCGGTTTGTCATATCGCTCATCCATCGAGGGCCGGAAGAGATCCAACGTTTCTTCGATGAAGTGAAACGACACGTTCAAGACGCCGAACGCGAGTTCGAAGAGAACTACGCAACGCTGAGGCTACCTACCGAACCCACGACCTTCGAAGAGTTCAGACTGAAACGTCCAACAAATCTAGCGGGGCGAGCCGCCGCGATGCTTATTCAGAAAGTCATCGACAACGTTAACGTTGGAAATCACCTTAACAACATGATCTGGACGATCTTATCGCCGCCGAGTTCGTATCCATTTCTCACGTCCGATCGGCCAGTGATAATGACGAACGGGATGATCAAGCCTGAATCACATCTGGCGTTACCGATTGGCCCGAGAAAGCTGTTTATAGCGTCCAACCGAAATGAAATTGTTCAGGAAGTTGCGCGCCGCAAGCCGGATGAGCTTGTGTCGTTTGTCAATGATCGCGTCGTTAAACAGGCTCGTCGTTTCGTGATTGGCGTCGATGACCAACAGTTGCGCTTTGTCGCGAACAGGTTTGGAGCACGTTTGCCGAGCTCACCAACGGAACTTACGAAATTTCCGTCACCTGAGGAGATGAGGAAACTCGTCCGCTACAGTGCATGTACGCTGGGTTTCGCCGTAGCGTCCCGAAGTGCAGTTATCACCCGTTCCGCAAGCTGGAGTTCGCACTTTGCATGCGTTAGACCGTGGTCACCTTCTAGGCTGTGTGACACGATATGTAGCCAATGGACCCAGGTATCTCTGGGAACAGGCCCCATCGGCGGACCTAGCCGTCGCCGTTCCCAATATTCCGTCACGCTGGCCACCGCAGCTTGCCATCCCGGGGTATCCATTACGCGGCGATTTATAAGGCCAGCCTCACGCCACGCGGCGTTGATTCGCTCGTAGATTGGTGCGGCGTCATCCATCATTTTTGCCCTAACTCACCCCCGGCCCATGCTCCCGGATCAGGCGGCACCCAGCCCTCAGCGTGAGGCGGTAACTTTGGCGATGCTCCTTCGCCGCCTCAAAAGCGGCAAGCGCCACCGGCAATAACGCACAACGGGCGATCACTTCCATCAGCGCGCCGCCCTCCCATGTTTCGATTTTGAAGCTCATATCCTCAGCTTTCGGTTGGTCGATGAGATCGGCGTACAGCCTGAGGGCGTGTGCTGCCTGTCGCGTTGAATCATTCGTCAGGCGCAATGACGCGCCTTGCCGTTCTTCGATCTTCTGGGCGAGCGCGCGGGCGGCTTCGGCAGGCATGGCTTTGTCCATGCGTTCTAGTTTTGTTCGCAATAGCGATGCGAGTCAACCCGCCTCAAGTTGGATTCATTGAGGACAAGAATTTCATTTCAGCCATCATAGGTGATGGCCCTCCGATGTGAGGTGTTTCGCTGAGGGTGTAGAATAGAGGCCGCCAACTGAGGCGGCCTTAAACGGCGAGTTCTGATCATGGACGAACGTTACTACATTTACGAAAACTGGCACCGTAAGCGGGGCCGCATCCATCTTTCTACCTGCTCCTATTGCAATGATGGTCAGGGCACTCAGGAAGTGGATAGCGGCAAAAACGGGAAATGGCATGGCCCGTTTAACCGCAATCAGGCATTCATTGAAGTTGAGCGATTGCAGAAGGGTGCGGACATTCAGCCTTGTGCCGTTTGCAATCCCTGAATTTCAAAACTGGCCGCTGCTGTTTTCAACTTAGGCCACACAGCCCGGAAACAGGCGCCTGAGTCAGAATGAAGGCCGGGCGATCACCTCAACCGCCAAGGCCATCAGATACCCCTGCCGCCGATGATTGTGCGAGCGTCCGACTGGTAAACACCGTAACCCATGAAAAATATCCCTCACGCGAAACCATGTGCTCGACATCCCGGACCATCCAAGGCCCGTCTATGCCCGGCCTCGCGCCTAGCACGATCTGAGTCGAACGGCTTAAGCGTTGGTTCGCCGTTGATGGTGATGCGGCCTTTGCCGGACAGGCTGATGGCCTCATTTACGGCATTGGCGTCTTGCGCTGCCACGGATGCGTTGGGGGCCGGGTTTCGACGCTGGTAAGCGGACCCGACGCCCGGCACGCCGCTAAAAACCTCCCGCTGGCTCGATTTGGGGGGTTTCAGCCGATTAAGAAGGCGCGCTCGCGAATCCCTTTTCAGGTCGCCGCGCGGCGCGCATCGATAATCCGCAGCAGATGACTCGCGAGCATCACCTGTTCGCGCGCTTCGGCTGGATCAGATGTTATACTCGCCAAATAATTGGGCCGCCAAGGTACTGACGACACCGTGACGGCCCTCGGCCACAGACCGCGTAGGGGGGCGAACCATGACCAGTTTTGGATGCTACCACACTTCCATCCCGCACACGCTCCTAGCGGGCATTTGAAGAAGGGAGTTCTGTGACGCCCCGTATCACCAACGGTGATGCCAATGATGCCAATGATGCCACCGGTGCCAATGATGCCAACGGTGCCAGCGGTGCCAGCGGTGCCAGCGCCAGTAAGGACCGGGAACCCAATGGCAGCCCCAATAGCCGCAAACGTAGCGGACCTGTTGAATGTTCTGCTGAACGTTCTGAATATCGCTTGTCGTCGCTATGCCTGAGTCGAGACCTTGCATCGGTGTGGCAGATGCCGATTGTGCTACGAAGCCCAAGCCGCTGAAGGCGAGACCAGCGACAAGGGCCATTTTGAGCCTACTCTTCATACAGTCCTCCATCTGTTTCGAAGCCCCCGCCCAATCAAGCTCACATAACGCGCGTGAATGTCCGCTGAACTGCGGCTGAATACCTCATCGATACCATCACGTTTGCCGACAGCAGCCGCTCGTCCCTGGGCCGAATGCTTCACAAAAAGACCTTCCATAGTTGACGCCAGCCTAGACACAGTTATTTAGACGACCAGGCCGCCGATGGCGGTCCTAACTCCTGAATTGGCATTTGGGGTGGATCCATCACAATGGGTCCGCCCCTTTTTTGCGCTAGGTGGACCTTGCGTGCGCGAGAGGTGTGCGCGAAAGCACTCAGCTACGGGGCATTTCCCGCCGTACCTCTTCCGCCGGTTTGTCTTCGCGCAGGCCGACGAAAACTGTGTGGCGCAAGAGATTGTCCGCCGTCCATGTCAGGTAAGTCACCTCAGCCACCAATTCTGGCTTGACCCAGTGAACGCGCGAAAGCTCCAGCGGTGATCCGAAGCGGCTTTTGCGCGGCGGCTTCTCGTCTAATGGCATATTCGCAATGGCCAGCGCTTCGAGCTTTTCGTGCAAATTGCGTAGCGTCTGTTGCGACATACCTGTTCCGACGCGGCCAGCATAGAGCAAGCGCCCGATGGAATCATAGTAGCCGAGAAGCAAAGAACCGATGAGGACGCGCGCGCCTTCGGGATCAGTCCAGCCGACGATGATGAACTCGCTTCGGTTAAGACATTTCGACTTGACCCATGTGCCGCGTTCGCCGGGCTTGTAGGGCTGGTCGATCCTCTTGGAGACAAGGCCCTCCAGCCCATGTTCACAGGCGGCTTTCCGTAAGCGTTCGCCATCGGCTGAATCATGCTCGCTGTAAGCGATGCCGTGCGGCGGCGATTCCAGAACTTTTTCCAAGCGAGCCTTGCGTTCCCCAAGCGGCAAGAAACCAATTGCCTCGCCATCAATGAACAGGAGATCAAACGCAAAATAGACGAGCGAACTACTACCACTGTCGCTGGCTGCTTGGATAAGTGAAAACGACGTGACACCATCTGGCCGCACGCCGCACAATTCGCCGTCGATATAGGCGCTTTCGACCGGCAGCTTTGAGAGAGCCGCGGCTGTCTCGGGATATTTGCCGGTCCAATCCAGCCCTGAGCGCGTCAGCAAGGTCACCTGGCCATGCTCGATGCGAGCGCCCATGCGATAGCCATCGAATTTGATTTCATGGACCCATCGCGGGCCGCTGGGCGCTTTCTCCATGAGGCGGCACAATTCGGGCTCGACCCAACGTGGAGGTTCAGCCGCTGCCTTTGAGGACAATTTGCCGCGCTTTGCTGCGGCTGATCGGGTGTTACGCGCCATACCGGTACTCCACACGATTCAAGCGCGAGCGGTGCGACTCGTTCCAAAGTCGAGTATTAAATGCGCAGTTCACTAACGTCTTAAAGGGACCTCGGAATGCTGGGACGCTTCAAATCATTTGCCGCGCTAGGTTTCATATTCACAATCAGCGCGACCGAAGCCGCTACCCTCAAGGGAAATGAGGCCTGTTGGGCCGACAATTCTCGGCAGGACATTTCTTGCCAAGCCCTCACGGAGCGCTTCCTACTGAGTATCGAGGGGGCGACCGAAGACGAAGTGGTCCAAGCGATGGGCGTCCGTGGACGCCTCACCGCTGATGGATTCTTGCATTTCACGAGCAATTACGCTCAGGGGGAGCGTGGGGCTACAGGCGATGTCAATTTCACTTTTAAGAGCGGCCGGGCCGCCATCATCTCGGCCTTTGTCGATACGAGTGGCGAACCGCGCGAATTCTTGTGGAACGCGGACCTTCTGCCTGCGGCATGTTTCGACGGCAGCGCGACGTTAAAGCCATGCAACAACAACTAGTGTCTGCCCGCATGCAGCGAATGCATTCTCGGGCCGACGAACCGTCTAACGGGAAATTACGGAATATCCGTAGGTGCGGAACGGTTTCGGACCGTTTAAAAAAGAACCCTGCGCGTTATACCTTTTTGGGGCCAGCGGTACAACTCCGAGGTAGGCGCACTGTGTTCCCTACTACCCATTGGCTCAGCCGCAGCATTCCGTAGCCCACACGCCGTTCGCTTGAACAGGGTTGCCATGAACGGCTGCTAATTCGGGAAATCGATGACTGCCATTGCTTACTCCTACACGCCTGCCGGGGCGGCATGAGCATGGTCATGGTCAACTCACACCACCCCGGCGCTCTTGTGGTCGCGACCATCGCGATGGTCGTTTCAGAGTTCTCGCCACGCCCGCAGAAGTGGGGGGAGCGGACCGCGAGAAATTCGGCGGTTATTTCGCAATCGCCACTCACCGAATTGGCGACCCCGGCGAAAGACCTTGCTCCGGAGGGTCCCACGGTAGCAAAGTGAAAAACCGGGACTTCCCCGCCGCGAATGGTTAGGACACGCCGGGGATTCAAAAATCAATCATGTGTTGCCGTTGTCGGTGCCATGCGCATGCCCTTCATTCTGGGATCAACCGGCTTGGGGGGCGGACCGTAAGGTGATCCCGCTGGCGTTGGCTGAAGCGGTTCAAGTCCGCTCAAATTACTCTCATGCTCACGAATGAATGAAACAACGCTCGCTTCCTGTTTGTGCGCCCAAATTAGCCGGTTGAGCACGAGGTCAGAGTCAGCGTTTTGCTCCAGCCACAATTTCCAAAACGCTGCCGGAACATTCTTCGTGACGGCATAATCGGCATTGACGATTCCGCCCTGCAAGTGAATGCCGTCGCGATTGTAGCCCTTGATGACAACAACATTGTCCGGGCCTCCGATCTGCCTCGCCTGCTTTACCGTGCGCGTTCCGGAAGGCCCATGCCCTTCGGTTTCGACCATTTCGAAAACACGCAAGCGCAATGGCATTGGAAACTTTAGACATACCGAAACATAGCTGCCATCGTGTGGCACCACTTCGTTTTTGCGGCGCGTTGGCGGAATGATCAGTTTTTTGCGGTTAGCGGTCCGCATTTTCAAATCCTCCCGAGGTTGTTGCGCGCAAGAAAAATTCAACTTCTCCGCCGGGCATCCATTCGTGGCCTTCGCGAACGAGTTGCCAAATTCCTCGCCCGTGCCAATTGCCGCCGCATAGCAAAACGTCGCTCGTTATCGGGACAAGCATGATCGGTGCGCCACAACGTTCAAGCAGGTCCATAGCGTCGTAAGCGGCAGACAGGTCGTTAATGAGTTCGACCGATGTGCCGTCGTACTCGAAGTCCGCAACCGGCACACGGTCTTTCCGCAGGGTCCACTTTGCCATTGTCACGCGCTCCTAATTCTTGCGGCCATCGGAAACCGCTCTGCGAACGATTGCGAGGGGCGGCGAACGGCGCTGTCCATTGCAGACCGGCGTGGCGCTGGCGTGGTGTCGCCAAGCAAGCGCCGGTCATGCACGGGCGTGCCGTCGTTGTACTGAGGTGACGCCGCTCCAGTAATGCGGCTGGCTTCTGGAAAGCGCCGGTTGAAACTATCCATGGCAGCTTGCTTTGGAAGTTTGCGCTTGTCGCCCGCAATGTCGGCTTTCTGTGACAAGGGGCGCTTGCCACCGCCAACCTGCGGCTGGCCTGAGAATGTAGGCGGGTCATCTTCGGCAACTTCGTCGTCTTCGTCATCATCGCCATTGAGAAGCGCTTGAAGAGCGGCGCATTCCTCTGGCGAGAGTTTGCCAGCGACAAGCTGCATAATCTTTTCGGAAAGATCGTTTTCGTCTGTATCTTTTACAAATCCATTCTTGGTCACGGCGGCATCATCCGTGGCATCAGGTTCGACAATTGAATCGTGCTTGCCGACCGGCTTTTTACCGAACTGATTTTCCTCGTACTGACTCACTTTGTTTTCCGGCTCATCGCCCAGCATTTGCATCAACTTTTTCGCCGTTTCATCAGGCGATGCCTGATCGTTGGCAAGGTTGCCACGCAACCGTGCGGCAAGTGCGTGATGGACGGCGAATCTCTGCCGTTTCCAGTCACCTCTCAGCAATGGCTCAATATCAGACGCAAGGATGGGCTTTGCGTCCTTGGCGAGCACCGTGCGAGCGCATGATGCGAGCAAGGCGCTATAGGCTCGGGGCGAAACGGTGACTTTCGTGTTCATCGAACGAATCCTTTCATTATTTCAAGCCATAAGAGTGTCGAGTGTAATCGGCCATTTTAGGCAACCTTCTTAAGCATCAACCTATCGGCCAGGATTTGAATCTCTTTACGTTTTGCAAATACCAAAGAGGTTGCGCGGCGTTCGCAATCGAGAGCACGCAAATCGGCCTCAAACAGACCAACCTGTTCGGCCATCTTTGCGGTTAATTCGATTTCGTCTTTTCGGTCGCCACGGAAAACACTTTCGTCGCTTGGATCGCCAATGAGTAACCGCTCGGCAATCGGTCCGGCCAAAGTGACAATCAGGCTGCGTTCAATTTCGCTGATGTTTTGTTCGGGGCAGCGTGTGCGTACACGGCCACTGTTGCTGTCCAAGGCGATGCCTTCGACTTTGATGCCCAATGCTGCGGCAATAACCGCATGTCCGGCTTCATGGATCGCTACAGTTCGCAGGGAGTTCACGAGCGCCGCTTCCCTTTTGTATGCAGGTCCCACAAATCGCTATAAGAAACGCTATGCGGCGAGCCATCAGGACCGAATGTGGCCTCTGGCGAATGACCGGAACCCGCACGGATCGGCTCTGGTTGCGGCCCCGCACGCTGTGCTCGCCACCAAGCCTCGCTTTTCTCGCGCATCGCGCGCTGTTCGGCGGTCGGGTGTGAAAAGTCTATGGCAAATGGACGTGAAGGCTGGCGTGCGCGAGCTAGCAGGGCGTCTGATATATTCATGGACGATTTGACGGCTGCCGCCAATGACAAGGCGATTGCGGCGGAGTTCGCGAGGTCATCATGGCCCGGTCCCGGATCGATCCGTTCGCGCCCTGTCGAGAATGTGCGCCGCTCCAGTGAAGCGAACTGTCTGACCATTTTCGGATTGTCGAGCAGCCTTGCACGACCGGACGTAAACAGTGGCAGCGTGTCGATGTAAAATCCGCTGCGGTCCCGGCTGGGAGGCAAGAACTTGATGCCGTGTTTTGAAAACGCATCCGGCACCCATTCAGCGCCGTAGTTGTCACCTGTAGTTTGGTAACAGTGATAATCCTTCAACAGCGCCGCGATCTCGGAAACGACGGCACTCGGATTGAACGGGGATTTGGCCTCGAAAAGGGCATCAAGGACGATCATGCCGTCCTTTTCACGATGCGCGATTGCCGCCGTGAAACTGTCGCCTCGCCCGCCAGACGGATCGCAACCGGCGATGTAGTGAATGTTTGGCTGCGGGGGACGAACGATGACTCCGGGGTCAACGGCGGCGTCAAGCAGGTCGCGTGACAGGAAGCTGGCGAGGTCGTCACGCCAATGACTGAGATATTCGGCGGAATACCGTTGAGGGTCTTCCGCAAGCTTCTTTTCAATCGTGCGGGCGCTGTAGGTCGAATTAAACTGCCGCGTGGTTCCCAGCACGCAAAGCACATCTTCATCGTTCTTGCCAAAGTAATCGTGCCAGCGTTGATACAAGAGGCCGCTGCGTTTGTGTGCGCTCGAAATCATTATGAGGATTGAATCTGCGATACGACCGAGGCCAGGATTCACGGCGGTCAGAATTTCCGTATCCGGGTTTGCAAAGTTGACATCCCGCCAGAAGCCAATTTCATCCGCGATCACAGCCAAATAGGAGCGGCCTCGCAAGGTCCGGTAATTTGCCGTATGAATTTCGATCACGACATGATTAGTAAGCTCGATTGTTTCCGCGCCAATGCTGACGACAAGCTTCGCAAGGGCTGGCACTTCCTCAAAAGCGGCGCGGCAATAATCGTAAACGATGCTCGCTTGGCTTTTATCGACGGCCAAACAAAGCACGGTCGCGCGTTCGCCGGGGCGTAGCTTGCCGCGCGGGTCGAAACTAATGGCGCACGCGATGGCGAGCAGGCTGGCTACACTGTCCTTGCCGCCACCCCTGCCAACGATAGCAACCAATTCCTTCACGCGATGCTTTGGCGGGTCACGGTCGGCAATCTCGTTGAAAAGCTTCCGTTCCGCCGCCGTCAGCTTTTCGGCATAAGCGGCTTTGACTACCGCACGCCAGCGGTTCCATGAGGGTCCGGCGAAGAACGGCCCGAGCAAGCGCGGCGCGCTCATAACCTCGATAGGCGAAAATGAGAGGCGGCGTGGGGCTGTCATTCGTCCACCCCCTCATAATCGTCCTCAAGGGCCTCGTCGTCGGCTTCCGGGGCTCGCTGGCGCGCTTCGTCCAAATCCCGACGAATATCGTCCAAGGTAGGCGTGATGTCCCTCGGGCGGCGCTTCAAGCCTATCGTTTCGAGGATGCGGCGAAGGCCACCTGAAATCCTATTGTAGGCGTCCAAATCGGCTTCAACGCCAAGGCTCAACTGGCCCTCAATGCGCTCCAGTTCGCATTCGAGAACCGCAGCACGGCGGCAAAGGCTGATTTGGGCTTGGGACAGGCATTCGGGTCCGCCAAGGTCGTAGACGTGAGCTTGGGCGATGTCCTTCATTCGACGGTACCACGGCGAATTGCCGTCGCCTTCGATGAACGCCCTAGTCCCATTCGTTACGGCTGAACGCTTACGTCTCGTGGCGTCAACGTTTCGTGGCAAGCCGTCTCCAATGCGGCGTGTTGGCATGTCGCTTTTGGAATGGTTTTTGGCGGCTTCGGTACGCATCGTTTTTGCCGTTTTACGTTACCCAGCCGTTACCCCGGCTGCCATTCAAAGCTCAAAGCGTATTCTATCAGCTTGATTTCAAACAATTATCGTCTATAGGCCTACGAATTGTCAATTCGTTGCTCGCAAAATATAGGGCGGGCCGGGGCGGCTGGCAACCACATGTGGCGCACGCCAGCTTTTATTAGCTAATTGCAAGCTTGAGCGCGGGGTATCTTTGTCGAACCGGTTGGCCACAACAAATCTGGAAGCTTTAAGCGGCCTGCCCAAGGCGCGCCACCACCGGGAAAGCCCTGTAGACCCCGTTTCCGGCCCAGCAAACAGCCTTCTAATGTGAGGGGGTTGCCTGCCGGTTTCCGATAAGCTGTGCGAGCGGCCAGAATTGATTTTTCACTTGTAAAGCGGCTGCCACCTCATATATGGTACTTTTACCATAATGGAGTGGGGGATGTCGGATAAGCCGGTCGAATGGGTAGGATCGTCGAAAGATGATCTGAGCGCTTTTCCGCCCGAGGTTAAACGGGTTCTCGGTCAAGGAATTTTTGATGCACAGCAAGGCAACCGTCACCCAGACGCAAAAACGATGAAGGGGTTTGATGGCGCGTCAGTCATTGAAATATGCGATGATTTCAACGGCGATACATACCGGGCCGTTTATACGGTGAAATTTGCGAATGTGATTTATGTCCTGCATGCCTTTCAGAAGAAATCGAAGAGGGGCAGCAAGACGCCGCTACAGGACATCCGGCTGATCAAAAGCCGTTTGAAACTGGCCAAGGAACATTTCGCGGAAAAATACGAGGCGAGGAAAACCGGCTAAAGGAATGTCAGACTATCAGGAGCGCACGACAATGGATCACATTACTCAAAGCAGCGGAAATATCTTCGCAGACCTCGGTTTTGATGCTCCGGAAGAGGAACTCAATAAAGCTAAGTTCGTAGCTTCTCTACGTCGGATTATAAAGGAGCGAAAACTAACTCAAAAAGCTGCCGCCACAGTGATGAATATCAGCCAGCCCGACGTTTCTAAACTTTTGCGCGGGCAAGTATCCGGCTTTTCTCTGGAAAGACTATTCGATTTCATCAGGCTTCTTGGAAATGATGTTGAAATCAAAATACGAAAAACAAATTCAGACCAGCCGGGAACAGTTCGCCTAATGGAAGTAGCTTAATCATACTGTGACCCGCATTTTGGTGAGCAAAGTGTGGGTCACAGCGACACCCTCTCTCCCCTCGCCATTCGGAATGATCGGTATCAATCGACTCCAAGGCGTTCCATTGCATAAGCTCGCAAAACCACATGCAGGTAAGGTCGCAAGCTTTCACCTGTATAAGGTCGCACGATCCTGGCCCTTACACGCACATAAGCTCGCAAACATTTTCATTGCGGAAGCAGCCAAAACCAGCCCGCACTTTTTCCGGTTCCTTTGATTGCAACGAGGCCAAGCTCATAACGAGCCTTGTCGATTGTGCTCCATGAAATTCCGGCAGCTTCCGCACGACTCTTGATTCTGGAGACAGCAACAGGACCGTTCCGTAGCCATTTTTGCAGCAATTCCGCAGCTTTGATTTTCTTTGTCGTCCGCTTCTCTACAGGTGCAAAAGAAGTTGGGTTTTCGTCATCGTCATCGTAGCGAATTGGATCGCCGTATTTGTTGACTTCACGGCCTTGTTCATCCTCGAAGAAAGTGCAGTAACTGCCGTCGTGTTCGAGTATGCCATGACGGATGAAAATCGTTTTCGGTTTTCCGATAGAGGTAGATTCAGCTTTCGGAATCGGTCTGCGGACGGTTGCAGGATTGTAATTGTGCCTGTGCTGATTTGATCTGCTTTCTGGTTGCGATTTCGGTTGCGGTTTCAGTTTTGGTTGCAGTTGTGGTTTTGGCTGCGGTTTTGGCTGTATTCTCTGCATGATTTTCTCCCTGTAATCTGGTGTCGGTTTTGGCTGCTTTTGATTGCTTTAACGGTGGCAGTAAGGTCGCAAACTGTTCGGTAAACTGTTGGAAAAAATTATTGCGTGATTTCAAGGTGTTATGAGCTTAGATGTAAAAGTGGTCCATTATCATCATCAGAATCAGCAGGCAAAAGACCGTCAATTTTGAAAGTTTTAAGCATCCGATGTACCGGATACGAGAAGCGGAAAGCGTCAATCAAATCCTGCGTGGATGGCTCGCTGTGACCTTCCTTCCGTGAACTGGATGAGCGCCAGAGAATCGCAGCCGCTCTCTCGTCCATATCAAAGCTGAAACGGCCACATTGAACGATCCACGGCTTCCGCCGCTTGGTCGCATGAAGCTTGTTGAAGTGAGCACGGCCAAGGTCGCCCGGATCGATTGCCGCGAGCACTAGGTGCTTCTTCCAAAAAGCACGGAGATTCAAATCGGCAAGTTGCCCGATATTATTGATGCCATGTTGTTTGAGCGCAGCCGCCCCGTATATGCGCCAATCAAAGTGTAGGCAGAGGACTTCGCCGGTCAGCTTGCAATGCTTGTCAGGGTAAATTGCTACTACGTTTGAATGCTGCCACCTTCCCCCGGTGTAACGGGTATTCCATTTAAAGCGGACACCTTGATTCCGATGATGTCGTTTTACAAAGAATCGGCATGCAAACTTGTAAGCAGCGGCCAATTGATTTTCGTCGGGGAAGGTCCAATCGAGACTTATCTCCGCATGATTCAGGAGAAGTCCATCAACAGTGTTGAGGAAGCAAAGCGCCTCGCGTGACGGCTGGGTCAGGATCAAACGAAGACAATATCCCCTACCAAAGCGCGCACGAACCCAGCGCGGCGAGACGCATGCGCACTGACTTTGCAGCCACGCATAATCGGCTTCTGGTAAAGGCTCTTTCAGCCAAACTTGAGCTTTGTCGATAAAAGCATAAATTCCACACGGGCGGATCGGCAAAGCCTTGCCAAGGAAACTGCCGTGTGGTAATCCTATACCTTCAACAGGACATTGCCTTCGAGCCGTTGCAGCGTTCCCGCGCCGCGCGGCTCCTTCATTTTCAGGCATGGTCGCCGCCTTCTCATCGAGTTTTCCTCCGTGTGATTTTAGTGTTGCTCGCGCTCACCGCCGCCCCGATGCGATCTTCGGCACGCGCGTGCCTCAGCGACTTGCGACCCGTTTCCGCATCCAACTTTCGATTTCCTCCAGATCGAAGTACGGCGTCCCATTCACTTCGTGCGGCTTCGGAAAGCCAAGCTTGGGGTCTTTCCGCCAACGCCACAAACCCATTGTCGTGACGCCGAAATAGTTGGCGACCTCAATGGCGCGAAGATAACGCTGCCCGTTTTCGCTTGGCCTATGCTTGAGCATATCCGTGGTCCTCTGCAATGTTGTTGCGGAGTGTAACCACAAATAAAGCGGAATGAAAATCCCCTGTTTGTAATCGTGTTGTGACAAAAATGCCACTCTAAACGCTTACATAAAGCTAACTAACCTTCAGCATAAGCATTTAATACATCGGATATCGCCTAACCAATGTTTATATTAACCATCCTGTACTTATTATAAAGTAAAGTAACTCAACTCACCGTGCTTCTCCAATCGGAATGACGTTGTTCTCCTTGCGATCCGAATCGGAAACAACGCCCGCGACATGTGAGGCCCAGCGTTCGAAAGCAGCGCGGCGTTCCGCAAGCTTTTTGCTTCTATCGTAGGTTCCCGCCACGCCAGCCTTGTGGCCAGAAACATGATTGACACACAACTCAACAACGTCCGGCTGGATTCCAATCTCGTTCATGCCTGTAACGGCGGTTCTTCTCAGGTCGTGGAATCGCCATGCGGGGGCGTTCATAGCCGCATCGAGACGCGCTTTGATCTTCGAACCAATCGCGGGCGCGTGTTCGCCGTCCATGCTGAACACAAACGCATTCTTGTCAGCGTCACTCAAACCCGCGCTGTCCGGCACAAATTGTTTGACGATTTGCTGTGCAAGCGGCGGTAAGGGCACAAGGTGTTCACGCCCGTTTTTTGTGCGGCTTCCGGGAATGGTCCAAAGCGAAAAGTCAGCCGAAAGCTCACCGCGAGTTATTTCGGAAACTTCGTTCAATCTCTGCCCGGTTAGCAAGAGCAACCGCAACACCGCCGTGACCTGTGGCCATTCATCCCCCGAGGATTTCCAGAAATTCTTGATTTCCGCATCTGCCAAAACGCGGTCGCGGGCCTTTGCTGCCGTTGGCCGTGCGACGGCGATCACGGGGTTCACGGAAATGCGTCTGCGGTCCACAGCCCAGCCAAACATGACAGACAAGGCGGCGCGCATCGCCAGCGCACGCGACTCGCTCGACCCCTTGGCGCGGCGTTCCAGCCCCGGCACGCCCTTTTCGCGCGCTTCGTCAACGACTCCGAAGACATCATCGACGGATATTGTGGCAAGGGGCGTGTCTTGCCAACGTTCGGCCAACCCCTTGGGGATCATTTCGAGTGTTCCGTCTACCGCTTCGCGAATGCCAAGCAGCCGCGCCTGTTCCTGCCAACGGCGTGTGTTCGGTTTTGCATACTGAGTAATGAAATCGAAGACAGCGCCGCCGAAGGTTTTTCCATTCTGTGCTGCCCGTTCGTCTTTCTCCTGCCGTCGCGAGGCTATGATGTCTTCGCCGCGTGCGCGCCGGTGGCTCAACTCGGTTGCGAGCTTGCGCGCGGCTGCCAACGTCAAGGGTCCGCCAATGGCAGGGTCAGCCACTTCGGTGCCGAAAATATCAACACGCCCCAAGGTGATTTTGGCGGGCTTGCCGAGTTTCGCCGCTGTGCGTTTTGGCTGGCGGAATCTGTATGCGAAAGATTTCACTCCGCTCGGTTGAATGACAAGGTAGAGCCCTTGGCAGGCACCATCTGGAATCTCGCGCCGCACCTTTTCAGGTTTCAATTTAGCGACCGCTGCCGCTGTGAGGGTTTTTGCCATTGTCGCTGCCTTAATTTCTGATTACCCCGGCTTCTGAGGGTGGCATCGGGGTAACAGACATTTGCTGTTATGGCAGGTTATTTGAAGTATGTAAAATAAAATAACATTCGGCATAAACGCATGGTTTCAATGGCTTAGTCCGGCTTGAAATGTTATTACAGGTTACGGTAATTTAACCGGGTCTACAAATTCCTAAACCGTAGGTCAGGGGTTCGAATCCCTTCCGGGACGCCATTCTCACGCTTGTCCGGCCCGGAGGCATGGGTAATAATCCAGCAGCGATTGCCTTTCTCCATTGAAGAAAAGACTCACTTAACCCCCGCCGGGAATGGCTCGACGAAAGTTTCGCCGGTGCGGCCGGAATAGACGGCGCGGCGTCCCGC
>SCSF01000074.1 GCA_004298435.1 Beijerinckiaceae bacterium
GCCTTGGCGACAACGCCGATCTGCGCGAGGCGGCGGGCGAGCGTTTCCGGCGCTGTCACATATTTCGCCAGCGGCTCGACGCCATCGGGCAGGGCGGGATCGGCTTCACCGCTGGTCAAAGCCCAATGCGCGGGCGCTCCCGCATCGGTTGCGGCATCGAGATCGTCGCCAAGCGCCGCGCCGAGGGCCGCCTCGTAGCCTTTGGCGACAGAAATTTCTTCGACGATTGGCGTCCAACTGCCGCCTGTGGGCGCGCTGAGAAGGTTGGACAACGTCTTGGCTTCGGTCTCGCGCCTTTGCGCTTCCCGTTCAGCCGCTTGCAACGGCCCACGAACGCGGCTTTCGGTTTCGCGTGCGCCGGCATGCGCCGCCTCGGCGGCGACCATGTTTTCTTCGGCGGCTTTGGCCGCTGCGAGCGCTGCCTCAAGCACTTGCCGGAGATCGGCTTCGTTGTCAGCCGTATCGAACTCGCTTCTGAGCCGCGCAAGATTGCTGCGCACGCCTTCGAGTTCAGCCTCGAGGCGGGCAAGGCGTTCGGCCTCGTTGCGCAGACCTTGCGCCAGCGTCGCGCGCTGCGCTTCTGCGGTCGAAAATGCGGTCTGCGCTTCGCCAAGCGCCTTGTCGGATGCTGCGAGAGTCGCCTCCGCGAGGCTGAGATTTTCGCGCGCGCGCTTTTCGGCCTCGCCGTCTTCGGCGCTCATGTCGCCGAGTTCGGCGGCTTCCGCATCGAGGCGTCCGAGAACGGAGGCTGCATCCTCGATCAGCGACTGCTCGCGGGCGAGATCGGCATTCATTTGCGCGAGGCGGCGCTCCAGTTCGGCGATCCGGCTTCTGGCGCGTTTTTCCTCACCGTCGAGGGTCTCGCGCGCCAGCACGAGCTTTTGCAAGTCGGCGGCCGCCGCCTGCTCGGCGTCACGCAAGGGCGGCAATTCGTAAGCGGCCACGGCTTGCAGGCGCGCCATCTCCGCCTGCCGCCCAGTTTCATCGGCAAGAACAACAAGGTCGGCTTCGAGTTTATGCTCGGCGGCAGCAAGCGCCGCGCCGGCTTCGCGGTGATTGACGAGCGCATGCAGAGCCGTGTGACGGCGGATCTCCGCGGCGAGGCCGCGATAACGGACCGCCTGCCGCGCCTGCCGCTTCAGCGCGTCCATTTGCGTTTCGATCTGCTTCAGCACATCTTCGAGGCGCAGGAGATTGTCTTCCGCCGCTTTGAGGCGCAGCTCTGCCTCATGCCGGCGCGAGTGAAGCCCGGCGACGCCGGCGGCTTCTTCGAGGATGCGCCGGCGCGCCTGCGGTTTGACGGCGATGATTTCGCCGATCGTGCCTTGCCGCACGATTGCCGCGGAGCGCGCCCCGCTGGCGGCATCGGCAAACAGCAGTTGAACATCGCGCGCGCGCACCTCGCGGCCGTTGACGCGATAGGTCGAGCCTTCGTCGCGCTCGATGCGGCGGCTGATTTCGAGAAGTTCGGCGTCGTTGAAAACGGCGGGAGCGGTGCGGTCGCTGTTGTCGAGAACAAGGCGCACCTCGGCCATGTTGCGGCTGGGGCGCTGGTTGCTGCCGGAAAAGATCACATCATCCATATCGGCGCCGCGCATGGTCTTCGACGAATTCTCGCCCATGACCCAGCGCATCGCATCGATGAGGTTGGACTTGCCACAGCCGTTCGGGCCGACGATCCCGGTCAGCCCCGGCTCGATGAGAAAATCCGTCGCCTCCACGAATGTCTTGAAGCCGGCGAGATGCAGCTTGGTGAACTTCACAGCGCAGCCCTCATGCCGCGAAACCGGCTACGGCACGGTCTGGTGTGGTCGTGTTCACGGCTTCCGGCGGAGTAAACCCGGAACCAGCGCTATCCGGGGCGTTTTTTTCTGTCATTGAACAACCAGTATCGAAAACTATACGCGGTAAAGGTGCAAGAGGCAGGCAAAGCCCTTTCGGGCCGATTACGGCTTGAGCTATGGCCTGAACGCAAGGCGCAGCGCCGCTTTTCCTGTGCGAAACCCGGTTATTCCGCCATGTGCCGGGGCGCAACCCCACTGCGTATAGCGGTTTCGAGCGAAGTGGGAGCCAAGAATAGCGTGCCTGAAAGCTCTTACCAGCGCGGCGGGCCGCTATAATGCGGGAAGGCGTCGCGCGGAACGATCATCTTGCCGATGGGCCAGAGGGCGATATTGGCGAGCTTGAGATGCGCCCAGGCGAAGGGAATGCCGATGATCGTGATCGCCAGAAGAGCGGCCGTCACGACATGCGCCAGGGCAAGCCACCAGCCAGCGAGGACCAGCCATAAAATATTGCCGAGCATGCCGAGCGGCCCGGTGCCGATGTCTTCCTGCCCGGTCCATTCGCGCCGCGACACGGCTTTGTGGCCGAAAGGCAGGAGACTGTAGGCGGCGATGTTCAGCGCCGCCCAGGTCCACGGTAGCCCGACGATCGTCAGCGCCATGATCAGCGCAGCGACCACCCAGAAGAAAGCCATCCACGCGCCGCCCGCAACCAGCCACAACACATTGAGCAGGAGCTGCAAAAGCGACACGATGGAAACTCCGAAAGTCCCCGTGATTATAAATGCTTAACTTTTTTTCAGCAGGGGATCCAGCACTTTCTCAAGGCTTTCCGGGTTCATTTCGCCGGTGATCTTCTTGCCGTTGATGAAGAAAGTCGGGGTCGCGCTGACGCCGAATTTCTGCGCGGCGCGATCGCGAACCTCGTTCACCTTGTCGTAAAGCGCCTGATTGTTGATGCAGGAATTGAAGCTCTCCTGGCTGATCCCCGCCTGCCTGACGAGGCTTGAGAGCGCTTCCAGAGGCTTCTCGACGAAAGCCCAGCTCTGCTGCTTGTTGAACAGGAGATCGACCATCAGGTTCCGCTTGTCGGGGCCGGCGCAGCGCGCCAGCATGAAGCCTGCGGCCGCCAGCGGATCGAGCGGAAATTCACGCAGGATGAAACGCACCTTGCCGGTGTCGATATAGTTCTTGAGTAGGACCGGATAGGTCTCGGCATGAAACCTTGCGCAATGGGTGCATGTCATCGACGCATATTCGATCACCGTGACCGGCGCGTTCGCCTTGCCTTGCACGATATCGGGCAGAGCTTCCTTCGCCATCAGTTCGTCGATCGGCACCGTCGTCGCGCCTTGCGCGAGGACTGGCGACGTCGAACTTCCGACGAGTCCGGCCACGCCGGCGAATGTGAGGCTGGCTGCAACGAAAATCTCGAGGATCTGCCGGCGGTTCTTCATAAAGAGACGGCCTTTCCGTGGCGCTTGCATGGTTCTTTTTCCATCAACTCTGTAGAGACTGGATATGGCGGCTGAATTTCGGTTGGACTGGGCTCGTAGAAGGGGCGGGGATAGCGTGACCTTTGTCGTCGAGTCTAATCGGTCGGATTGCGATGCGCAGATTAATTGTAGGCAATCCGCTTAACCCGATTGTCGCGGGACGGCCCGGCAGAAAGTGATCCTCATTTCGCCCCGCCGATCATTCCTGTGTCAATACTCTGGCGCCGAGACGGGTCAACGCCTGCCGTAGCTGCTCGTGGCCGATATTTCCGACCCGTTCGGCAGCAGCGGTCAGGGCCGCTTGCGATGGCGGCTGGCGCCGCGGCGGAGCCGGAGCCCTGCGCATCAGCGGACCCTGCTTGAGAACGATACGGTTGACGCAGGCAAAGCCCAGATGGGCGTTGATACGCTCCATGACCAGCGCGGTAAGATGTTGCAGTTCCAGCGCAAATCCACTTTCTACGCGGACAACAAGTGTCGCGGGCGCGAAGTTGCGCTCTGTGCCGCCGCGGCTGCGCGGTGGCCAGCGCAGGCACAGGGGCTCCGACATGGATGCGAGACGGGCGCCGACGATCTCGTCCCAGAACAGAATAATGTCCGATTGGCCAAAGCCTTGCCTCGCAAGCACGGGGTCGATCGCCGCGCCGATGAGATCGGCGAGCGGGCGCGAAGCAAACGTGCGCCGGCGAGGGTGAAGGTTGCGCATCCGCTCTTTATAGACCGGCTGGCGGACCCGGCAAAGGCCCGCCCAGTCCAACAAAAAGTGAGGCGTTGGTTTTTGGCGCAGCGGGGCTTCAATCGCCGAAAAGCGCAGCGGCCCTGCGTTTCAGTTCATCGGGCGAGACATCTTCCTTATGGGTTGCAATCCACCATCGATGGCCGAAAGGATCCTCGAATTTGCCGCCACGATCGCCATAGAATTGATCGGCGACAGGGCGCAGCACTTTAAGCCCGGCGGCGATCGCCTTCGCGGTGAAGGCATCGACATCACCGACGTAGAGATGGATAACTACAGGCGTGCCGCCGATGGCCTGCGGACTCAATGCGTCATAATCAGGAAACTCCTCGCTCAGCATCACCGGCGCGCTTCCGATGACGATTTCGGCATGGCCGATCCTGCCGCCGTGCTCCAGGCGGAAAAGCTCCTGTGCCGAAGGCTTTCTTGTAGAAATCCAGAGCTTCACCCGCGTTGCGGATGGTGAGATAGGGGATCGCGCCGCCGCGATGTTCGGGGATGGGTTGGACTGGTTGCGTCATGCCGGATCGTCTCCCTTGGTTATCCGGTTTCATGTGGAGCGGAACGCCGGTTTGCGCGAATTTGATGACGGGGATGTGATGCCCAGGATGCTGGTCGGGAAGCATGTCGCTGGTTGAGACGCCCGTTTCGGACCAGGCTCGCGATACGCCTGCGTCTGCGCTGCTCGCCTGGTACGATCGGCATCGGCGCGTGCTGCCGTGGCGCGCCGCGCCGGGCGAAAAGCCTGACCCCTATGCGGTGTGGCTTTCAGAAGTCATGTTGCAGCAGACGACGGTCGCTGCGGTCAAATCCTATTTCCTCGCTTTTCTCGCCCGCTGGCCGGATGTCGCGGCGCTTGCCGCGGCTCCTCTTGATGCTGTGATGCAGCAATGGGCGGGGCTCGGCTACTATTCGCGCGCCCGCAATCTGCATGCCTGCGCCAAGGCGGTCGTCGATGAACATGGCGGGCGCTTTCCCGAGAACGCCGAAGCGCTGGCGCGTCTGCCGGGTATCGGCCCCTACACGGCGGCGGCTATTGCGGCCATCGCTTTCGACGAAAGAGTCGCCGCGGTTGACGGCAATGTGGAACGGGTGATGACGCGCCTCGCCGCGCTCGAAGAGCCGCTGCCGTCGGCCAAGCCCTTGATCAGGCAGCGCGTGACTGCGCTATTGCCTTGCAGCAGAAACGGCGATTTCGCCCAGGCGATGATGGATCTTGGCGCGACGATCTGCACGCCAAGACGCCCGGCGTGCAGCCTTTGTCCGCTGCGCAGCTTTTGCGTAGCGGTGCGGCTGGGACGCCAGGAGCAGTTCCCTCTGAAAGCAGCGAAGCCCACGCGGCCGCAGCGCAGCGGCGCGGTGTTTTTTATCCGCAGGGCAGGGGCGGTTCTCGTGCGGACCCGTCCTCCGCGCGGACTGCTGGGAAGCATGGTGGAATTCCCGGGTTCCGTCTGGAGCGAGGATTTCGATCGCGAGAAAATCTTGCGCGAAGCGCCCCTCGTCGCGAATTATCGGCGTTTGATGCTGGACGTGCGCCATGTCTTCACCCATTTTGCACTTCGGCTCGAAATTTTCGTGGCCGAGGTTGCGCCGGCGACGCCGGCGCCAGGCGATTGCCGTTGGGTTGATGAAAATGCGCTCGGCGAGGAAGCCTTGCCAAGCTTGATGCGCAAAGTCGTTGCAGCCATCAGGGGCAGCGGTGAGTGAGAGATCTAGGGCCTTTCAGGTTTTTGTTTTGAGGCGTTTTCCTCACGCGAACCGGACGCCGCTCGAAAACGCTATAGTCTGCGTGTCTCGGCGTTGCGCTGTTTCCTGGAAGGCGGCGCGGATTGGTCGCGGAGATTGGAGTTGCGTGGATGAATGAGAATGACGCTCTTGCGCGGCGCGGCCGGGACCGCCTTATCGTCACCCTCACTGAAGGCGCTTTTCGCGTCACACATGGCAAGAAGGTTCTGACGATCTTTTCGTCGCCCGATCTGCTTGAAGCTGAGGCGCCGGCCGATTTTGTCATTCACCTCGATGAGATTCTGACCTGGGATCCACCGCATCAGGATTGCGAAGTCGCGATCGAGGATCTGCAAAAAATCGTGACGGCCATCGGCGAGGAGTGCGACAGGCGCGGCCTCGTGGTGGAATTCGAATAGCGTTATGTGGAAGGATCGAGCCTGGCGACACGCTTTGCCAGCGCATCATGTTCGGCTTCCAGCGACTGAATCCTTCGCGTTGCTTCAAGGGAAATGACAGCCGCCGGTTCGGGATCCACGAAAACGATCCCGGCTTCCTTTTCGCTGCGCCAGATGAGCCGGGCGCGCCGGGTTTCGTTCCGCTGGGGAATCGCCACATTGAAAGTGTCCGGCATCGCGGGCGGCCGCGGAAAGATCAGCCGTGCTCCATTGTGGGACATATTGCGGACCAGACATTCCAGTCTGGAACACCGCGCATGAAAATTGATTTGGCCTGCAAGGTAAGTGCGCAGCCTCTGCGCCTGTCGCCGTTCTTCCATCGTCGTTGCCCCGGTTAATAAAGCCTGAATGTTTTCGTGAAATGAGCAATTTCCACGCCAGATGTGGCAATAGATAAAAGAACGCCGGATCAGACAGGGAACATTATGAACGAGGCTTCCGACAAAAAGGATATTCAAACCGCCGAGCATCAGCCGCCGGCGGGCGCGAGAACCAGCCTGTCCTGGACCTCGGCTGATGGTCGCGTCGAGCAGGTCGAGGCGGCATCCGAATGGATCGTCATCCGCAAGCGCGAGAAGCCCGCCGCGGAGATTTTCCATACCTACTATCGTCTGGCTGATGTGCCGGAGCCGCGGCCCGTCACCTTCGTGTTCAATGGCGGTCCCGGCGCTGCCTCGGCCTATTTGCACATCGGCGGCCTCGGGCCGCAGCGCGTGCAATTCGAAGCCCAAGGCCATGTACCGCCGCCGCCGGTGCGTCTCACCAATAATCCCGAAAGCTGGATCGCCTTCACCGATCTCGTTTTCGTCGATCCTGTCGGCACAGGCTTCAGCCGCATTGTCGAGCAGGAGCCGAAGCCGGCGGACAAGGAGAAGCCGGAGCCCGGCAAGGGCGTCGACGAGAAGGAATTTTTTGGCCTCAATCGCGATCTCGAATCTCTCGGCGAATTCATCGAACGCTTCCTTTCGAAGCATAAGCTGTGGAACGCGCCCGTGTTCATCGCTGGCGAGAGCTATGGCGGCTTTCGCACTGCGAAACTCGCGCGTCGCTTGCAGGAGAAACACGGGATCGGACTGACGGCGGCCATCGCCATTTCGCCGGCGCTCGAATGGACGCTGCTCAACGAGAGCGATTACGATGTGCCGCGCTATGTCGATACCTTTTGCGTGATGGCGCTTGCCGCCGCCTTTCACAAGCGCTCGCGTGTCTTTTCGGGCGATGAGCCGATCGCTGTTCAACGCCGCGGCATAGAGACATTCGCAACGCACGAGCTGGCGCATGCCTTTCTCGTCGGCATGGCGCACGATCCGGTTGAATTGCGCCGCGTCTTTGCGCGCGCCGCGGATTTTCTCGGTCTGCCCGAAGATCTCGTGACGCGCGCGCATGGGCGCGTTTCGTTCTGGCGCTTTGCGCGCGAGCTTCTGCGCTCGGAGCAGCGCGTTCTCGGTTTTTACGATGCGACGATTACCGGCATCGATCCGTTTCCGGATCGCGAGGCGCAAGAGGGACCAGACCCGACCTTTGCCGGCATCGAACGCATGTTCGCGAGCGGAATCAATCATGTTCTGCGCAGCGTGATCGGCATCGAGAGCGAGCGGCGCTATGAGCTTCTCAGCATGGACGTCAATCGCGCGTGGAAGAATGACGAGGAGCGCCATGCGCTTGAAGGACCAGCCGGCGCAATGGACGATCTGCGTTTCGCGATGAGCATGAACCCGGACATGAAGGTGCTCATCGCGCACGGCTATTACGATATGGTCACGCCGTATTTTTCGTCGGAGCGTCTCGTCGAGCAGATGAAGCTGTTACCCGAACAGCGGGAGAAGCTGCACATACGGCACTTCAGCGGTGGCCATATGTTCTACACATGGGACGACTCGCGGAAAGCCTTCCGCGATTGGGTGAAGGGCTTTTATGGTTGAGGTGGCAGCCGAGCCGCGTCTTTCGAAAACGCTATCTACTCAGCCGCCTGCATCGTCGCCCGAAAAGCGTTCCGCAAATTGTCGAGCGGCGCGAGTTTTCCGCCGTTTTCCGTGTGCCAGAAGGTCCAGCCGTTGCAGGCGGGCAGGCCCTGCGCGAGAGCGCCGATCTTGTGAATCGAGCCAACGATCGCCGCACTTGACCCATTGTCGAAGAGCGAAACCGTGCCGTCGGCGCGGACCATAGCGCGGTAACGCTTTTTTTCATCAACCAGAATATCGCCGGCGGCAATCAAGCCCGCTTCGACGACTTCTGCGAAAGCGACGCGCGGCTGTGTCCGTTTGCTTGGCGCGATTGCGACCGCGCCTTCGGGCAGCGGCTCGACGGCTGCGATGCGGGCTTTTGCTGCCTTGGCATAGGCCGCATCGCGTTCGAGCCCGATGAAGCTTCGACCGAGGCGCTTGGCGACAGCGCCCGTGGTGCCCGAACCGAAGAAGGGATCAAGCACCACATCGCCCACGTTGGAAGCCGAAAGGAGGATGCGCGCGAGCAAGGCCTCCGGCTTCTGTGTCGGATGCACTTTGGCGCCCTTGTCGTTTTTCAGGCGCTCAGCGCCGGTGCAGATCGGCAGGAACCAGTCGGAACGCATCTGGCAATCTTCATTGCCGGCCTTCAGCGCTTCGTAATTGAACGTATAGGCCTTGGTGTCGGCGCTGCGCGCCGCCCAGATCATCGTCTCATGTGCATTGGTGAAACGCCGGCCGCGGAAATTCGGCATCGGATTGGCTTTGTGCCAGACAATATCGTTCAGAATCCAGAATCCGAGATCCTGCAAAATCGTGCCGACGCGAAAAATGTTGTGATAAGAGCCGATGACGAAGATCGTCGCATCAGGCTTCATCACGCGCCGTATTGCGGCAAGCCACGCGCGGGTGAAGGCGTCATAATCGCCAAAACTCGAGAATTTGTCCCAGGCGTCATCGACGCCATCGACAAGGCTCTGGTCGGGCCGCGACAGCGTTCCTTCGAGCTGGAGATTATAGGGCGGATCGGCAAAGACGAGATCGACGCAGGCCGCCGGCAGGCGCTCGAGCCTTTCGATACAGTCGCCAATCAGAATCTGATTGAAGGGCAGGACGGGATTGGAAACTGCGGTAAGCACGGCCGGGCGCCGCGCTCTCAAAGGCTCAGTACGCGTGACCTTTATCTGAGTCTTCGAGCCAGCAGTCCCGGCACGTGCAATACGCATGAACATCACCAGGTGCGCAACTAACTGCGCCAATCTGCCGATGCCCGGTAAAGGTCGCGTTTAAGAGGGTTGCCGGGATGTGTCTCTTTTTCGAACGTATTGAATAAAGTTCTAATTAAGGAAGTGACGGGATCAGATCCAGAGCGGGATATATGCGTTCAGGTCAGGTTCGACCGGAACGTATCGTGATCTAACGGAACGGCGAGAAGCTCAAACGGTGATAAGGGCTCGGGCCATGCTGTGCGATGGCGGCAAGATGCTCGCGCGTCGCGTAGCCAACATGCCGGCTGAAGCCATAGGCCGGATGGATTCGGCAAAGCCGGGTCATTAAACGGTCGCGCGCGACTTTCGCGACGATCGAGGCGGCGGCGATGGATGCTGACGCAGAGTCGCCCCGGATGATCGTTTCACCGCTGCATGCAAGGTTGTCCGGGAGATCATTGCCGTCGATCAGCACATGACAAGGCGCGACGGCGAGACCGGCCAGCGCGCGGCGCATGGCTGCGAGGCTTGCCTGTCTTATGTTGATTCGATCAATGTCGGCCGCGCTGACGAAAGCGAATGCGACGGCATGCGCGCGTGCAAGGATTTCTTCATAAAGCGTTTCGCGCACAGCGGCCGCGAGACATTTCGAATCATTGAGCCCGTCGGGAATGTCGGACGGGTTGAGAATGACCGCGGCAGCCGCAACGGGGCCTGCGAGACAACCCCGTCCAACTTCGTCGATTCCCGCCACCGGCCAGAATCCTTTTCTACGCAAGGATTTCTCGCGGCGAAACGTCGGCAGGGCAGGGGCAGGTTTCGGCATTAGAGCGGTTTCGAAGAAGTAGCTTCGGTGGTCTTAGCCGATCCCGCTCGATTTTACACCCTGCGGGATTTCTTCAGAACAACCGCAGTTGCTCGCCCATCCTCGCTGGCGGCTGGAACAGATCGCTGCGCAATTTCCGTCGCGTTCTCCCAAAGCCGATTTTCGCCGCAGCCGCCTCGAAGCGGCGGCCGATCATCCAGGCGTAGGGTCCCGAACCCGTCATGCGCTTGCCGAACGTCGCATCATAGGTCTTGCCATCGCGCACCGAGCGCACAAGCGACATGATGTGCCGGAACTTGTCCGGGTAATGGGCGAGCAGCCATTCGCTGAACAGGTCACGCAATTCGAGCGGCAGCCGCAACATCACATATCCGGCTTCGCGCGCCCCGGCCGCATAGGCGCGGGCGAGGATCGTTTCGATCTCCGCATCCGTAAGAGCTGGAATGATTGGAGCCACCATCACAGTCGTCGGAATGCCGGCCTCCGCCAGCGCCGCTATGGCTGCAAGGCGCCGCTGCGGCGTCGCGGCGCGCGGCTCCATCTTGCGGGCGAGAACCGGATCGAGAGTCGTGACCGAGAGAGCCACTTTGACGAGGCCTTTTTCGGCCATCGGCTGCAACAGGTCGAGATCGCGCAGGACGAGGGCGGATTTCGTCACGATGCCGACAGGGTGATTGGTGCGCGCGAGAACTTCGAGCACCTGACGCATGATCCTGTGCTCGCGTTCGATCGGTTGATAGGGGTCAGTATTCGTGCCGATAGCGATCGTTTTCGGCTGATAGTTTTTTGCGGCCAGTTCGCGTTCGAGAAGCACTGCCGCATCAGGCTTGACGAAGAGCCTGCTTTCGAAGTCCAGTCCCGGCGAGAGGCCCATATAGGCGTGCGTCGGACGGGCAAAACAATAAATGCAGCCATGCTCGCAGCCACGATAGGGATTGATCGACCGGTCAAAGGAAATATCCGGCGAATCGTTACGGGTGATGATGGTCTTTGGCCGCTCGACCGTGATGGTCGTCAGGAGCCGCGGCGCATCTTCCGCGCTGTCCCAGCCGTCATCTTCGGTGATGCGGACATGAGGCTCGAAACGTCCGCTCTCGTTCGATTG
>SCSF01000075.1 GCA_004298435.1 Beijerinckiaceae bacterium
GCGGAGCGATCCGCCGCTATCTGGCCAACCGGCCCGTCCGATCCGTGCAAGCCGCATTGGATGGGGCGCTGACAACAAGGATAGGTTTGGTATCCGCTGAAAGTTTTGGCGGAATTTTGTAGTTTTCCTTCCGGAGGGAGATGTTCATGGCCAAGATAACAAAACTTTGCGTTGGCGAATCGCTCGTCGGCGACGGCAACGAAATCGCGCATATCGATCTCATCATGGGGCCTCGTGGCAGCGCTGCCGAAGGCGCTTTCGCGAATGCTCTCGTCAACAACAAGGACGGCTTCACTACCCTGCTCGCGGTGGTCGCTCCGAACCTTCTCTGCAAGCCCAACACGATCCTCTTCAACAAGGTGACGATCAAGGGCGCCAAGCAGGCTGTCCAGATGTTCGGACCGGCACAGCATGCAGTCGGCAAGGCAGTTGCCGACAGCGTCGCGGAAGGCGTGATTCCGCTTGAGGAAGCTGACGACATCTTCATCTGCGTCGGCGTCTTCATTCACTGGGAAGCCGAGGACGACAAGAAGATTCAGGACTTCAACTATCGCGCCACAAAGGAAGCCATCGCGCGCGCCGTCGCCGGCGAGCCGAAGGCCCGGGAAGTCGTCGCCAAGCGCGACACCGCCAAGCATCCTTTCGCGCCGAACTGAGATTACGCGGCGCACCGCGCCGTCGTCTCTTGTTTCGAACGCAAGAACCTGCCGGAAAGGGGAGCTACATGCTCCCCTTTCCATTATCTTCTGCCTGGCGGCTCAATTTGTTTGTTTTAACGCGTTTTCTTCACGCGAATCGAAAGTCGCTTCGCTTGAAAACGCTATAGCTTGGCGGATTGAAAGCGCTCGATCACCTCGGCATCGAGCCGCCCGTCGTGAAGCGCCGATGCGATCAACACTCCCTGAACGCGAGCCTCCGCCAATGCGGCAAGGTCCTCCGGGCCGCGCACGCCGCCCGCTGCGTAAACGGCGCGTTGTTTACCAGCCTTTGCAGCGACGCTGCGCAAACAATCGAGGTCTGGCCCTGTATTGCTGCCGACCCGGGCCAAAGTCATAACAATGAGACGCTGAGGCCAGAGCACGGGTTCATCGTTCAAACCGTCCGGTCCCTGATAGGTATCATCGCGAAAATCGAGCGACAGTACGGAACGCGTGGCCAACGCAGGCTGCCGGCTCAGGGCTGTCAGCGTCGTAATGTCGCGCAAACTCTCGCTGCCGAGAACAAGATCGCCGCGATGCCGCTCAAAAAAAGCAAGCGTCTGCGGCAAATCCACGATGCCAGGATCGACCCAGAAGGAAACGGATGGAAATTCAGCCTCGAGCGCGTCGATCGCGGCAGCATGATCGCCCGCGCCTTCGATCGCATCGATATCGGCGATATAGATTGTGCGGAAATCATGCAGCGCAAGAAAGCCCGCAACGACATCGACCGGGTGGCTGGTTGGAGACAGCGGCGTTCTGATCGGCGCATAAAGGTGACGCGCGCCCCGCTCGGCGCGCACCACCTCGCCGCCCTTGAGATCGATGACAGGAATAAGTTCCATAGATAGCGGCCTTGAGGAATTGAACCGAGAAATGCGTTAAAGCTTATCAAGCTCATTCGCATGCGCAGG
>SCSF01000076.1 GCA_004298435.1 Beijerinckiaceae bacterium
TCGGCAACCGTTTCCCGCTTCTTCCATTTGGCGACGGTTTTCTGGTTGATCCCGTAGCGCTTGGCGAGCGTTCTCAAGCTCGCTTGACTATTTTGTATTGCTCGACGGACAGCCTCCGTCCCTCGGGTCAAGCCCGAGGACAGGCTCTGTGGCGCAGCCGTGAAGAACCTGTCCCACTCGACTTCACCGGCAAAGGAAGCATGCATGGCCCTGTCCTTCGCTGGACGGATGCGCACACGAGAGCCCGCGGAAGCTATGGGGCTCTGACGTGCATCAAAGCGGAGACGCGGATATCCTCAAAATGGGGGCAGGGGCCAATGGCATCAGAAGACCGGACGATCGTAATCAAGCTCTTCCTGCGCGACCTGAAGATCCTTCTGACTGACGCATCAGGCCTCGCATTGATCGGCTCGAGTCTCGTCGAAGCCGGCGCGACGGAGGAAGCACTCCAAAGAATCTTCGACATGGAGCCGCTGCTGCATGATGCCAGGACTTTGCTGAATGCAGCCGTCCTGCAGTATCGGCGCGAAACGGAAAGATAAAAGGGATCGGTCGCGCGCTTGAAAGGGTTCGTTTCTCGATCAGCAGATCACCGCGTGAGGCGGCATATAGCGGCTGCGGCATTCCGATTCCACTCCATAAGTGATCTTCTGTCGGACAAGTAATGATAGCTGCTGTGCGCCCAAAAATGTCACGACGGCTTCGCGCCCATGATCGCTGTTTAGATGAGCTCCTGCTTCGATCGAAAGCGGACGGTTGTGATGGGCCACAGGCTTTTCGCTGTCCGCGGTTTCAACGAGGAAATCTATACGTTCCGGTCTTTCCGTCTGCGAGGCGCAGTCGTGATCACGTTGCATTCCGGGAGTTCATTTCAAGATTCGACCGAGCGCGTCTGCGGCGGCGACCTTGTAGGCCTCGGCCATCGTCGGGAAGTTGAAGACTGCGTCGCTCAGGAACTCCATCGTTCCTCCCAGCATCATGGTCACATGACCGATATGCAAAATCTCGGTGGCACTCGTGCCGATGACGTGGACACCGAGCAAGGTATGGTGCTTGGTCTCGAAGATGAGCTTGAGCATGCCGGTGTGGTCGCCGATGATCTGGCCGCGGACCAGCTCCGAGAAACGGGCGATGCCGACCGCGTAGGCAATGCCCTCGCTGGCCAGTTGATCTTCGGTCATGCCCACCATCCCGATTTCGGGAATCGTGTAGATCCCCGTGGGCAGCGAGGTGAGCTTGTAGCCGCAGGGCACTCCGAACATGTGGCTCGCGGCGACCCGGCCCTGCTCGACAGAGGTGGAAGCGAGCGCGGGAAAGCCCACGATGTCTCCGGCCGCATAGACAGTCGCGACTGCGGTCCTGAATTGACTGTCGACTGCAATCAATCCCCGCTCATCGGTCGAAAGTCCGATGGTTTCGAGATCCAGCCCGTCGGTGTTCGCAACGCGATGGCCGGCGTGAAGCAACCGGTCGCAGGTGAGCCGCTGGCCATTTTCGAGTCGGATGATGACTTTGTCATTCTCCCGGTTTGCGCCAATGATCTGTTCGCCAAGAAGAAACTCGACGCCCCGCCCGGTCAGATGCTCGCGCAGGTGCGCGGCAATCTCGCGATCCAGAAACGGCAGGAGTTCGGCGCGAGGGTCGATCACCGTCACCTTGGTCCCCAACACGCTGGCCATGGCGGCATATTCCAGCCCGATCACTCCGGCCCCGACGACCGCCAACGTAGGCGAGATCTCGCCGATCAGATCCTCGCTGGTGATCGAATCGACGTTCATCATTCGGTCGTGGTCGATCGGGATGCCAGGGTGACTGTACGAACGCGTACCGCAAGCGATCAGGATAAAACCCGCTGAGATCGTCGTGCCGCCTTCCATGTCGAGGGTGTTGGCGTCACGAAAGCGCGCGAGGCCGGGCAAGAAGGTCACATCGAGGCCCTCGAGTTTGCGTGAGGCCTCGGCGACTTCTCTGCGCACGACTTCCCGTACCTGGTCGCCGAGTTGCTGGCGATCAATCACCGGGACGGCCGGAGCGTTGCCGGGATAGAACAGCGAGCGCTGGTAGCCGGAAACATTCAGAACGGCTTCGCGCAGTGCCTTGCTCGGAATGCCGCCCCGGCGCAGCGCGACACCCCCAAACATCTCCTCCCGGTCGATGATTGCGACGCGTCGGCCCATGCGCCCCGCCGTCAGCGCGGCATTGAAGCCGGCCGGGCCGCTTCCGACCACTGCGAGATCAAAGCGCTCCGACACGTCTGTCCTCGCTAACGGTTGAGTTCGCCGAGCCAGCGCAGAGCGCTCAGGCTCGGCAGGAAACCGTATTCGCCTCCCCGCATGACAACGAACTGCGGCAGACCCGCTGCTGCCGGGCACCAGCGGGTCGCCATGATGGGCGTAACTCAGATGAAACAGCCTCTGGCAAACCAGAAGTGGTTCAAAGGTATTGCCAATCGAAGCCGCGTGAAAGTTGCCATGATCGCGAGTTTGGACTTCAGCGATTGTCAGGCCGTCGTCGGCTTCCGCACTCCGCGACACTGCACCTAACTCAAAATAAGTCAGGCGTGCGGAACCCGTCGAGGCCGGTCATTCGATGCTATCGCTTGCACAGCTTCGATCTAAACGTCGTTACTGGCAGATCCACACATAGCCGATCGGGCTCGACCGCCAGCAGGCGCCTACGCCATAGGCGTACCACCGGCCGCGCCAAAAGTGCCGTCCCGTGCCATACCAAATGCCGCCGTGATAGCGGCCGCCCACGCGGTAACCGCCGCGGCCATAGCGTCCACCGTGACCGTATCGACCACCGTGACGCATGCCGCCGCCGCGGAATCCATGGCCGCGATGCGCGACAGAGCCTCGGCCGCCGTGATGCATACCCCCGCGGTGCACGCCACGTCCTCTGCCACCGCCACGGCCGCCCCGCGCTAATTGGATATCGGGCGTAGACGTAACACCGCTAAGCACGTTGGGGTTCACAGGGGCGGCGCCGGCCAGACCATAGGCGCCGATCGCAAGTCCGAAGCCAAGAGTGACAGGAAGCCAAAACTTTCTAAGCATGATCGAAGCTCCTCCACAAAACATTTTGTATTGTCGATGATCGAACTAGCTTTCGGAGCGCAAGCACGCGCAAGCGAATTAATTTGAACCTAAAGTGAGCACGAATATTTCAAAAGAAACTGATCCAGCTTGATGTGCCGTAAAGTGGAGCGCGCACGGCGCGCTAAGCGGAAGATAGAATTTGCAGCCGCGCACTTGTCAAGCCTTTATGTCTTAACCACCTGCTGCGCCGCGGGCATGTGTGCAGACATGGATGGCGTTATTGCCAAGCTCCTAATTGTAAGCGCCCCAAACAACTATGCATCGGGGCCACGATCCATTTAAGAACAGTCTGCCACTGCACGACATGGCGTAACCGTCACGGTGAGATGCGGATCTATGTTCACGGCGGGAACAACAAAAGGCGCTTGGCCTGGTGGCTGGGATAATCTACATTTGTTTGCCTGGCGTTATCTTTGGTCGTAATGTTCAACTGATTTTATATTTTTGGTTTTAAAAAATTGGATTTTCTACGTGAGTATTCTCTTGGATATGGTCAGCCGAGGGTGGGAAAATTTTCTTGACCGGCCGAACGGTACTCTAAGCCTGCGCTTCTTCATCCAGCCGACAGTAGCAGGACTCCTGGCTTTAAGGGCCGGCGTTCAAGATGCGCGGCAGGGCCGGCAGGGTTATCTGTGGGCTCTGCTCACCGACCCGCAGCGACGCTTTCAATTGCTTCATGATGGTTGGCGGGGAGCCAGAACTCCTTTCCTCGTCGCGATCACACTTGACTGCGTTTATCAACTCTTTACCCACCGGTTCATCTATCCGCTGGAGCTCATGTTTACAGCGACTTTACTTGCGCTCGTCCCGTATACCTTGCTGCGTGGCCCGTTCAATCGTTTGGCGCGTTTGTTTTTGCCCGCGGGCAGTCCGCCTCCTGCAAAAACCGGCGCACCGAAATAACTCCGACCCGAGGCAACGCGATCTACGAAAGGTTCAAGCGATGTCCAGCGAAGTCAAATTACAGGATTGGTCAAAGCCGGCCGCCATTGCCATTCCGAAGGGAGGATTTGATCCGGCTACCGCGCAAAAGGGCCGGTACGGCCCGATTTTTCCCAAGACTCCCGCTTGCTATGGCTTCTCGATTGTCGCGAAGGTCATTCCCGGTCGAGAGGACGCGTTTTACGAGCACGCGAAGAATATCGAGAACACGATTGCAACACAGCCTGACGCACTTGCGGTGTTAAAGTTGCACTACCTGCGGTGGCTTCTCTTCCCCATCAAGGGTGAAACCTATTTCATGTATCAAGGCATTTTTGACACCGACTTCGACAAATACACCGAGGACGCGGTCGCACTTTTCGGAGCCACCGGCCTCAAGACCGTATTCGAGAATCTCGAGGGCTTCCCAAAGAATTGGCAGACCAACCCTGAAGCGTTCATTAAATTCGTCCGCGACCACCAATGCCCGAGCTTTCTCGAATACGGTGAGTATCCTTACGTGAGCGCTGACGAGATCAAGAAAGCGCTAAAACTCAAGGCGGCGTTTTCGGACATGCTCGACCAGATGCAGTGAGTCCCGCGCAGCACGATGACAGAAGCCTATGAAATTAGACTGCACGGAGACATTTCGAGGCCTCCTTTCTGTTCGCGACCACAGCGAAGATCGGAAACACTGAGATGAGCGCGAACGATCCGATGACGCCAGTGCAATAAACACGTCAACGGCTTCAGCATTATGTGTCGAGACATTTCTCTATGCTCGAATTCGATGACATCCAGCACATCCTGCTGACCCGCGCGCCGGCGCTGACGGGACGGTACGAATTCCTTTCGTTTCGAGAAGCAGCCGCTGGCCGGGCGTGGTTGTCCGCCATCAAGGAGAAGGTTCATTCCGTCGCAGCGATGCGCGACAATGTTGAGGGCGACATGCGCTGGGTGACGGTGGCCTTCACCTGGAATGGCTTGCGTGCGTTGGGCTTGGACGAAGCCTCTCTCGCTACATTTCCGGAGGAATTCAGGCAAGGCATGGTCGCGCGCGCAGAGACACTCGGTGATACTGGCGCCAACGCGCCCGAGCATTGGTACGGCGGAGTCGCGAGCCCGGACTTGCACGCGATTGCTATCCTATTCGCCAGGGATGCTACCGAGCATGCCCGGTGTGTCTCTGAGCATGAAAAGCTCGTCGCCGCATGCCCAGGCGTTGAGCTTCTTTCCGTGCTCGATGTTGAGGCCATCCCGCCGTTCGACTACGCTCACGATCACTTCGGCTATCGTGACAGGCTGTCTCAACCGGTCATTGAAGACAGCGGCGAGGATCCGACGCCGGGCTCAGGCGCGCCGCTGAAGGCAGGTGAGTTCATACTTGGGTATCCGGATGAATATGGGGTGATCGCCGACCGCCCACAGCCCGAGATGCTGGCGCGCAACGGCAGTTACATGGCTTACCGTCGTTTGCAGGAGCACGTCGGCAAGTTTCGAGATTTTCTGCGGCAGCACGGCAATACGGCCGAAGAGCAAGAACTGATCGCGGCGAAACTGATGGGTCGATGGCGCAGTGGCGCGCCGCTGGTGCTCTCGCCCGACAAAGACGATCCCGTCCTCGGCGCGGACATGCAGCGAAACAATGACTTCAACTACAAGGAAATGGACCCGCATGGATACGCGGTTCCGCTCGGCTCCCACGCGCGCCGAATGAATCCGCGCGACACAGCGGCGAATATGAACCGGCGCCGGATGATTCGCCGTGGCGCGACTTATGGCCCCTATTTGCCGGACGGCGCCCCCGACGACGGGGCCGATCGAGGGATCGCGGCCTTCGTGATCTGCGGCAGTCTCATACGGCAGTTCGAGTTCGCGCAAAATGTCTGGGCGAACGACAAAAACTTTCACGAACTCGAAAACGAACGCGACCCGATCATCGGCAACCATGACGGCACGATGGAGTTCAAAATCCCCAGCCGTCCAATCCGCAAGAAAATCGTCGGCTTGCCAGCTTTCACGACAGTCAGGGGTGGCGCCTACTTCTTTCTCCCTGGCCTGAAGGCGCTCAGCTATCTGGCGTCGTTGAACCGAGAGGATGGAGTCAATGCCAGCGTCGGCTAATGCGCGTACCTACAACCAGAACCACGTTCCGCGGAAATATACGCCCGGCAAGCGTC
The DNA here is from genome assembly GCA_004298435.1 of Beijerinckiaceae bacterium. Taxonomy (GTDB): domain Bacteria; phylum Pseudomonadota; class Alphaproteobacteria; order Rhizobiales; family Beijerinckiaceae; genus Methylovirgula. Next base: position 6,200 of record SCSF01000076.1, read on the forward strand.
GCATCAGTATCTACTGGACATGGAGTTATCCGTGGGAATCGCAGCGAGACCCCGCGGCGATGGAGAACCGCTTTTCGACTATGACGGAGGTCCGCACGGTTCTCTGGCCAGCCTACGAGACACCAGAATGGAGCGCGGCGCAATTCCTCCAGGGCATCGCCGGAACACTGGAATTGTTCCACCGCTCCGCGCTCAGCTTTCAGCAGATCGCGGGCGAGGCGACCGGCAATCCGGTCGCCGTATTCCAGCGCATCGATCAGGCCGGGTTCAAGCAACCAATCGACGAGCGCATTCTCGCCGACGCCGACACGCTGTTGGTGTTCGGACTCGACCATATTCTCTCCGAGCAGGAGGCCACTCCCGAGGAGATCGCGGCCATCGGCGAGTGGCTGAAGCGGGAGGGCACTTGCCTGCTGCTGGCGCCGCACCACGATGTGGGCTTCACAAGCGATATGAAGCAGCGTCAGGTGGAATACGCCCACCATCGCGATCCGCTCGTGCCGCGCCAGCAGCGGTTCAGCCAGTACACGCGGTCCCTGATGAAGGGGCTGGGCGTTCCTGTGCATAACACCTTCGGGCTTCGGCCTGCCACCGTGAGCGGCACGAACAACATTGCTCCCCTGACGGCTTTTCGCGACCTTGACGCGCTAGGTCTGCTCAACAATGTGCCGACACTTAATTTTCATCCGCATCTGCCGCATTACGAACTGACAAATCCGGATGGCAAAGAAGTTCAAGTTCTCGCGCGCCAGCCGATTGATCTAGAGCGCCCGCATCCGTTCACCGACGCAGGCAACAGGGAGTTCAATTGCCTCCTTTGGATGCCGCCAAACAACCGGAGGCCAGGAGATATTCTCTTGGTCGACTCAACCAATTTCACTACGCTCTTCGGCGGTGATGAGAGCCTCAAGAATTTCTGGAAGAACCTTGCCATCATGAGGTGAGGCGGAAGAGATTGTTCGGCAATGCGGACCACTTTGAAGGAGGAGCATGAAAGCGATCCTCAAGCGGGGTGTGGTTGTCCTGCCGGCATTGGTCTGCCTCGTCCAAGCCGCTTATGCCGCCGATCTGCCGACCGCCAGGCCCTCTTCGGAACCTAGCGCATCGTCCAGTTGCTTATCCAGCCTCTGGAACTGGCTAGGCACGTCAGTTGCCGATTGTCCGCTCACCTATGGCGGGTTCACCCTCTACGGCACGCTGGACGCGGGATTCGGTTACAACACCGCCGGTGTCGGGTTCGGGAAGTGGTACGACAAGGGCGTCTTCTACACGGTTCAGAAAACGAGCGGAGCCGGGCGCTGGTCCTGGTCGCCCAACGGATTGAGCGCTTCAACACTCGGCGTAAAAATGGAGGAGCCGATTGGCGCCAATTGGCTCCTGATCGGGGCGGCCGAAATGGCCTTTAATTCGTTTTCGCTCTTACCGGACAACGGACCCAAGTCCCTCGCCGACAACAATTTGAATTCGCCGAGTCAGCAGACGGCGAACGGCGATTCCAGCCGCGCCGGCCAGTGGGACAATTCGCTTGGATTTGTGGGCGTCAGCAACGCGACTTATGGCACGCTAACCGTGGGACGCATGATCTCACTCTCCAATGACGTCGCCGTCGCTTACGACCCCACTCGATCGAATGCGTTTTCACTGATCGGCAATTCCGGCCCATTTCCCCGCTATGGGTATCCAGAACTCGTGCGTGTCGATACCGGGTTGCAATATCGGGTGGAGTTCGGAAACTTTCGGTTGGCCAGCCTCGCTCAGGTCGGCGACGGCTACGCGCTGGGCAATGGCTCCATGGGAGAATATGAGGTCCAGATCGGCACCACTTTCGGCGGGTTCTCGGCCGATGCCGTTCTTCGATATGCGAGAGACGCTGTTTCTCTGCAATCGTTCAGTGGAAGTGATGTGCCGGCTGGATACAATCCAGCTTCGATCTTGCAGGCGACACTTGCCGATGTCACAGCCATCCTCGTGGCGGCCAGATACAAGTGGGACAACTCGGAAATATACGGGGGCTATACCTACGCCCGGCTGGCCAACCCGTCCGATGCTTTCCCGAATGGCTTTGCAACGATTGCGCCCGGCATCTTCGTTCCACCCGGTGAAGCCAACGCCACCTTCTACGACGTCAACCAGATCCTGCAAACGGTCTGGATCGGCGCGAAATATAACGTACGTGCCAATCTCAGTGTCGCCGCCAACTTTACCTACCAGCACCAGAATGACTTCCTGCAAGCACCCGCAACCTGCACCGGCTTCGGCGCTAGCACAAGCAGTCCGAAATGCGCCGGCGGCCAGTCCGCCATTGCCTTCCTGGTCGATTACAATCCGCTTCCGCGCATCGACCTCTACGGCGGCGTAATGATCTCGAACGTCTACGGTGGTCTCGCAAGCGGCTACTTCAAAACCCAAAACATAGATCCGACCATCGGCCTGCGAACCCGCTTCTGATCTGGCGATCGCCTGACCGCAGCTTATTCGCTGCTGCCGAGGCAGCCTTTGTTGCAGTCTTCCGGGTCACGACTTAGACCATCGCTGTCGTTTGTCACGAGTGGGCGAGTGGTCGATTTTGGAAGCGTTTGCGCGCCTTGAGATGACGGTTGTGTCGGGCCTGACGCAGGCGCCATCTGCACGTGCCTGTAAAGATGCGGATGACGCTGATCGGAATGCCGGCGCGGCGCTGCTTCGGCCGCGCCGCTAATATGCAAGGACGCGATAAATAATGCGAACGCGAGCGCTAGAGCATTCGAAAAATTCATAGGCAGATTATGACAGACTTGACACTTAAATCCAAATTATCCGGTGTCATCTTATCATTATTGAACTTATTCCTGATGATGCTGAGTGCTGCGAGCGGCCCCATCAACTCCGGATCAAGCGATGCCTCCGGGTTCATGCTGTACGAGATCACTGAGAAACCTGAAAGCGTGAAAGTCGCCGGGGGAATCGGAAACTAAGGTTGCCGTTGGGCCGCGCGAGGAAGTTGTCCCATCCGCGGCTGACCATGTCCAAGACGGTGCTCATAGCGCCGCTGAACCAGAATAAATTCGATTCCACAGCCCAATAGCTTCACCGAGCCATTGAATCGCATCAACCTTGATTGGGTCTGAACCCTGGCGTCCCGGTTATGCGAGATTTGGCCAGGTTTGACCTACTTTGGCAACCCAACCGCAGGGACGTCATCGCAAATGACCGAGATTGGGCAGGCGTCAGGACCCGCAGCTGGGCAAGCGCTTCTGGAAGATCCTCAAGACTTTTCGCCGGTGCTCGGTGGCCCACTTTACCAGCTTTACCTGCGAACCCGAGTGGCGCGACCGCCGTTGGAGTTCCTCGGGCGAAGAGTTATCGTGATTGCTTTGATTGCTTGGCTGCCGCTTTTGCCGCTCTCGGCAATCGACGGCAATTTAGCCGCGGGCGCCGTCAGGGTGCCTTTTCTCTACGATTTCGATGTTCATGTCCGGCTACTGGTCGCCCTGCCGATGTTGATCATCGCCGAAAAATTCGCCCATCCTCGGGTCCTGGCGGCAGTTCAGCAGTTTGTAGACCGAGGCATCGTCGGGGCGCAAGACATGCCCAGATTCCGCACGGCGATCCACTCAGCCCTGCGCGCACGCAACTCGCGCGTCGCGGAAATCTTGCTTTTGGCCTTTGTTTATTCCGTGGGCCAGTGGGTATGGCGAAGCCACATATCCCAGGAGACGTCCACCTGGTACGCGATCTCCCACGCGTCGAGCCTCACGCTGACGCCCGCGGGCTACTGGTACGCATTCGCCGGCGTTACGGTATTCCAGTTCCTTCTGCTCCGCTGGTACTTGCGCCTTCTCATATGGTTTTGGTTGCTGTGGCAAGTTTCCAGACTGGACCTCCAGCTCATCCCGACGCACCCCGACCGGGCAGGGGGATTGGCCTTCCTTGGCGGGAGTGCTCAGGCGTTCGTGCCAATCCTCGTCGCACAAGGAGCGGTGCTCGCAGGGCAGATAGCTAATAGAGTTCTCCTTGAGGGGCAGAGTCTTATGTCCTTCAAGGTCGTCGTCGGCGGGCTGGTCGCGTTCTTCGTTGTTTTCCTCCTTGCTCCACTCGCTATGTTTACGCCGCAGCTGACGCGAGCAAAACGGCAGGGACTGCGTGAGTACGGCACCTTCGCCACCCATTACGTTCGGCAGTTCGAACGAAAGTGGATACGCGAGGATGCGCCTGACGGCGAACTGTTGGGAGCCCCCGATCTCCAATCGCTGGCGGACCTTGGCAACAGCTATGCGGTAATCCGCGAAATGCGGCCAGTGCCGTTTGGCGCGGGTCTGATGGCCCAGATGGCTGCTGCGACCGCCGCGCCCCTGCTGCCGCTTACGCTGACGATGTTCTCGCTTCAAGAACTGGCCGATCGCTTAATTAAGATAGTGTTCTGACAATCACCCAAACCATGTGCGATCCATCTGGCGCAATCGACCCAAAGCGCGGTCGTCTTCCCACGTTAGTCATTGGCCGAATCGATGGACCCGTCATCCGGCCGGCTTGGGCTCGGCCTCCTTCAGAAAAGGCAAACCCTCCGCCACAACCATTGATAACGAAGAGGAGTTCGTGTGTTTAACTGAAGTAAGCACATCAGTTGTCGGATTTGTTCGATCTGGAACTCGCCGCTAGAGCTGGCGTCCTTACCCTAGCGTCGCCGGAGCAAATCTGCTTACGCCTTCTAAGTATCAATCAGGTAAGATCGATTGGAACAGCAGAATATCACGCGGTAGAGATGAGATGATGATGTGGGCGGCGCTCGACTTTCTCGCCGACACAATAACGTACGGCTTAAGTCTCTTGATTATCGGAAAGGGTGAGAGCCTGGGCTGCGTTGGCCAAAGGCGTAAGCCTGTCATTGATGAGCGTTTGGGTGTTTGCGACAACGATCTATCAGGTGCCCGTTCTACGCCTTCTTCATGCCATCGTCGAGTGCGGCGTGAAGAGCGCAATGTGGGCCACGGAGGGGTAGCAGTGATGCAATGCTTCACTGGAGAAATAGATATTTAATCAGCGCTATCACTGCCAAGAAAAGCAAGACAATGAGGATGAGCCAAAGTAAGCCCATGCCCCACATCATGCTGGCCATATCGTGCATCATCATGAGATCTGCCTTCCCAAATTGGCCGCGCTGCAGCGATCTCGGCCGTCACCAGAAAAGTGCTGGCAATCGCGCTGCGGAGTATCACCTGAAGAACGTTCATGTTGGCCTTGCGTAGTCGCCGATCAGCGAGATGGCTTGGGGTTTTTGCCTAATGTGCCGACTTTGTTGATTTTCACTGAGAGCTGGCCCGGCACTGGAGTGAACCCCTGGGGCTGGACCACGCAGACGGGAGAAACTGATACGCTTTGTGGGCCTTGAACGGAGAAGGCTCATGCAATCACGCGGTCCATACCGGCGGCACTCGACGCCATTCAAGCTTCAACTCTGTCAGGATATCCGAAATGGTGTCATCGGACGTCGGGATGCCCAGAGAACTTATGGCGTCTCAGCCAATCTAGAAGACTGCGGTCGCAAGGTCGTAGTTCGACAGTCCTCGGATCTTCATCCGCAGCCGGTCGGCAGGGATATGCTGTTGCCCCGGGATGTCGCTCAGGAATTCAGCGGACGGGATGGCCGAGCTCGCGCACCAGATCGTAGGTGCAATTTAAACGATTGAAACTAAATGGGGGCGGCGCAATAGGCGCGGAAAAATTAAGGAGAGCAGGAATTTTTTCTGCTATTTCTGACGTGGGATAGCCCAGCAGTTTTCCTGATGTTTCATCCCAATCTTTGGGTAATAAGATTGTGCGGCTGGCGCCGAAATGAGGATGAGCGTCGTGTCTTCCCCTGCTGCGCGATGCGTCTCGTCGATCAGTCGTTTGCCGATCCCGCGGCGTTGATAGGCGACATCAACGGCCAAATCGGACAGGTAACAACAGTAGGAGAAATCTGTTATGGCGCGGGCGAGGCCAACCAATCGTCCTTCGTCACGCGCTGTAATGATGACGTCGGCAAACCGCAGCATATTTTCCAACCGCGCGAGATCGGCCGCCGGACGTCGTTCTGAGAGCGTCGACGCGACGAGGATAGCGCGGAATTCCGCCGCAGTCAGATTCGGTTCGGAATTGAATAAGACTGGCAAACTCGCCTCGCCATTGCGCGGTGTGATCTGGATCTATTCAGCCTTGGCAAAGCCACTTGCCGACGAGAGCGCTCGACCATGAGCGCGTGTCCAGCAGCAATGATTAATAACGATGTTATTTCTTGCCAAGAAATAACCTTTGCATATAAACAGTTTTGTCTCGAAAACTGCGTTGCGCGACGGGAGAAGCGCGTTCATGACCGTTGAATGGTGAGGAGTTCTTCGCAACCGGCAACGCTTACGGCCGTTGGCAAGCGACGTTGATGTTAGACGACGCGGGATGCAGAATCCTGCTCCGCGCATAATCGCGATATTCCGTGTTGACCGTCCTTCGCAAACTGCGCTGTTGCCAGACCCGTTGTGGAGCAGAGACCGCCGCCTGCGGTACCGCTGCGCAACCGTGGTACGTCGCTCTACAAAATTCCAGTTCTGGATTCGTTTGAATATCATGTCGAAACGCCAAGACGAAAAACCAGGGAAGAGCATGGATAACGGCAGGGGACGTGCGGGCGAGGAGACTTATGAAACCGGTTCGGGAGCGCCGAGCGCGGCCGAGCGTACCCTGGAGCAATCGATCGGGACGCAAATCCGGCAAAGACGCAAGCGCCTTGAAATCACGGGCGCCGAACTGGCCGCCACTGCCCAGCTTTCTCCCGGCATGCTGTCGAAAATCGAAAATGGTCAGATTTCGGCGTCGCTCTCGACGTTGCAGGCGCTTGCCCGGGCGCTGAACATGCCGATATCGGCCTTCTTCACGCCTTATGAAGCGCATCGCGATTGCTCTTATGTCAAAGCCGGGCGCGGCGTCAGCATCGAACGGCGTGGCACGAAGGCCGGCCATCATTATCAATTGCTCGGTCATTCGCTCGGCGAAGACATCGTTGTCGAGCCCTTCCTCATCACGCTTTCTGAAGAAGCGCGGCCCTATACGGCTTTCCAGCATGCGGGGCAGGAGCTGATCTACATGCTAAGCGGCAAAGTGGTTTATCGCCATGCCGACCGCATCTACCTTCTCGAGCCCGGCGACACGCTCTTCTTCGACGCTGGAGCGTCTCATGGGCCTGAGGAACTGCTTGAATTGCCGATGACGTATCTTTCGATCATCTTCTATCCCATCGAGTAGCATCGACGCGCTCCAGCGGACTACGTTGGAAAGATTTTTCCCCCTCAAGCAATTTCTGGCTTGATATTTCCTGAGACGACGTATAATTTCCTTTAAAGAAATTAAGTCGGGAGGGAGATACGAGCTATGTGTGGCATCGTAGGTATATTTTTGAAGGATCCGGCGCTTGAGCCGGAGCTTGGGAAGCTCCTTGCGGCCATGCTGGTGACGATGACCGACCGCGGGCCGGACAGCGCCGGTTTCGCGGTCTACGGCAGCGGTACGCCAGACATCGTCAAACTCACCCTTCGGGTGCCGCAAAGCTTCAACCTTAAAGATTTCCAGAAAGCTCTGTCCAAGGCCGTTGGCGTCAATATCGAGGCAACGCAACGCGCAACCCACGTCGTACTCGCTGTGCCTGCTGACAAAGTACAAGCGGTCCAGGCGCAACTTGCGACGCTTGCGCCAGAGGCGCAGCTGAGTTCCGCGGGCTCCTTTATAGAGCTCTATAAAGAGGTTGGCCTTCCCGCAGATGTGAGCCAACGTTTCGATCTCGCGCATATGTCGGGCACGCATGCGATTGGTCACACGCGCATGGCGACCGAGTCTGCTGTGACGACAGCCGGAGCCCATCCATTTTCAACCGGCAGGGACCAATGCCTTGTCCACAATGGCTCCCTTTCCAATCACAATCAGGTCCGGCGGCGTTTGATTCGCGAGGGGATTACCTTCGATACCGATAACGATACCGAAGTCGCTGCGGGCTATCTCACCTGGCGTCTGGGTCAGGGCGACGATTTGGGCAATGCGCTCGAAGCCTCGCTCAAAGAGCTGGATGGTTTCTACACATTTGTGGTCGGCACGGAGAGTGGCTTTGGCGTTTTGCGCGATCCGATCGGCTGCAAGCACGCGGTCATGGCTGAGACCGACCAGTATGTTGCTTTTGGCACTGAGTTTCGCGCCTTGACGGTGCTTCCCGGAATCGAAAACGCGCGCATCTTCGAACCCAATCCCGCCACCGTCTATTTCTGGGATCGCGCCGCATGACCAACCAAATCTCAACCCAAATTGTCGATCTTCGGTCGAACCCCGTGCGCGAGCTCAATCAGGCGCTTCACTCTTTGAGTGGTGGAGGTTCTTCCAAACATTGGCGTGTACTGCATCCACTCGGCGCGCACGCAGTCGCAGCAGGTCTTGACGCTGATGTGACCGTCGAGATCGACGGCGACGTTGGCTATTACTGCGCCGGCATGAACCAGCGGGCCATAGTGATCGTCAATGGCAGCGCAGGCCCAGGCGTTGGCGAGAACATGATGTCCGGTCGCATTTATGTGCGCGGCGACGCCAGCTCGGCGGCTGGCGCGACGGCTCGCGGCGGCACGCTTGTCATCGACGGCAATGCCTCGGCGCGTTGCGGCATCTCGATGAAGGGCATCGATATTGTCGTGAAGGGCTCGATCGGCCCGATGTCGGCCTTCATGGCCCAAGAGGGCACGCTGACCGTGTTCGGCGACGCCGGCGAAGCTCTCGGCGATTCAATCTACGAGGCGAAGCTCTTCGTGCGCGGCAAGGTCAAGAGCCTTGGCGCCGATTGCATCGAGAAGCCGATGGAAGATCAGCATTTCAGGGAGCTTTTCGAGAAGCTGAAGGAAGCCGGCGTGGCCCATGAGATCGATGTGACAGATTTCCGCCGTTATGGCTCAGCCCGCAATCTCTATCATTTCCACGTTGACAATGCAGGGGCATATTGATGAACGAGACCATCCGTATTCCGCAGACCAGGCCCCGCTTTTCGGCGACGTTCGACGAATATACGCTCTCCGAAATCCGCCGTGCTGCTGCAACGGGCATTTACGACATTCGCGGCGCCGGCACGAAACGCAAGCTCCCTCATTTCGATGATCTTCTGTTTCTCGGCGCTTCCATTTCGCGCTATCCGCTCGAAGGCTATCGCGAGAAATGCGGGACCAATGTCGTTCTTGGCGCGCGCTTTGCGAAAAAGCCGATTGAACTGAAGATTCCGATCACCATCGCCGGCATGAGTTTCGGCGCCTTGTCTGCGCAGGCCAAGGAAGCGCTTGGCCGTGGCGCGTCGATCGTCGGCACATCAACAACTACTGGCGACGGCGGCATGACTCCAGAGGAGCGCGGCCATTCGTCGATCCTCGTCTACCAATATTTGCCGTCGCGATATGGCATGAACCCCGATGATCTGCGCAAGGCCGACGCGATCGAGGTGGTGATCGGGCAGGGCGCCAAACCCGGCGGCGGCGGCATGCTGCTCGGCCAGAAAATCTCGTCGCGCGTCGCCAAAATGCGCAACTTGCCTCAGGGGATCGATCAGCGCTCCGCATGCCGGCATCCGGATTGGACAGGGCCGGATGACCTCGAAATCAAAATCCAGGAACTGCGTGAGATCACCGATTGGCAGAAGCCGATCTATGTCAAAGTTGGCGCTTCGCGTCCCTATTACGATACGGCGCTTGCGGTGAAATCTGGCGCTGATGTTGTCGTCCTTGACGGTATGCAGGGCGGCACGGCTGCGACGCAGGAAGTGTTCATTGAACATGTCGGCATTCCGATCCTTGCGGCGATCCGGCCAGCGGTTCAGGCATTGCAGGATCTCGGCATGCACCGCAAAGTGCAGTTGATTGTATCGGGCGGCATCCGGACGGGCGCCGATGTGGCCAAGGCGCTGGCGCTTGGCGCCGATGCAGTCTCTATCGGTACGGCGGCCCTCGTCGCGCTCGGTGACAATGATCCGAGCCTGGAAGCCGAATATCAGAAGCTTGGCACGACCGCGGGCGCTTATGACGATTGGCACGAAGGCCGCGATCCTGCCGGCATTACAACCCAGGATCCCGAGCTTGCCCAGCGCCTCGATCCCATCATGGCCGGCCGCCGGCTTGCAAATTATCTTTCGGTTCTGACTCTCGAGGCGCAGACGATCGCCCGCGCCGCAGGCAAGAGTCATGTTCACAATCTTGAACCGGAGGATCTCGTTGCATTGACGGTGGAGGCGGCCGCAATGGCGCGCGTCCCACTCGCAGGCACCTCCTGGATTCCCGGGCAGAACGGGAGCTGAAAATCGCTAAACGGGGCTGCGAAAACACCAAATAACGCAAGCGAGCTGAGACGAAAAACAAATTAATCGCCAGCTCTCTGTATGCACCAATTGGGAGGATAGAATGGTAAGGGCGCTTTCGGAAGTCGCTAAAGAGCGCGGTATCAAGAATTTTATGGTCTCCTATACGGACCTGTTCGGCGGCATGCGCGCCAAGCTTGTGCCTGCCCCTGCAATCGACAAGATGACAAAAGATGGTGCGGGTTTCGCTGGTTTTGCGACCTGGCTCGACATGACGCCGGCTATGCCGGACCTCTTCGCCATGCCGGATCCCGACAGTCTCATTCAACTGCCATGGAAAAAGGAGGTGGCCTGGCTTTCTTCCGATCTGGTCATGGAGGGCCAACTCGTCGCGCAAGGGCCGCGCAATCTCCTGAAGCGCCTCATCCGTCAGGCTGCCGATCTCGGTTATGAAATGCGCGCCGGCGTGGAGTGTGAATTCTTTCTTCTTACCGCGGATGGAAAGTCGGTCGCCGACGGCGCCGATAATCAGACGAAGTCCTGTTACGATCAGCAGGCGCTTATGCGCCGGTATGAGGTGATTGCAGAAATCTCCGACTCGATGATCGAGCTTGGCTGGAGCCCTTATCAAAGCGACCATGAAGACGCCAATGGCCAGTTCGAGATGAACTGGGAATATGATGAGGCACTCAAAACCGCTGATCGGCATGCTTTCTTCAAATTTATGGCGAAGTCGATCGCCGAAAAGCACGGCATGCGGGCGACGTTCATGCCGAAACCGTTCCTGAATCTCACAGGCTCGGGTTGCCATTCGCATGTCTCTCTCTGGCGGCTCGGTGAAAACGTTTTCAACGACACGAAGGGCGAGCTGGGCGTATCCGATGTCGGCTACCGTTTCCTTGCTGGTCTGATCGAACATGCGGATGCGATCTGCGCGCTCACCAATCCGACGGTGAATTCCTACAAGCGGCTGAGCGCGCCACGGACCACATCCGGTGCGACATGGGCGCCGAATTCGATCACTTACACAGGTAACAATCGGACGCATATGATCCGTATTCCCGACGGAGGGCGGTTCGAGTTCCGTCTCGCCGACGGAGCGGCCAATCCATATCTGTTGCAAGCGGCGATCCTGGCTGCCGGTCTTGAAGGGATCAAATCGAACAGGTCGCCTGGCGAGCGCTGCGACTTCGACATGTATGCGGAGCCGCATAAGGCCAACGGCGCAAAATGCCTTCCGCAGAATCTTCTCGACGCGATCCGCCTCTTCGAATCCTCGCCCTTCTTGCGTGAAGGCCTGGGAGAAGACTTCGTCAATTCTTACGCCAAGCTCAAACACCAGGAATGGCAGAGCTATACGCGGCATCTGACCGATTGGGAACGCGAGAATACGCTCGACTGCTGAGCACGTTTGCCTGCGTTCGCATTCATGGAAGAGACACATGACCTTCTCGGCCTTCGAACTCGTCAAAAATGCGCTGACCGGCCAGGCCGGTTGGCAACCGCATTGGCGAAAGGCGCGCCCGAAACCGGCCTATGACGTCGTCATTATCGGTGGCGGTGGCCACGGACTCGCGACCGCCTATTATCTCGCCAAAAACTTCAGCATCACCAATGTTGCGGTGATCGAAAAGGGCTGGATCGGCTCCGGTAACGCCGGGCGCAACACGACGATCATCCGCTCAAACTACATGCTGCCGGGGAACATCCCCTTCTACGAACTTGGCATGAAACTCTGGGAGAGCATGGAGCAGGACCTGAACTTCAACACGATGGTCTCGCAGCGCGGCGTGCTCAACCTCTATCATTCGGATGCGCAACGCGACTCCTTTGCGCGGCGCGGCAATGCGATGCGTATCCATGGCGTCGATGCCGAACTCCTCGAACGGGAGGCGGTTCGGGCTATGGTTCCTTATCTCGATTTCGACAATGCGCGCTTTCCCATACGCGGCGGACTGTTGCAGCGTCGCGGTGGCACCGCTCGCCATGACGCTGTGGTCTGGGGTTATGCCCGGGCAGCCGATCGGCGCGGCGTCGATATCATCGAGAATTGCGAAGTCACGGGCCTTCGAATTGAGCACGGAAAAATTCTCGGCGTCGAGACGACGCAAGGTTTTGTCGGGGCAGGGAAAGTCGGACTGTCAGTCGCCGGCAGTTCATCGCGCGTCGCCGCCATGGCCGGCATGCGCCTGCCGATCGAGGCTCATGTTCTGCAAGCCTTCGTCTCGGAAAGCCTCAAGCCGGTGATCGATTGCGTCGTAACTTTCGGCGCGGGGCATTTCTATATCTCGCAATCGGACAAGGGCAGCCTGGTCTTCGGTGGAGATCTCGATCCTTACCCTTCCTATGCGCAGCGCGGTAGTCTCGCGACGTTTTGCGATGTCATGGAAAACGCCGTCGCGATGCTGCCGATGCTGAGCCGTTTGCGCATTCTGCGCAATTGGGGCGGCCTCATCGATATGAGCATGGATGGCTCGCCGATTATCGACAGGACGCCGACCGACGGCCTCTTCTTTAATGGCGGCTGGTGCTACGGGGGATTCAAGGCGACCCCGGCGGCAGGCTTCTGTCTCGCTCATTTTATAGCCTCCGGCGATCCGCATCCGGCAGCAGCAAGCTATCGCCTCGATCGCTTCGCGCGTGGATGCGTCATCGACGAAAAGGGGGCCGGGCCATCGCCCAATCTACACTAGGCAGGGCTCACTCGCCCAGATTCTTATCGCATGCGGCGTCGGCCGGAATGGAATTTATCGATGCTGATCAACTGCCCGTTTTGTGGCCTTCGCGATCTCGGAGAGTTCAGCGTGAACGGTGAAGCGGTGGCGCGTCCCGTAGCGCACGACGACTTTGATGACGCTGACTTGCGCGCATCCTTCGTCGATGCGGTCTATTTCCGCGATAATCCGGCGGGACTGCATCGCGAATACTGGTTTCATGCAGCAGGATGTCAAAGCTGGCTTCTGGTTGAGCGCGACACGCGCACGCATGACATCTCGAAAGTTGAATTGGCGCGCAGCCAGGAGCACGACAAGGAGATGACGTCGTGACGGGCGGCTTCAGACTGCCGGAGAGCGGATTAATCGATCGCAGCCGGCGCATTTCTTTTACTTTCGACGGCAAGCCGTACCGGGGTTATGCGGGCGATACGCTTGCCTCCGCGCTTCTTGCCAATGGCGTGCGGATTTTCGGACGCTCGTTCAAATATCATCGTCCGCGTGGCGTTCTTGGCTCAGGCCATGAAGAGCCGAATGCGCTCGTTGAATTGCGCGTCAACGCGCGGCGCGAGCCGAACATCAAGGCGACAACTGTCGAATTATACGAGGGCCTCGAGGCCAGGAGCCAGAATCGCTGGCCGTCGCTCGGCTTCGATGCAATGGCGCTGAATGGTCTCCTGAAGCCGATTTTCGCAGCGGGCTTCTACTACAAGACTTTCATGTGGCCGGCGCCCTTCTGGGAGAAGGTCTATGAGCCCATGATCCGCCGCGCCGCGGGGCTCGGCGCAGCAGGCGTGAGCGAGGATCCGGACAGTTACGAAAGAGCACATGCTCATTGTGATGTGCTGGTGATAGGCGGGGGCCCTGCCGGCCTGACTGCGGCGCTGACGGTCGCTCGTTCGGGTGCGAAAGTGGTTCTCTGCGACGAGGATGCGCGCCTCGGCGGCCGCTTGCTTCACGAAAGCCAAATCCTCGATGGCAAACCGGCCCGGCAATGGGTTGACGAAGTCGTCGGCGAACTTGCGGCTATGTCCAATGTGCAGATCCTGACGCGCACGAGCGTCGCCGCGGTCTTCGATGGCGGCGTATACGCAGCCCTGGAGCATGTCGCCGATCATCTTGTGAAGCCGGCGCCCTTTATGCCGCGTCAGCGATTCTGGCGCATCGCGGCGCGCAAGGCGATTCTTGCGAGTGGCGCAATCGAACGGCCTTTGGTGTTTCCCGGCAATGATCGTCCGGGCATTATGCTGGCAAGCGCTGTGCGCGGCTATCTTTATCGCTTCGGCGTCGCCGTCGGCCGCGCGATTGCGATTTATACGGCGACGGACGACGGCTGGACGACGGCGCGTGAACTGATCAAGGCGGGCATCAAACCGGTCGCGGTGATCGACAGGCGCACAAAGGCGCCCGATCTCTTCGCCGATGTCGCGGATGCAGTTCCGGTCGTACTCGGCGGTCGCATTATTGCGGCGAAGGGCGCCAAGGGCGTCAATAGTATCACGGTCGAGAATGCATCTGGCAGGCATGAGTACGCGGTGGATGCGGTCGCGAGTTCCGGGGGCTTCAATCCCTCAATTCAGCTCGCGAGTCATTTTCGCGGCCGGCCTGCCTGGAACGATGAAATTCAGAGTTTCGTCGCCGGCGATTCGATCGGTGGATTGACAACGGCAGGCGCGGCGACCGGAATTTATGCGCTCGGCGATGTGCTCCAGAGCGGCAGCGCGACGGCGCTGGCGGCCCTGGCGGCGCTCGAACATCCGGCAAAAGCCATCGCTCTGCCCATTGCCGAGCCCGAGGCGACTGGTTTGACGGCTGCTTGGTGGCAGCCTGGCAACCGCGATACAGGCGCCAAGGCATTTGTTGACTACCAGCATGATGTGACGGCGTCCGATGTCGTTCTCGCACATCGCGAAGGCTATCGCTCTGTCGAACATCTGAAGCGTTACACGACGCTTGGCATGGCGACCGATCAGGGGCGCACCTCGAATCTCGATGCGCTCGCGATTATGGCGCAGCTCACTGGCCGGTCGATTTCCGAGACCGGCGTGACGCTATCGCGGCCACCTGTTGCTCCGATCGCGATTGGCGCCGTTGCCGGCGATCACAAGAGAGAAGCCTTTCGGCCGGTACGGGAAACGCCGATCCACGGCTACGCGCTTGAGCGTGGCGCGATCTTCGTCGACGTCGGGCAGTGGAAACGACCGCAGTATTACCCGTTTCCGGACGATGCGGATCTGCTTGCGACAGCCAATCGGGAGGTTAACCAGGTTCGCTCGCAAGTCGGTGTTACGGATGTCTCGACACTTGGCAAGATCGAAGTCGAAGGTCCGGACGCGGCGGCATTTCTTGATCGCGTTTGCGCCATGCGGCCGTCAGCGATCAAGATCGGGCGTTGCGGCTATCTGATCATGCTGCGTGAAGATGGCATCCTTCTCGATGACGGCATGTTCGCGCGCTTCGCCGAAGACCGCTATGTCGCTTATGTCTCGACGGCGCATGCAGCGTCCACCTACAGGCACATGCAATATTGCCGTCAGGTTCTATGGCCGCATTTTGATGTGAATCTTACGGCCATAACCGATGTTTGGGTGCAACTGGCTATCGCCGGGCCAAAATCGCCGGCGGTCTTACAGGCGCTCGTCGATCCGCCGGTCGAGATCACGCGCGCGGCGTTTCCGCCGATGAAAGCAGCCGAGATTACGGTCTGCAATGGCGTTCCGGCGCGGCTCTGTGGCCTTTCTTTCTCGGGAGAACGCTCCTTCGAGCTTGGCGTGCCGGCTGGTTATGGCAAGGCGCTTATCCGCCGTGTGATGGAGGTTGGCGCGCCCTATGGCATTGTGACTTACGGCAGCGAAGCCATGGGAGTCATGCGCATCGAGAAAGGCCACCCGGCCGGCGGCGAGGTCAATGGCCAGACGACTGCCTACGACCTCGGCATGGAGCGCGCGACCGCGAAAGACAAGGATCACATCGGCCAGATCCTCTCGAGGCGACCTGCGTTGATCGATCCTGCGCGGCCGCGTCTTGTCGGCATCAAGCCTCTCGCTCCAACAGATCGCATCCGCGGCGGTGCGCATATTTTTCCAAAGAGCGCGATTCCATCTCCGGAGACCGATCTCGGCTGGATCAGTTCGTCCTGTTATTCGCCAACGCTTTCGTCATGGATCGGCCTGGCCCTCGTCTCAGGAGGCCCCGACAGGATCGGCGAAAAAGTTTCGGTCTATGATCCGCTGCGAAATTCAGAAGTCGCGGCCGAAATCGTTCCCTCATGTTTCGTTGACCCAAAGGGGGAGCGCAGCCGTGTCTGATCTCTCTGGTGTATCCGAAAGAGACGCAGCCTTCGGGCTGACTTTGGAGACGACGCCGCATTATTACGGCTGCGGTCGTAGAGGCCGAGCCGGCGCGGAGCCAGGCGTTGTCCTTCAGTTGGTCGTTGGCGACGAGCGTTTCAACATCGAAGCGCGGCGCGGCAAGACCGATGAGCTTTTCATTTCTCTTCGTGAAACCTTCGGCAGAGCGCCGATCAAACCCATGCGCACAGTCGAGGCGGGTGGATTTGAATTTATAAGCATCGGTCCATCGCGATGGCACGCGATCTCACGGGGGCCTGACCGCGACGAGCGGCACGCGCTTTTGCGTGAAGCCATCCACGATCTCGCAACGATGGTCGAGATTGCACATGGTTTTATCGTTTTCCGATTGACCGGCCCAATGGTGACTGAAGTCTTGATCAAGCATGTGCGCGTCGACCTCGATCCCGAGGTATTTTCTCCCGGCGCATGCGTGACCACTGAGCTGCATGGAATGACGGTTCAACTTCGGCGCACCTGCGACGGCGATGCCTATGAATGCGCGGTCGCACGCAGTTACGGCGGCAGTCTTTTTCATGCGCTGACGTGCGCTGCGGATCCGTATGGACTGCTCGTTCTGCCGGCCGGTGACGTTTAATAACTCGCGCGATGGAGCGCGTTTGGATGCCGATAAACGACCGCCAGACCAGCAGTGGTCTGGCGATGTGGAGACACGTTTTGCGTACGAAAGGATCCCTCGGGTCTGGGACGCTTTTCTGCATTGTATGCCAGGGAAATCAGATGCTTGGCAGCCCTTGACAGTTTCGGGGAATGGCGTTTAGCTTTCCTTATAAGCAATAATAATTCTCATCAGAAAACGAGGAAGCGCTATGAAACTCATCGATCGGCCCACGTAGACGTTGGGGTCTCGGCGACCCGCGATCCGTCTTGCTCAGGCGATTACAAACGCCTCATGCCACCGCGGAACTTCGTTGTTCTCGCGATGGGAAACTGTACCCAATTCGCCGGAACAACTCCGACGAGAGATGCACAATAAAGACAATAATTTCGGGTGGAAAATTGAGGACGCTCATGGGAGGCGGGCTACAGGTCTGCGAGCGTCATCGCTAGTCCAGGGGAGGAGCGACATGACCATTCAAATGACCGATGACAAATTGGAGCACGCGAGCGAGCCTGCGAAAGGGCTACAGCGGCGCATCGATGCAATGTACGCACGCGACCGGCTCGTAGCTATCGCATTCCTGGTGGCCTTGTGGTCCGCCATCTTCTTCGTGCTCATCACCGTACATTCCTACATCCACAATCCAACGGTCGAGACCGTCTGCTGGATCGCCGCATTCTTGCTGGTGTTGTTCAACACCACTTCGATCACGGCGATGATCCGTCATTACGGCGAAGACAAAAATCACATCTATTCGGTTGATATCCGACATCTCGATGCTGGCCGGTGACGGAGGGAAGAGCATGGTTACGCGGTATGTACCACCTAAACAAAGTGTGGCGGGACAGCTCTTCGATGTAGCCTGTCTTCTCGCGCTCGTGTTCGGCGCTTTATTTCTCCCGATCTGGCTACAGATCGCGGTTCCGTCGCGTGTTGAAAAGCTGCCACCGGGCGTCACATACACCACTGCCGCCAATGGGACGAAGACATGGAGCGGATTGAGCTGGGAGAAGCTCGGTCAGAATCCAACCATGCAGGCGCAGTGGAAGAAGCTCGGCTACTCGAAAGAGAAAGCGGCCGACATCATCACACATCCGTTCGAATACGACATCGATGTCAGCGGCGTGGTTTTAACCGCTATCGTTGTGCTCGGCTATTTCCTGTTCATGCTGTTCATGTCGGAAAAGGAATATAGGCAAGTGATTGCCGAAAAATTCGACTGACGGATCCTGCGGCGCAAGGCATGGAGAAAAGAAATGTTGGTTATTGTGACATGGGCCGCATGGATCATCTCAGCAGCGCTGCTTTTGTGGCTGCTGTGGGACTTCATGAGCGTCAATTTGAAATACGGAAATGATGTTTTGCTGAGTTCGCGCGAAGGCGTGGACGATCTTTTCGGTGATGGGGGCAGCCCCTCCCGTACGGCGAAGGGGGACTGAATCCATGACGGATGTTGCACAAGCGCAACCAAAACAGCATCTGGAGCTGCTTAAGGTTCTGGGACCTGCCCATATTTGGGCTCTCGGCGTCGGGATCGTTCTCGTCGGCGAATTCATGGGGTGGAATTTTGCCGTCGGCAAAGGCGGCGCGCTGGGGGCTCTGATCGCCTGCTGGGTGATCGGCCTTCTTTATACTTGCGTCGCGATGATCGATTCCGAGATTACCTCGACCGTCGCTGCCGCTGGCGGCCAATATACGCAAGCCAAGCACATGATCGGGCCGTTGATGGCCTTCAATGTCGGGCTCTATCTGGTTCTCGCCTATACGATGCTGGAGGCAGCCGACGTCCAGGTGGCTGGGCAGTTGATCCAGATCGGCGCCCAGAACTTCGGCTTCGCGATTCCCTGGCAGCCTTTCACAATACTCGTCCTCGCGATATTGGCTTTCATCAATTACCGCGGCGTCTTTATGACTCTGACGATCAATTTCGTCATCACCGCGGCCGCATTTGTGACGATTATCATTCTGTTGATCGGCACGCAGCCCTGGAATCCAGGAGCAGTCCTCCTGCACAAGGAATTGCTGACAGGCCTTCCTTACGGCTGGATCGGCGTTCTCGCGTCACTTCATTTCGGCATCTGGTACTATCTCGGCATCGAGGGAACCTGCCAGGCGGCCGAAGAGGTGCGTTCCCCAGGCCGCGCCTTGCCGATGGGCACGATGCTCGGGATCATTACGCTCCTCATTGCAGCCGCGCTCACCTGGTACGTCTGCTGCGGCCTGCTGCCATGGCAATATCTTGGCTGGGATGACGAACTCGCGCCGCTTTATGATGCGGCCCGCATGCTCGGCAGCCCGTTTTTCACCACGCTGCTCTTCATCGGGACTCTGTTGTCAGCCACGGCTTCGGCGAACGGATGTATCAATGACGCCTCTCGCGCCTGGTTCTCGATGGCGCGCGATGTTTATCTGCCAACCTGGTTCGGCGCTGTGCATCCGCGTTACAGGACGCCGTTCCGTTCGATTGTGTTCCTGATCCCGATCGCGGCGATTTTCGCGCTCTTCATTCCGCTCGCGCAGGTGATCACGTTCTCGATCCTTTCGGGTCTGCTGAACTACACATTTATGCCGATCAACATGTTCAAATTCCGCCGCATGTGGCCTTTGGGTACAATCAAGCGGGGATTTGAACATCCGTTCCATCCATTGCCAGCGATCGTTCTGTTCGTCCTCTGCTCGGTGACCTTCTTTGCGGTCTACCTCGGTTATGGACGGCAACTGCTGGCGATGATGGCCTTCTACATTGTCGCGTCCTGCTGGTTCGCGTTCCATCGCTATCGCTATGTCAAACGCGGCAACCAGTTCACCATGCCCTGGCCGCGGCCAATTGGTTATTGATCTTATGAACAAAGATTAGGTGTCTCCTTGCACCTCCGCTGGCGCCGCTCCAAACGGCGCCGGCGGTTCTTTGCTTGAAGGAGGAATGCGCCTTGAGCTGGAAAATTGCGCTGGCGGCTTGTGTCGCGATCGTCTTTCTCGTGCGCCAATATTCGCGTGACAGCAAACGTCAACGCAGCCTGCGTGGCGGACTCTTCCGCGATTGCATGGATCTCTTCCCGGCATGCAAAGTCATTCAGGACGGCCTTCAGTTTCCCGTGCTTACCGGTCGCTACAAGGGCTTCAATATAAAACTGGAACCCATCCTTGATGACATGACGATCCGCAAATTGCCATCGCTCTGGCTCAAGGTCAGCCTTTACGCACCTGTTCGCTTTTCAGGTGTTTTCGATCTCCTGGTCAGGCCGCGGGGCAACGAATTTTATTCGCCGGCTTTCGAACTTCCGGTGGAGATCAAGCCGCCGGCCGGCTGGCCCACCGATTCTATGATCCGAAGCGATGATCCATGCTGCATGCCGCCCGAAGATGCGTTGGCAAAGCACATGAACCTTTTCGACGATCTGAAAATGAAGGAGTTGCTCATTACCCCGCGCGGCGTTCGGCTCGTCTATCAATGCGATCAGGCGGAGCGGGCGCTCTATTCCGTTTTGCGGCAATGCAGTTTTGCCAGTTCGCGTTTGGCGCCAGATCTTGCACGGCGGCTGCTGGAGGCGGCGATATCCGTCTATGGTTCCGTCGCTCCCGAGCCAACCAATGTTTTCGTTCCGGAACAAAAAGCGGTGTCCGAAGAAGAGTCGCAGCGCGCCGATTTGGAGCAACAGGTGTTGGTGACATGACCGGGAGTCAAAAAGCGCCGGTCCATCCGTATCTGGTTTTGCTGGCGGCCATTCTGCTGCCCGGTGCGGGCCACATGCTCATGGGGGTGCCCAAACGGGGCCTCGTCATGCAGATGTACATGATCGCGCTCGGATGGATCACCTGGCATCTGACGACACCACATCAAAGCCTTGTTGGGCGTCTCGCCGGCGGTCTTTTCATCTATGCGATGTCGGTCCTGGACGCTTATCGCATCGCGCGTCTTACCTATGCAAAATATCAGAAAAGCCACTGAGAAATCTGTTTGGACGAATAGGAAAAAGGGACGCGTAAGGATGGCAAGCCGCGCTGTTCGATTAAAGCAGGATCCGACCAATCGGATGCGTTCTGCTTGATTGACGTTCGCTGCCAACCCTGTGTTCATTCTGCCACAGAAGCAGATATATTAATCCACAAGAAACTAAATATGACTTAGAGAAAGTTTTATTTCGTGATAAGAAATATTCTATCGCCATTACCGTCCTAAGAGTCCCGTTCTCACAGTCAGTTGTGGCTGACCACAAGCTGCTCGCTGGGCCTTCCGTCTGGCGGGCGGCTGACGGTTAATACGCGATAGATCAGAAAAAAAGTCCAAACAGTGGGGGGAATAATGAAGGCGCGATATTTCATTTGGATTGCCGCATTGTCCATCTTGGCTGCGTTCGCCCCAACTCACGCCTTTGCTACTGATCTTCCAACGATAAAAGGGCCGCTGCCGGCGCCCGTGCCGAGTTGGTGGAGCACGTTCTCTGTCAGCGGCGACATCGATTCCGGCATCACCTTCAACCCTGATTTGGGCAGCGGCAATGTCAATTTCGGCCGATTGTTCGATGACAAGGCCAACGAGCCGTTGCTCAATCAAGTCTCGGTCGTCGTACAGCGGCCACTCGATTCGTCAGCCAAGACGATTGACTTCGGCTTCAGGGTGCAACTGCTTTATGGGTCAGACGCGCGTTACTCGCATTACCTTGGCGAATGCGACTATTGCATCGACAACATCAATCAGTTTGATGTGCTGGAAGCCTGGGGCGCCGTGCATCTGCCCTATGTTTTCAGTGGCGGCGTCGATATCAAAGTCGGACAGTTCGCGACGCTCCTCGGTTATGAACCTGTCAACGCGCCCGACAGCCCATTCTATTCGCACACCTATATCTTCAACTTCGGCCTGCCGTTCAAAGACACGGGCATTATGACCATCTCCCATGTGAGCCCGATGCTCGACGTCTATGCCGGAGCCATCACCGGCGAGAACACGAGCATCGGCTGGAACAGCCCGGCATTCGGCGATCCCGGCGACAATAACAACGCGCCGGCCTTCGAAGGCGGCCTCACCTTGAACCTTCTCAACGGCAAGCTCACGATCAATGCCGACACCAATATCGGCCCGGAAAATGCGAACACGCCCCTCGGCGCTGCTGCTTGCGCCTGCAACCCGAACTCGGCCATGCGCTTTCTCAACGACATTAACGCCTCATGGAAGGCAACGGACAAGCTCACCTTGGCCGGTGAAGCCAACTACGTTCACGACGATGCGCTCGGCGGCGTAGATGCCTACGGCTTTGCAGGTTATGCGCTCTATCAGTTGTCCGACTGGCTGCTACTCAAAGGCCGCGCAGAGGTTTTCCGCGACAACAATAACTTTTTTGTCGCCGCTTTTCCGGGCAATTTCGACTTGGCCAATGTCGAGCATGGCTACCCCAGCACTGCTTATGGCGCGCCGGCGGCGACGACCTATTTCGAGGTGACCGGCGGCGTCACGATCACCCCGGTACTGCCGAAGGGTACGCCCTATCTCAAGAGCCTGATCATCCGTCCCGAGGTTCGCTACGACGCCGCGCTTAATGGCACGACGCCCTTCGCCAATGGCACCAAATCCTCGGGCGTTACGTTCGCCAGCGATGTCATTCTGAAGTTCTGAGAATAAGACAACTGAGTGTTGTCACTTTGACGAGCGGGCCGCCCTCCGGCGGTCTGCAATAACTTGCGGACCGCATTCCGTGAGATCCTCAGACCGCGCGCCGTGATCTCCTTGACCGCCCCCTTGATCCGGATGCTCCCGCTGTATCCGGCCAATCGTCTCCACAACCAGCATCCCCCACCGCCCGCTCAATCCAAAGCGGGCACACTGCAAACACTTCTCAGGGGGTCATTTTCGACGCCGATCCCCCTAGCTACGGGGTCAATTTTGCACGCCGGATCACAGCCTGAGCATAGCTCGACCATTTGACCGTCATTGGCTTCGGGCGACAGACGTCACCGAAGATGATCGGCGGCCGCACATAGCGCGATCCATAGCTCTGCATCCAGCCATGTTTAGTGAAGACATAGCCGACGAACTGCTCGCCGAAATTTAGTGGCTTCTGGCTTCGGAGTTATCGAGCCAGCGTATGATCTCATCTTCGGCGCCTAGACGTTCTCCGCCAATCGAACGGGCAACGACTGATCGATTCGACATGCGAGCAGCATGAAAAATCTCAATGGCTGCAATGGCCGGTTGCGGTCCGACTGGTATTGGGCGAGCCGGTAGCGGAAGCCGCCGTGAGCTCAGACGTTTTCTGGAAAACCTAGAGTTTCCGAGTGTGGACGACGGAGTGGATCCAATCCTGACTTACTCCCCCTTGACTCTGAGCGGCAAGTTATAGAACAAATATAGAACATTTTCCAGCCCTCACGAGAGGTCAACACGACGCGTGCCCCCACCCTCCCTCGAATCTTTGCGCGACCAGGTCCGGCAAATCGAAGGACGGCACCGGCGTGCCACGATGGTGCTGCCCTTCGGTGTCGCTGCTGTGGATTCACGGCTCCCCGGAGGCGGGCTACCGTGCGGCGCACTGCATGAAGTTGCGGGAGGCGGAAACGGCGCCATCGACGGTGCCGCCGCTGCGCTCTTCACGGCCGGCATCGCCACGCGCACGTGCGGCAAGGTCCTGTGGTGCCTCACGCGGCCAGACCTCTTCGCGCCGGCGCTCGCGCAAGCCGGACTGAAATCCGACCGCGTCATCTATCTTGAGGGTGGCGACGAGAAGACGGTTCTTGCCTGCTTTGAAGAGGGACTGCGGCACGGCGGACTGGGCGCGGTGGTAGCGGAAGTTGCGCGCCTCCCCATGACCGCCTCGCGGCGGCTCCAGCTCGCCGCCGAAGGTTCCGGGGCCATCGGTATCGCGCTCCGGCGCTGGCGGCGTCAAATCGAAGCCGCCGACTTCGGGCAACCTACAGCCGCCACAACGCGCTGGCGCATTTCGGCGCTGCCTTCGACGCCGCTTCCCGTACAGGGTGTTGGTCGGCCGCGCTGGCTCATCGAACTCATCCGTTGCCGCGCCGGCGAAAGCGCAAATTTCGAACTGGAGGCGTGCGATGACACGGGTCATCTCCGTCTTCCTGCCGACCTTGTCTACCGATCGGGTCAGGCGGAAGGCGGCCGACGCAGCGCTTCCGCCTGAGACGCCGCTGATCCTGGTCGGCCGGAGCGGAAGGCGGCGCGTGGTGCTCGCGGCGGACGCCGCCGCACAAGCGGCGGGCCTGGGCGTCGGCATGTCCGCGACGAAGGCCCAGGCGCTGGTCCGGGACCTCTTGATCCATGAGGCCGATCCGGCGGCGGATGCCGAGGCGCTCAATTGGCTGGCCTTGTGGATGCTCCAGCATTTCGCGCCGATCGTCGCCACTGATCCGCCCGACGGAATCGTCATCGATTCGACCGGCGCCGATCACCTGCATGGCGGCGAAGCCGCGATGCTTGCCACGCTCGTCGAGAAGCTCGCCAGCGTCGGCCTGCGCGCCCGCATCGCGATCGCCGATAGCTGGGACGCGGCGCATGCCCTCGCGCGCTTCGACGCCCGGCCTCGCTACGTCTCCGAACCGGGGAACGCCGCGCGCGACGTCGCTCCCCTTCCGATCGCCGCATTGCGGCTGGCGCCCGAGCTGGTCGATGGCCTGCGGGTGCTCGGCTTTGAGCGCATCGGCGACCTGCTGGCGCAACCGCGCGCGCCCCTCACGCTGCGCTTCGGCCCCGAGTTGGGCCGCCGCCTCGACCAGGCGACCGGCCGGATCGTCGAACCGATCAATCCTGTTCGTCCGAAGGAATTGATCGAGATGCGTCGCGCCTTCGCTGAACCCATCGGCGCGGCGGAGACCATCGCGCGCTATATCGGCCGGCTCACCGTGCAGCTCTGCGAGAGCCTGGAGAGCAAGGGCCTCGGCGCGAGGCGGCTCGATCTCATCTGCCATCGTGTGGATAGCCGCGCGCAGGCCGTGCGCGTCGGCACGGGTCGGCCGTTTCGCGACGCCGAGCGCATGACGCGGCTGCTCAGCGACAAGATCGAAACCATCGATCCCGGTTTCGGAATCGAGGTGATGACGCTTGCCGCCATCGTGACCGAGCCGCTGGCGCCGAAGCAGATCGCTTCCAGCTTGATCGAAGAAACCGAGCCCGATGTGTCGGGCCTGATCGATCTTCTTGCCAACCGCGTAGGAGAACGGAATCTCTACCGTCTTGCGCCGGTGGCAAGCGACCTGCCAGAACGCGCGGTGCGCCATATCCCGGCGCTCGCGCCCGAGACCGGCGCGGAATGGCCGGGCCACTGGCCGCGGCCCTCCCGTCTCTTCGCCCCACCCGAACCGATCGAGACGATCGCACTCCTCCCGGACCATCCGCCCGTGTCCTTCACCTGGCGCGGTGTGCGCCGGCGCGTGAAGCGCGCGGATGGTCCGGAGCGCGTTTTCGGCGAGTGGTGGAAGCGCGACCCGGAACTCGCCGCCGTGCGCGACTACTTCCGGATCGAAGATGATGCCGGCGAGCGCTACTGGGTCTATCGCGCCGGCGACGGCGAAGATCCACTGACCGGCTCGCAGCGCTGGTTCCTGCACGGCATCTTCGGATGAGTCCGCGCTATGCCGAGCTGCAGATCACCTCGCACTTCAGCTTCCTGCGGGGTGCAAGTTCCTGCGAGGAGCTGTTCGCAACCGCTGCCGCCTTCGGTATCGAGGCGCTGGCGATCGTCGATCGCAACTCACTGGCCGGCATCGTGCGCGCGCACGAAGCGGCTAGGACGACCGGCGTACGCCTGGTGGTTGGCTGCCGACTTGATCTCACGGACGGCATGTCCGTGCTCATCTATCCGATCGATCGGCCGGCCTATTCGCACCTCTGCCGGCTGCTGTCACTGGGCAAGAAGCGCGCCGGTAAGGCCAAGTGCGATCTCACCTGGATGGATCTCGCCGCCTATGGCGAGGGCTTGATCGCGGTCCTCGTGCCGGATGTCGCCGACGACAACTGCGCTCTCTATCTGCGACGGCTGCGAGAGGCCTTTGGTGATCGCGCCTATATGGCGCTGTCGCTTCGGCGGCGGCCCAACGATCAGCTTCGCCTTCACGAGTTATCGAATCTTGCCGCCAGGATGCGCGTACCGAGCATCGTCACCAATGACGTGCTCTTCCATGAGCCGGGCCGCCGTATCCTCCAGGACGTCGTGACCTGCATCCGCCACAACGTCACGATCGATGAGCTGGGCGAGCGGCGTGAACGCCACGCGGATCGGTATCTGAAAGCACCGGAAGAGATGCACCGGCTCTTCGCGCGCTATCCCGAAGCGCTGGCGCGCACGCTTGAAATCGTCGAGCGCTGCCGCTTCTCGCTCGACGAGCTCGCCTATCAATATCCAGAGGAGCGCGCCGATCCGACGATCACACCCCAAGAGACGCTGGAGAAGCTGACCTGGGAAGGTGCGGCCTGGCGTTATCCGGAGGGCTTGCCCGATGAGGTGGCGGGGACCTTGCGCCACGAGCTGCGGCTGATCGAGAAGCTGCGCTACGCGCCCTACTTCTTGACGGTGAACAGCATCGTCCGCTTCGCGCGCTCGAAAGACATTCTCTGTCAGGGCCGCGGGAGCGCCGCTAATTCCGCCGTCTGCTATGTGCTGGGCATCACATCGATCGATCCCGCACGCAACGACCTGCTGTTCGAGCGCTTCGTCAGCGAGGAGCGTCGCGAGCCGCCCGACATCGACGTCGATTTCGAGCACGAGCGGCGCGAGATCGTCATGCAGTGGATCTTCGACCAGTACGGGCGCGACCACGCCGCCCTGTGTGCGACCGTGATCCGCTATCGCACCAAGGGCGCAATCCGCGACGTGGGCAAGGCGCTCGGCCTGACCGAGGACCTGATCAAGATGCTGTCGTCCCAGGTCTGGGGCTGGTCGGAGGATGGCGTCGAGGAAAAACACGTCAAAGAGCTGAACCTCAACCTCTCCGACCGGCGGCTGCGCCTGACGCTCGACCTCGCCCGGCAGCTCATGGGCGCACCAAGGCACCTGAGTCAGCATCCCGGTGGCTTCGTGCTGACCAATGATCGTTTGGACGACCTCGTGCCGATCGAGCCGGCCGCCATGGTCGATCGCCAGGTAATCGAATGGGGCAAGGACGATATCGATGCGTTGCGCTTCATGAAGGTCGACGTCCTGGCGCTCGGCATGCTGAGTTGCATGAAGAAGGCCTTCAATCTCCTGGCCGAGCATAAGGGCATCAGCCTCGACCTCGCGACGATTCCGGCCGAAGACCCGCGCACCTACGCCATGATCCGCAAGGCAGACACGCTCGGCACTTTCCAGATTGAATCCCGTGCGCAGATGTCGATGCTCCCGCGCCTGAAGCCGCGGACCTTCTACGACCTCGTCGTGCAGGTCGCGATTGTCCGGCCCGGCCCCATCCAGGGCGACATGGTCCATCCCTATTTACGACGGCGCGAGAGGCTGGAGCCTGTCATCTACCCGAAGCCCGAGCTGGAGCAGGTCCTCGGCAAGACGCTCGGCGTGCCTCTGTTTCAGGAGCAGGCGATGAAGGTCGCCATCGTTTGTGCCGGCTTCACGCCGGGCGAGGCCGACCAGCTCCGCAAGTCGATGGCGACCTTCAAGCACACTGGCGGCGTTTCGACCTTCAAAGAAAAACTGATCACTGGCATGGTGGCCAACGGCTACAAGCGCGATTTCGCAGAGCAGATATTCAGGCAGCTCGAAGGCTTCGGCAGTTACGGGTTTCCGGAAAGCCACGCAGCCTCATTTGCGTTGATCGCCTACGCCTCGTCCTGGGTGAAGTGCTGGCACCCGGACGTGTTCTGCGCCGCGCTGCTGAATTCGCAGCCAATGGGGTTCTATGCGCCGGCGCAGATCGTCCGCGACGCCCAGGCGCATGGCGTCGATGTGCGCCCGGTCTGTGTCAACGCCTCGCGCTGGAATTGCACGCTTGAACCGACCAGCGACGAAGGGCGCTTCGCGGTGCGGCTCGGCATGCAGATAGTGAAGGGCCTTGCCAATGCTCATGCCGCAACGATTGTCGCTGCCCGCGCCGACCGGCCGTTTCTATCAATCGACGATCTCTGGCGGCGCGCGGGCATGCCTGCTGCCTCACTCGTTCAGCTTGCCGAGGCCGATGCCTTCCGGCCGGCTTTGGGACTTGCCCGACGCGAGGCGCTCTGGGCGATCAAGGCGCTGCGAGACGAGCCGCTTCCGCTGTTCGTGGCCGCTACCGCGCGCGAAGACGAGCCAGTTGCCGAGATCGAAGAACCGGAGATCGCGCTCCGGCCCATGACCGCCGGAAGTGAGGTGGTGGAAGATTATGGTCATGTCGGGCTGACGTTGCGCCGGCACCCGGTCGCCTTCCTGCGCACGGACTTGCAGGCGCGCCGCATTGTCACCTGCACAGAAGCCATGGAAACCCGCGACGGACGCTGGCTTGAGGCGGCAGGTCTGGTGTTGGTCCGCCAGAGGCCGGGCAGCGCCAAAGGCGTGCTGTTCATCACGCTGGAGGACGAGACCGGTATTGCGAACCTTGTCGTATGGCCACAGGTGTTCGAGAAGTTCCGCCGCGTCGTGATGGGCGCCAGCATGATCGCGGTGCGTGGCCGCATTCAGCGCGAGGGCGAAGTCGTCCACCTGGTAGCGCATCAGATTGCCGACCTCTCGGCGGAGCTCACAACCGTCGGCAATCGCGACGCGGTGCTTCCACTACCGCACGGCCGCGGTGACCAGATCAGGCATGCCGGCGGCGGTCCAGATCCGCGCGAACTGCCGCCGA
>SCSF01000077.1 GCA_004298435.1 Beijerinckiaceae bacterium
GCACGCGGGGAGAGGGGACAGGCCTGCCGGATCTCCGCGTCACAAATCCTTGAAGCTGAACGGCGACACGCCGCGCGTCTGCTCGTCCACATGCAGCGGTCGCAGCACCGGCGGCGCAGCGCGCTGCGGACAGGCGGGGCGTTCGCACAGACGGCAGTTGATGCCAATCGGTACAGCTTCGACAGTGTTGAGATCGAGCCGCTTGGCGTAGATCAGCCGGGTTGCATATTTCATTTCGCAGCCGAGGCCGATGGCGAAGCGCGGCTCGATCGCGCCGAAGGGCGTAATCGCGCGCCGCACTGTGCGCGCGATCGAGAACCAGCGCGAGCCGTCCGTCAGTTCGAACACCTGGGTCAATATATGGCCCGGTTCGGTGAAGGCCGCGTGGACGTTCCACAAAGGGCAGGTGCCGCCGAAATGCGCGAAGGGAAAGCGGCCTGAGGAAAAGCGCTTCGAGACGTTCCCGGCGCTATCGACACGCACCAGAAAAAACGGAATGCCGCGTGCCGTCGGGCGCGAGAGCGTGGTGAGGCGATGCGCCACCTGTTCGTAGCTCGCGCCGAAGCGCGCCGCCAGCACCTCGACATCATAGCCGACGAGTTCCGCGGCCTCGTGGAACTTGCCATAGGGCATCATAATGGCGCCGGCGAAGTAATTGGCGAGCGTCACGCGCAGAAGCTTGCGGCCAGCCTCGTCGCCCATGTCGAACTTGGCGGCTGTCTCATTGAGAAGCGTGTCGCAATCGGTGAAGGCGAGCTGGTAGGCCGCCTGAAAGGTGCGGCCCGGAATATCCATCACTTCCGAGATCATCAACTGGCGGCGGTGATGATCGTACCAGCGCAGCCGCTCGCCCATCACTTCGAGCGGCAGAACGCGGACCCGGATGCCATGCTTCGCCCGCAAATGTTCGCAAAGCGCGAAGAAAAGCTCATGCCCTGTCAGGGCCAGATCGGAGGCGAAAGTCTCCGCGGCCTGATCGAGTTCGGCGAAATAGTTGCGCTGCGCATGCAGCACCGCGCGGATGCGGTCAACCGGGCTCTCGCGCATGATCGCCTCGGTGCGGTCCGGATCGGCGCGCTGCGGCAGGCCGGCCTCGCTCGCCTCGCGCGCGGCATTGTAAGCGCGGTAGAGCTTCTGCATGGCGGCGACGAGGGCCGGCGCGTGCTCGGCGGCATCCTGCAATTCCGAGCGCGGCACGCCCATGTCGCGCAGCACGGGATCGGCGAGCATCTGCTCCATCTCTCCAATCGCCTGCTCGGCCCCGCCTTCCATGAATTCGCGCGGGTCGACGCCATAGACGTCGGCAAGCCGGATCAGCACCTGAACCGTGATCGGGCGCTGGTTACGCTCCATCAGATTGAGATAGCTTGCCGAAACGTCGAGTTCCTCAGCCATGCGGGCCTGGGTAATCTCGCGCTCGCGACGTAGCCGCTTGAGCCGCGGACCCGCGAAAATCTTACGGGAGAGAGATGATTCGACAGCCATTTGTTAACTTTACATGAGTAAATTAATTTACACAATAACAGATTTACATTGTGTGGCCTTGACTGCCTCACCTGTTTTTCCAGCTTGACCTCTTGCTTCCAGAGCCATTTTCCTAGTTATTCGCGGCATGAGGATCAGGCCCGCCCAAGGGTCTTTTTGTCAATCTATGTCAAACCAAGTCCTGTCAACGCCGGAGAAAGCCTCATGACAAAACTTCCGAGCTTCGAAGAGCTCGTTCCGTCCGCGCCGAAAGGCCGGTTCGATGGACTCAAGCGTTCCTACACTGTGGCCGATGTGCTGCGTCTGCGCGGCTCGTTCCCGATCGCCCATACGCTCGCCGAGCGCGGCGCCAATCGGCTTTGGCAGCTTATGAAGGAGCGTCCCTTCGTTCCGTCTCTCGGCGCCTTGACGGGCAACCAGGCCGTGCAGCAAGTGCGCGCCGGTCTTGAGGCCATCTATCTCTCCGGCTGGCAGGTCGCGGCCGACTCCAACGTCGCCGGCACCATGTATCCGGACCAGTCGCTTTATCCGGCCAATTCCGGCCCCGAACTGGCGCGGCGCATCAACAATGCGCTGAAGCGCTCGGATGAGATCGAGCATGCCGAGGGCAATGTGACGCGTGACTGGTTCGCGCCGATCATTGCGGACGCGGAAGCGGGCTTCGGCGGCGCTTTGAACGTCTTCGAGATTATGAAAGCCTATATCGACGCGGGCGCGGCAGGCGTTCATTTCGAGGACCAACTCGCCTCGGAGAAGAAGTGCGGCCATCTCGGCGGCAAGGTTCTTATCCCGACCGCCCAGCACGAGCGCAGCCTGACGGCGGCGCGTCTTGCGGCGGACGTCTGCGGCGTGCCGACCTTCGTCATCGCCCGCACCGATGCGGAATCGGCCAAGCTCATCACCTCCGACGTCGATGAGCGCGATCGCCGCTTCATCGAGCCCGACAGCCGCACTGCGGAAGGCTTCTTCCGGCTCAAGGAGGGCACCGGCCTCGATCACTGCATCGCCCGCGGCATCGCCTATGCGGAAGTCGCCGATATGCTGTGGTGGGAGACCTCGCATCCGAATCTGGAAGAGGCGCGCATCTTCGCCGAGGCGGTGCATAAGCAGTTCCCCGGCAAGCTCCTTGCCTACAACTGCTCGCCCTCGTTCAACTGGCGAGGGAAGCTCGATGTCGCGACGATCGAGAAATATCAGCGCGAACTCGGCGCCATGGGCTACAAATATCAGTTCGTGACGCTGGCCGGCTTCCACTCCCTCAATCTGTCGATGTTCGACCTCGCGTCGGGCTATCGCGATCGCGGCATGGCGGCCTATTCGGAATTGCAGGAGGCGGAATTCGCGGCCGAGAAGCATGGCTACAGCGCCACGCGGCATCAGCGCGAAGTCGGCACCGGCTATTTCGATGCGGTTGCCGAAGCCGTCTCCGGCGGCAAATCCTCGACCACGGCGCTCAAGGATTCGACCGAGGCGGCGCAGTTCAAGGGCGCCAAGCCGCGCGCCGCTGCGGCGGAATAAGCTCCGCTGGAGTGCCATTTCGACACAGTGCCCGGTCGCAAGGCCGGGCACTTTGCGTTAAGGCGTTTCAACAGGAGCATCGAAACACCAGTCTCATTGCGGCATTTGGCGCGGCGTGTTCCGGCTGCATCTCATCCGCTTTCTTTGAACGGGCCTTGGGCCGCTGCCTTGCCGCTGCCGGTCTTTTGTGCTGAGTTGACGCTGGATTCGAATGGAGAGCGGGCCGCTTCCGTCTTCGGGAGCAGGCATCTTCGATCATCAGCCGGTCGCCCGTGTCGCCATCGAGCGATCAGTCGAGGTGGACACGCCAGGTAGACACGCTAAAGGGGTTTGACGCGACCGTCCTGTCGGCTTCGCGCCGTTGCCACCCGCCAGAAAAAGCCCGCCGGCGCGTCATTCGCGGCAGCGGATGCTGGCGTGGTGACTTATCCTTCCTTCGAGCCAGTCGAACTGTAGAGCATCGAACGGAGCGTCACGGGTGAAGAATATGTTGGTCCAGGAGGTTCCTGTCGAGGATAGAACCTTTCCGGAAAGAGTGAGCGAAGGCGGGCAGAGCTTCGATCTGAGCGGCCTGCTCGCGGCGCGCGAGGCGGATCGCTACAATCTCTACGGTCGCCATCTGAACGACATGATGGTGCGGGTTCTACAGACGATCGGTTACGACGTCGGCTTCCGCGCAGGGCACGGCCAGTATCTTTTCGATCGCAAGGGCGATCGTTATCTCGATCTTCTGAGCGGCTGGGGCGTCTTCGGCATCGGCCGCAATCATCCTGTGTTGCGTGACGCTCTCAAGAGCGTTCTCGCTGCCGATCTGCCCAATCTCGTTCAGATGGATGTCTCGGTTCTGGCGGGCCTTCTGGCGGAGCGGCTTTTGTCCTTCGCGCCCTATCTCGACAAGGTGTTTTTCGCCAATTCCGGGACCGAGGCCGTCGAAGCGGCAATCAAGTTCGCGCGCGGCGCGACGGGACGGGCTGGAATCGTCTATTGCGACCATGCCTTTCATGGGCTGAGCTACGGCTCGCTGTCATTGAACGGCGACAATACGTTCCGCGACGGTTTCGGGCCGCTGCTGCCCGGCTGCGTCAAAGTGCCTTTCAACGATCTGGCGGCGCTGGAGCAGGCGCTTTCCCGTCGCGAGGTCGCGGCCTTCATCGTCGAGCCGATCCAGGGCAAGACGGTCGAGGTGGCGGATGATCTCTATCTGCGCGGCGCGCAGGCGTTGTGCCGCAAATACGGCACGCTGTTTATCGCCGATGAGATCCAGACGGGTCTCGGGCGCACGGGCAAATTCTTCGCTATCGAGCATTACGGCGTAGAGCCTGACATGGTGCTGGTCGCCAAGACGCTGTCCGGCGGTCATGTGCCGGTTGGCGCCGTGCTGATGCGCAAGCCGATCTTCGAGAAGATCTTCAGCCGGATGGATCGCGCCGTGGTGCATGGTTCAACATTCGCCAAGAATGATCTTGCCATGGCCGCAGGTCTCGCGACCCTTCAGGTGATCGAATCCGAACGGCTGGTGCAAAACGCGGCGCGCCTCGGCGCGAGGCTCATGGCCAGCTTCCAGAGCTTCGCCGAGCGCTATGAACTCGTGAAATCCGTGCGCGGCAAAGGCTTGATGATCGGCATCGAGTTCGGGCCGCCGCGGTCGCTCAAGCTGAAAGCCGCCTGGTCGCTTCTCGAAACGGTCAAGGCCGGTCTGTTCTGCCAGCTCATCACCATTCCGCTGTTCAAGGATCACAAGATCCTCGTGCAGGTGGCGGGTAACGACAATCATGTCGTCAAGCTTCTGCCGGCGCTCGTCATCGACGATGCGGATTGCGACTGGATCGAACGCGCCTTCGACAAGGTCATTGCCGACAGTCATCAGGTTCCGGGCGCCGTCTGGTCATTCGGTAAATCCATGGCGGAAAATCTCCGCAAGTCGGCTTCGGCGCGTTAGGGTTGCACAAAACGCTCTATGGGGCGGTATCGAACCGCTTGTGAGCCGGGCCGGATCGGTTTATAGGCATGCG
Organism: Beijerinckiaceae bacterium; assembly: GCA_004298435.1. Classification (GTDB taxonomy): domain Bacteria; phylum Pseudomonadota; class Alphaproteobacteria; order Rhizobiales; family Beijerinckiaceae; genus Methylovirgula. The sequence continues at coordinate 5,016 of SCSF01000077.1, forward strand.
GAAACGCGCGTGCTCCACAGGCTTTTCGCGCGGTTCTAATAGCGTTTTCGAGCGAAGTGGCTTCTGGTTCGCGTGAAGAAAATGCGTCAGAACAAGAATTCGAGCCCCGGTTTTCGAACCGGGCTTGGGCTTCAGCCATGATAATCGGCATGATGCGGTGGCGGCGCGCTGTGCCCGTTGCATCAGCGAGTTTTTGGGATTTTTGAGAGATGAAACCCGATATCCATCCGCAGTACCACATGATCAAGGTCATTATGACCGACGGAACCGAGTTTATGACCCGCTCGACCTATGGCGAGGAGGGCGCGACCCTCAACCTCGACATCGACCCGAAGACGCATCCGGCATGGACAGGCGGTTCGCAGCAACTGCTCGATCGTGGCGGACGCCTGTCGCGCTTCAACTCGCGTTTCGGCAATATGAGCTTCGGCAAAAAATAATCGGTTTTGTCCGGTCAGAGATGGAAAAGCCCGGCTTCGGCCGGGCTTTTGCGTTGCAACGTCTTCGGGCTGAAACCGCATCGGTCCTGATGGAATCAGGACCGTGGCTTCAGATATTTGTCTTGACGCGTTTTCTTCACGCGAACCGGAATCCACTTCGCTCGAAAACGCTATGGATTGATCAGGCGTCGCTGACGGCGAAGGCTTGCGCCAGCATATTCCTCTGGATTTCGAGCGGCTTGCGAATGGGAATTTCCCGCTCGGGCGCCTGATAGATGGCGCGATCGAGGTGGAGCACGCGGCTTTGCAACCGCAGCGATCTCTCGACGATCTCGACGAGGCGGGGTGGCAGTTGCTCAAGCACATCAGGGCTTGCCGCAATCTGCTGTTCGCTCAGTTTCACCTTGCGCTTTTCGCCCGCTGCTTCGGACTGGGACAATTCCCCTTCATTGACGGCGCGTTGCAGCAGAAGCCAGGAGGCAAGCTGCATCAAACGGGTCGTGAGCCGCATGCTTTCGGTTGCGAAGGCGAGCGCGGCAAGGCGCGGCAGGCCCTTGGCCTCCTCGCGACCAGCGCCATCGAGATAGGCCGCTGTCTCCTCGACAAGACCCATGCCTTCGCGGAACAGCGACTTGAAAGCCTCCGACGTGGCCAGCTTTGCAGCGAATGAGACCGCGTTGCTGTCCTCGAAACTCAACATTTGAACCATGATGCGCCTATGCAGAGCTTAAGATGAAGCGATTTGGCACAGGCCAATTCGCACCCCAGGAGCACAGCAATAGTAGGGCCAAAGCGGTTCGCGCGGGCGTTAAACTTTCGCTAAGGTTAATGGCATGCGGGCGCGCTATGCCGAAACGGCACAGCTTCGGTGCAGAAGCGAGAAATGGCGCGTGGGCAGGAGGCAAAAAAAGAGAGCCGCAGATGCGGCTCTCAAAGGTATCCTGGGGATGATTAGGGAGGAACCACGCGAAAAAGAGTGGGTGCCTCAGAGGCACCCTTTGTTAATAATCCCTATATCTTAACAAAAGGTTAGCAGATTGCGTGGAAAGCCGCTTGTCCAGTTTTGATTGTCACAATTGGGCGCCTGCTTTCGCGGGGCGCGGTATTGATCGGCAATCAAAACCGGAACAGCGCTTCCGCGCCGGCGCGCGTCGCTTCCTTGCTCTTGCGGGCCTGTTCCAGCCGCTCGATTTCGGCGTGCAGCACCTCAATGCGCAGGGCAAGCTCTTCGAGGGAAAGATCATCGATCGTCTGGCCAATCTCGTGCAGTCTCGCCGAGGTGCGACGCGCCAGAACAGGGCCTTCTCCATCATCGGTCATGGCGAGCCTCCGGAACATTGAAAAACCCGAATTTATACCAATCTTGCCGGAAGACTACCCGGATCGCCGAATGGCTGGCGGGGCGCGGCCTCCGGAGCACCGGTTCCGCAGTTCAGGCTACGCTTCTGTTTGGCTGAAATGGAGAGAAGCAGAGCCGGGCATCGGCATTGCATACCGCGCCGCTGCTCCCTATAAGATGACGCTTTCCCAGTCATGCAGCTGATTTGGTCCCGCAGTTGCGGTGCATCACGCCCTGCGGCTCAGGCCGTTGCGGTATAGTTGGTTCTGCCCTTGCGGCGAAGGAGGATAATATGAACAACGCCCCGCTGATGCCCAAGGTAACGGCCGTGTGGTTGGTCGAGAATACGTCGCTTACCTTCGATCAGATCGCGAATTTCTGCAAACTGCATCCGCTGGAAGTGAAAGGCATCGCGGACGGCGAAGTTGCCGCCGGGATCAAAGGGCATGACCCGATCACCTCCGGCCAGTTGACGCGCGAGGAAATCGCCGCCTCCGAGCAAAGGCCCGAGCGCCAGCTCCAGCTTGCCATCCCGAAGGTCCAGTTGCCGGAGGTCAAGCGGCCGCGCGGCCCGCGCTATACGCCCCTGTCGCGCCGGCAGGATCGTCCAAACGCCATTCTCTGGCTGGTCCGCAATCATCCGGAACTGAAGGATGCGCAGATCATGCGGCTTGTCGGCACCACGAAGACGACCTTGCAGGCGATTCGCAACCGCACGCATTGGAATTCCGCTGCGTTAACGCCGATGGACCCTGTGACACTGGGGCTCTGCTCGCAGATGGATCTCGATTTCGAGGTCAATCGCGCCGCCAAGGAGCGTGTCCCGGTTGAGGAAGACCGCAGCCAGACTCTGGTGCCGGCCGAGGTGACGACCGCGGCTCAGGATGACGAAAATCTTGAGAACGAGGAGCATGTCTTCGGCGAGCGGCCTGCTCCGGCCGAGGAGCAGCCCGACATCGACGTGGATTCGGTCTTCGCGAAGCTCAAGGATCTCAAGATCAAAGAATAAACTGCCGGGGGGCCTATGAGATCCTCCTTGTCATCGGCCTCCTGAGTTGCACGCCGCAAGTCTGTCGCAAGGTCCGGGTCGGATAGCTTTATCGGCAGGCCGTTGCCTGCGGAGGAGCACGATGCGCGGCAAGCAGAGAAAATGGCGAACGTGCCGGGGCGTCGGTTTGATCGTCGCGGCAGCCGGGTTTTGTGTCTTCGCCAGCGCCCTTGCTGCTTTTCATCCCGCGGATGCCGCCGATCTTCAGAGGCGCGCCGCGCGCCCGGGGATCGCCGCACATGGGCCTTGCGAGGTGGTGCCACAGCCGCACGCCAATCTGGCGGGCGAGGTCATAGGCTACCAGCCGAGCCTCGTCTGTCTTTCGCGTGGCCTTTACGCCGACCGGCATCCGCCGCCACCGCCTCCGCCGCGTCCCTGGTGGTGGCTTGGATGGTGAAGTGGGAAAGGATTTGTTGACCATGGGCGAGGAATGCCCAGGGTTGCGGTAACATCCGGATAAGGATAACGCTTATACAACGGTCCAGCCACTGCCGCCGGACCGAGGTCAGGAGCGATGTTCTTACGTTTCCACACTGACCGCCAAACCGACAGGCAGGCGGGGGAGCCGGGGTCTTTGACCGCCGGCCGCGTCGTTTTGCGGCGATCAGCCTTGATCGCCGGTGCTCTTCTGTTGCCCTTGTTTGTCGCTGCCTGCGGCGAGTCTCCCGGCGTTTTGAACGAGCGGGCCTATCAGCCGCTGTCGCCGCAACTCCTCGCCCTGATGAAGGCAAAAGGCACGACGCCGCAAGCGCCGGTCATGCTCCGCGCCTTCAAGAAGGAGGCCGAGGTCCAGGTCTGGAAGGCAAAGGCGGACGGTCATTATGTCCTGCTCAAGACCTATCCGATCTGCCGCTGGTCGGGTCAGCTCGGGCCGAAGACGCACGAAGGCGATCGTCAGGTGCCGGAGGGCTTTTATACGATCGGCCCGGCGCAGATGAATCCGCGCTCGAATTATTACCTGTCCTTCAACGTCGGTTATCCCAACACCTATGATCGCGCGCACGGCTATACGGGCGGCAACATCATGGTGCATGGCGTGTGCTCGTCGGCCGGTTGTTTTTCGATGACCGACAAGCAGATTGCAGAGATCTATGCGATCGCGCGCGAGGCATTCCAGGGTGGCCAGAAATCGATCCAGATGGAGTCGCTGCCGTTCCATATGACGGCTGAGAATCTCGCCAAATACAGGCTCGATCCGAACATCGCGTTCTGGAAGGAGTTGAAAGTCGGCGACGATAACTTCAAGGTCACGAAAGAACCCGTCGTCGTCGGTGTCTGCAACAAACATTATGTCTTCAATGCCGTGCCGGCCAACGGCGGCAGCTTCGATCCGACTGGCCCTTGCCCGCAACTGAAGCGCGATGAGAGAGTTGCGCTCGCGGTCGCTGCGAAACAGGCCGATGACAATGCGAAGGTGGCGCAACTCGTGGCCGGGGGCGTGCGCCCCGTCCATACGGTCTATGCCGATGGCGGGCAGAACCCGAAGTTCGCGTCGTTCAAAACCGATGTGAGCCGGCCCGATGCGCTGGCCGCAGGCGCAATCGACATGCCGCTCGATCAGGGCCGCAAGTTCAAGGCGAAGACGCGTGCGCAGTTGCAGGCGGCTGAACGCAAGGCCGACGCTGCGGCAAAAACCGCTGAGCGCAAGGCTGCTGCCGCGCATGCCTTTGCCTATAGCGAGCCTACCGCCCCGCAAAGCCAGCCGGCGGCCCAGCCGCGCACGGCGGAATCGTCCGCCATGTCGGGCCTTGGACATCTCTTCGCTTCGCGCGCTCCGGCCCGGCCAGCGGCCTCGCCGGCCACGCAAACGTCAAAAGCGCAGCCCGCGAAGAGCGAACAGGCAACGGGGGCGCCCCTGCCGCCGAACCGCACCGGCAAGATTGAGGCTTCGCAAGTGGAAACGCCGAAGCCAGTGCAGGCTGCTCCAAAGCCGACGCAGGAAGCGGGCATGCCGCTCAGCCTGCCGAATTTCTCGGCTTTCATGGGCGGGCATTAAACTTTTTCGGCGCGGTATTTTTTCCAGCCCCCGGCGCGTAACTGGCAGGCGGGGCACGCGCCGCAGCCATAGCCCCAGTCCCATTTGCGGCTGCGCTCGCCGAGATAGCAGCTATGCGTCGCCTCGATGACGAGTTCGACGAGCGCCTTGCCGCCGAGCGTTTCCGCGAGACGCCATGTGTCGCCTTTGTCGAGCCACATGAGCGGCGTCTCGACAACGAAGTTCTTCTCCATGCCGAGGTTCAGGGCGACCTGCATCGCCTTCAAAGTGTCGTCGCGGCAATCCGGATAGCCGGAATAATCCGTCTCGCACATGCCGCCGATGAGGTGGCGCAGTCCGCGCCGAAAGGCGACCGCAGCGGCCAGCGTGAAAAACATGAGATTACGGCCGGGCACGAAGGTGTTCGGCAGACCTTTTTCATCGGCGATGATCGCTATGTCGCGGGTCATGGCAGTGGCGGAAATTTCGCCGAGGATGCCGAGATCGAGCAGATGGTCGTCGCCAAGGCGCGCCGCCCATTGCGGATCGAGTTTGACGATTTCGCTGCGGATTATGCTGCGCTGGTCGAGTTCGACCCTGTGGCGCTGCCGGTAATCGAAGCCGATTGTTTCGACGCGCTCGAAACGCGCGAGCGCCCATGCGAGGCAGGTCGTCGAATCCTGTCCGCCGGAGAAAAGCACCAATGCGGTCATCATGGGGCCTCGGGCCGCGGACCTCTGGTCCGCTTTAGAAAAAATTCTAGAAGACCGTACCATGGCCAATCATCATGGGCGGACCGGAGGTCCGCGGTCCGGAATCTCTTGCGCTGTTATTGGACCGCGGACCTCTGGTCCGCAAGAAAAAGTCCGGGGGAGCGAATGGGGGCCGATCATCGTGCGGCGAAGGGTTGGCACTCGCGCGGTTACATTCTGCATTTCGACTCGCCTGAAACCATACAGCACATCGTCTTCAGGACGTATGGCAGCCTTCCGAAGTTTGTGACCGAAGCGCTTCCCGTTGATCCCGCATTGCGCCGGACAGCGATCGACAACTTGCTGGATCAAGGCGAGCACGGGTCAGCCTTGCTCGATAGAGCAGCGGCTCGGATCGTCGAACAGGCGCTGCTCTCATTTGATCGAATAAGGTATGATCTTTTGGCGTGGTGCATCATGCCAAATCACGTCCATGTGGTGATCAATCCATATGAAGGTCACCACATAGGCGATCTCGTGCGGTCCTGGGAAATGTTCCCGGACACGAAATCAACAGGGTGTTTGGCAGAGCGGGACCGTTTTGGACGCGCGATTATTTCGATCGCTTCATGCGCGACGAAGATCATCTCGCCAGGACGCTGCACTATGTGGAGGCCAATCCGGTCAAGGCTGGCCTTGTGACGGAGGCCGCCGATTGGCTATTTTCGTCGGCCCACCACCGGCAGAAGATTTAGGATGAGCGGACCAGAGGTCCGCGGTCCAGGTTTGGTCCGCTGCCTCGGACCGCGGACCTCCGGTCCGCATTTCCCCTCTATTGCGCAATCGCCCCCGATAGTCCAAATAAGGCTCGGGAGGTTGGCGGTGGACGCACCACTCGCCAACCGGGTCAGGTCCGGAAGGAAGCAGCCCTAACGAGACCGGGCGGGTCTCTGTCCAGCCTCCCACTTTCGATCCAGCCCGGCGCGAGCCGGCCGATGCCTCGCGAGCTTCGGCCCTCGGCCAAACGTAGAGCTTCTTTCATCAAGCAATCGCCTGGCCCAAGGTTGACGTCCCGGCCAAGGTTGACGTCCCGACAAGGAGGCCGAAGCGATGGCCGATGATCGCGACGCAGCAGCCGCCGCGCCGAGTTTCGGTTTGGATCAGCCGGCTCCTGCCGCGCCCTATCGCGTTCTTGCCCGGAAATACCGCCCCTCAAGCTTCGAGGATCTCATTGGCCAGGAGGCCATGGTGAAGACCCTCGCGAATGCTTTCGAGCTGGGACGCATCCATCAGGCCTATATGCTCACCGGCGTCCGCGGCATCGGCAAGACCACGACGGCGCGCATTCTGGCGCGGGCCTTCAATTATGAAGTTCCGGCGCATGACGGCAAGCCCGCGATCAACCGGCCGACGATCACCATGCCCGAACTCGGCGTGCATTGTCAGGCGATCATCGAATCCCGGCATGTCGATGTGATCGAGATGGATGCCGCGTCGCATACCAGCATCGAGGATGTGCGCGAGATCATCGAGGCGATTCACTATCGCCCGGTTATGGCGCGCACCAAGGTCTATATCATCGACGAAGTTCACATGCTCTCGAAGTCTGCCTTCAACGGCCTGTTGAAGACGCTCGAAGAGCCGCCGGAGCATGCGCGCTTCATTTTCGCGACGACCGAGATCGAGAAAGTGCCGGTCACGGTGCGCTCGCGCTGCCAGCGTTTCGATCTGCGCCGCATCGATGCCGATGTCCTCGTTGCGCATCTGGCTTCGATCTGCGCCAAAGAGTCCGTCGCCATCGAACCGGAAGCGCTGGCCCTGATAGCCCGCGCCGCGGAAGGCTCCGTCCGCGACGCGCTCTCGCTTCTCGATCAGGCAATCGCCTATGGCGGCGGGGTTGCCGGCAGCAGCATCGAGGCCGCTGGCATAAGGCGCATGCTTGGCCTCGCCGACCGCTCCCGCGTCATTGATCTCTTTGCGCAACTCATGGCCGGCGACATCGCGGCGGCGTTGACGGATCTGAAAACGCTCTACGAGGCAGGGGCCGATCCGGGGCAGATCCTCGTCGAGCTTGCCGAGTTCACGCATTTCGTCACGCGGCTCAAGCTCGTTCCCCAATCCGGCGATGATCCCATTGTGACCGAGGATGAACGCCGTCGCGGTGACGAATTCGCCAAGGCTCTCTCCACGCAGGTTCTCACCCGCGCCTGGCAGTTGCTGCTGAAAGGCGTGCAGGAGATGAAGGATTCGCCGCGCCCGCTCGCTACGGCGGATATGGTGCTGGTGCGGCTCGCCCATGCGGCGGATCTGCCGACGCTGGACGATGCCTTGCGGCAACTGTCTAATCTCAGGGCCGGCGCGGACGCGGGTGCGCCGCCGCCAGGCCGTCCGCCGAGTGGCGGGTCACGTTCCGTCATGGCCGTCGGCGGCGATGTCTCAGGCATTTCGGTAGCCGCGTCGCCCGTGCCTTCGCAAGCGCCGGAAATGCGCCTTGCCTCGCTTGAGGATGTCGTTGCGCTTGCCGCGAAGCATCGCGACATTCAGTTGAAGCTCGCTCTCGAACAGGATGTCCGAATCGTCAGGTTCGAACAGGGGGCGATCGAGTTTTCGCAGAGCAGCCGCGCCTCGCCGCAATTGGCGCAGACCCTGACGCGTCGCCTGCAAGAGTGGACCGGTACACGCTGGATGGTCGCGGTTTCGAATGAGGCCGGCGCGCCGACCCTCAAGGAACAGCGGGATGCCGAAGCCGCCGCCGCCATGCAGGGCGTGCGGGCGCTGCCGCTCGTCAGTAAGGTGCTCGAACAGTTCCCCGGAGCGGAGATCGTCGCGGTGCGCAGCGGCGAAGACGCTGCCGCATCCGATGCAGGAACGACGGGTGCGGGCGATGATGAGGTCTCTTACGCCGATCAGATCTCCGGTGAAGACGATCTCTGACAGCGGTAAAATCGAAAATTGAGAAAGGAAGCGCCATGCGCGATGTGATGGGCCTGATGAAGCAGGCGCAAGCCATGCAGACCAAGATGCAGGAAATGCAGGCCGAGCTTGAACGCGTTGAGGTCGAGGGTCAGTCCGGCGGCGGCGTCGTCCGAATCACGCTCACGGCCAAGGGGCACATGAAGGGCCTCGTCATCGACGACAGCCTGCTGGTGCCGGGCGAGAAGGAAATCCTTGAGGATCTGATTCTTGCCGCGCATGAGGATGCGCGCAAAAAGGCCGAGCGCCTCATGGAAGAAAAGATGCAGGAGGTGACGGCTGGCCTGCCGCTGCCGCCCGGCATGAAGTTGTTCTAGGCCGTTTCGGTTACAGGCATAGCAGCGATGGCGGAGCGCATAGCCGGCCCCGAGATCGAACGGCTCATTCAATTGCTGGCGCGCCTGCCTGGCCTTGGCCCGCGTTCGGCCCGCCGTGCCGCGCTGCATCTGCTGCGCAAGCGTGAGGAACTGCTTGGGCCGTTGGCGGATGCCATGCAGGTTGCGCGCGAGAAGATCGTCGTCTGCTCGGCTTGCGGCAATATCGACAGTTGCGATCCCTGCACGCTCTGCCGCGATGAGAGACGCAATCCAAAGCTGCTTGTCGTCGTCGAGACAGTTGCGGATCTCTGGGCGCTGGAGCGCGCCAAGGCGGTTTCCGCGCGCTACCATGTGCTCGGCGGAACGCTGTCGCCGCTCGACGGCATCGGCCCAAAGGATCTCAATCTTGTGAATTTGCCGGAGCGCGTGGCGTCGGGGCAGATCGAGGAGGTGATTCTCGCGGTCAACGCCACCGTCGATGGCCAGACGACGGCGCATTACATCACCGAGCTTTTGAATCATCTGCCTGTGCGGATCACCCGTCTGGCGCATGGCGTACCGGTTGGCGGCGAACTCGATTATCTGGACGAAGGCACGCTGGCCGCCGCGATGCGCAGCCGCACGGATTTCTAGAGCCCGTTTCGATTCTGAGAGAACCAGAATCCAGCCCATCAAAGAACTGAGCGCTTTTGCTGCCTGATCGAAGTTTCGCTTCGTCAGGACCAGCAAAACGCTGCGTCACGCCATATAGCGTTTCCCAGCGAAGTGGCTCCCGGTTCGCGTAAAGGAAACGCGTCAACAAAAAAATAGAGCCTGGGTTCTGATCCCATCAGAACCCAAATGGTTCTAGTTGACGTTTCGTTCATTCTATTCGCTGCAAATTTATTCACTCTTTTCACCTAGAACTTGGGGCTGGGCCAAATCGGAATATGGGCTGTCGAACCGCGCTCAACAGCGGACGGCCTCCCGCAGGCGAGCACCAGCAAGGTGCAGTGGCGGGAGTGCGGCACGGCGATGCAAAGTCGCACGGCTTGAGGCGGGGGCGGCCGGAATTAAAGAGGGGGGGAGCATGCTCTCGACAAATTTGACGATCTCAAAAAAAATCGCCGTCGCCTTCGGTTGCGTGCTGTTCATCGTGGCAACGACCAGCATCTTTGTCTTCGGCGCCGTCCGCAGGGCAGAGACGGCTGCGAAGGCCTACGGGCAGGCCAATCAGGTCATTGCTGATTTCGAACGCGCCATAGCGACTCAGTTCGACGAATCGCATGTCGTGCGTGGCTATCTCCTCACCAACGGCGTCGCGCGCCACGCCATGCTTTACCACAAGGACGTGCAGGAATTCGCCAGGCACCTGGGAGAAGCGCGGGCGCATGCCGCGGGCAATCCCGCAATGCTCGCCGAACTCGACAAGCTTGAGACCGCCAACATCAACTGGCGCCATGAGATCGGCGATAAGGAAATCGCTCTCGGCCATGATCCGAAGACGCTGCCGGACGCGATCGCCATCGCCCGTTCAGCGCACAGCTCGGAGATGATGAAGGCTTTCCGCGCCGTGGCTGCCGACGCAAGGGCGAAGTTCCATGCCTGGGCCGATGCCGCGCATGACAGCGAAGCCAATACGATGTGGTTCATGCAGCTCTCGCAGATCATCGGCACGCTGTTGGCCCTGATGGTTGCGGTGATTGCCGGCTATCAACTGTCGCGGCGAATTGCATTTCCGATCCGCATCCTCAACAACTGCATGAAGGCTTTGGCCGACGGCAATACGCGCGTCGACATTCCCCGCATGGGCGAGGGCGACGAGATCAGCGAAATGGTCGATATGGTGCAGACCTTCAAGACCAATGCGATCGAAAAGGATCGTCTCGAAGCCGAAGCCGCCGAACGCCGCCGCCAGGCGGAGGAAGAGCGTGTCCGCCAGGAAATCGAAACGCAGAAGTACATCGATGCGCATAATCGCTTTGTCGGAGCGATCACGGGCGCGCTGGAGCGTCTTTCGGAAGGTGATCTCACCTGCCGGATGAGCGAGGCCTTTTCGGAGGAATACGAGAAGATCCGCGCCAACTTCAACGTCTCGGCCGACAAGCTGCAACAGGTGATGATGAGCGTCGCCGCCAATACGCATGCGATCCGCTCCGGCTCGACCGAAATCGCTGTCGCCGCCGACGATCTTTCGCGCCGCACGGAGCAGCAGGCGGCGAGCCTTGAGGAAACCGCCGCGGCGCTCGGCGAGATTACGTCGACTGTGCGCAAGACCGCGAACGGCGCGACCCATGCTCGCGAAGTCGTCTCCGTCGCGAAATCCGACGCGGAAAAGGGCAGCGGCGTGGTGCGCCGCGCGATTACCGCGATGAGCGGGATCGAAAAATCCTCGCAGCAGATCGGTCAGATCATCGGCGTTATCGACGAAATCGCCTTCCAGACGAATCTCCTCGCCCTGAACGCCGGCGTGGAAGCGGCGCGGGCCGGCGACGCGGGCCGCGGGTTCGCAGTTGTGGCGTCCGAGGTTCGGGCTCTTGCGCAGCGCTCGGCCGAGGCCGCCAAGGAGATCAAGGGGCTGATTTCCGCTTCGACCGCGCAGGTGGAAGAGGGCGTCGATCTCGTTGCCGAAACTGGAAAGGCTCTGGAGCGGATCTTCACCCAGGTCGCCGAGATCGACACGATCGTCTCGGAAATCGCGACCTCGGCGCAGGATCAGGCGACGGGGCTGCAAGAGGTCAACACCGCCGTCACGCAGATGGATCAGGTGACCCAGCAGAACGCCGCGATGGTCGAGGAGTCCACAGCCGCAAGCCACACGCTGTCGCTGGAGAGCGAAGAGCTGACGAAGCTCGTGGGACGCTTCCGGGTGGGCGAGCATGGAGCGTCGCAAGGCGACCAGGTGGTGGCGATGCGCGGAGGCGGCAAATCCACCCCGCGTCCGGCACTCAAGACGGTCGCGCAGCGTGGCTCGGCGAAGCCGCAAGTCCGGCAGCAGCAGGACGAGTGGGAGGAATTTTGAGACCCATAAATCAGGCCGCCAGGACCTGACCCGACAAGACTTGCCGCCAGAGAATGAACTTCTGGCGGCGATCAACAGGAACCCGCAAATCCATCCTTGAACCTCACCGCTGATCTCAAACGCAGGGCCTGTGTCCCGGCACTTTTGCGGATAGGGAAATCTCGCAATGAGCAAAACGATACTGACCGTCGATGACTCGCGCACCATGCGCGACATGCTTCTCCTCGCACTTTCGGACGCTGGTTACAGAGTGTTGCAGGCGCAGGACGGCATGCACGGCCTCGAAGTCCTCCAGCAGGAAATGCCGGATGTCATCGTGACCGACATCAACATGCCGCGGCTCGACGGCTTTGGTTTCATCGAAGGCGTGCGCCGGGACTCGAAACACAGAGCCGTGCCGATCCTTGTGCTGACGACCGAGAGCGACACCGACAAAAAAGATCGCGCCCGCCGCGCCGGCGCCACCGGCTGGATCGTCAAGCCCTTCGATCCGGCAAAACTCGTTGCCGCAATCCGCCGCGTCGCGGCCTGACCTCTTGCAAGGAGACAAGCCTTGGATCCTATGGCCGCCATCAGGGAGACCTTCTTTCAGGAATGTGAGGAGCAGCTCGCGGAACTGGAATCGGGACTGCTCGCAATCGAGGCAGGAGATTCAGACCCCGAGACAGTCAATGCCGTCTTTCGTGCTGTCCATTCGATCAAAGGTGGCGCGGGCGCTTTCAGCCTCGACGATCTCGTGCGGTTCGCGCATGTTTTCGAGACGACGCTCGATCATGTCCGCGCCGGACGGCTCGCCGCGACGCCCGAAACGTTGAAAGTGATGCTGCGCGCGGCCGATATCCTGTCCGATCTCGTGCGCGCCGCGCGCGAGGGAACGGCGGTCGACGAGGCACGCTGCGCCGCTCTTGCCGATGAGTTGCGCGCCCTCGATCCGAACGGCGGAGTCGAGGAAGAAGACGATCTTTCCGATCTCAATTTTCAGCCGGTTCTGGTTCAGTTGGACGGCCTCGATGATCTCGACGATTTCGAACTGACGTCCGACCCGCGGCACGTCTTCCACATCAAATTCAAGCCGCGGCCGAGCCTCTATGCGAAGGCCAACGAAGCGGCGCTGGTTTTGCGCGACCTGAGAGAACTCGGCGAGCTGAAAGTGGCGTGCGACGCCTCCGACCTGCCGCACCTGACCGAGATCGATCCTGAAGGCGCCTATCTCTGCTGGGACATGGAGCTCACGACCGACAAGGACGAGACTGCGGTCCGCGAGGTGTTCGAATTTGTCGCCTGGGATTGCGACCTCGAAATCACGCAAGAGGGTGCGGAAGGCGCTGCCAGTGGGGCAGATGCAGACGCGGAGGTGGCGGCGCTCCTGGCGCTCGTTCGTGGCGCGGACCAGAATGACGGCGAGCCGGTGTCGGCAGGCGTGACTGAATCCGCCATGACAGGCGCGACCGAGGAACCGCCCGCCGCGCAGGTCGTGCCTTTGCCGGTCAAGCAGGCCGCGAAAGCCGCGGAAGGCGAGTTGAAAGCGGCGTCGCCGACCATCCGCGTCGATCTGGACAGGGTCGATCGGCTGATCAACCTCGTCGGCGAGCTCGTCATCAATCAGGCGATGCTATCGCAGCGAGTCCTCGAAGCGGGTCTCGCACGCGCCTCGGCCGTCGCCGTGGGCCTCGACGAGCTGGAGCAACTCACCCGCGAGATCCAGGACAGCGTCATGGCCATCCGCGCGCAGCCGGTGAAATCAGTGTTTCAGCGCATGCCCCGGCTGGTTCGCGAAATTGCGGCTATTACCGGCAAGTCGGTGCGTCTTGTGACCGATGGCGAGGCGACCGAGGTTGACAAGACGGTGATTGAGCGTCTGGCCGATCCGCTGACGCATATGATCCGTAACGCCATCGACCACGGCCTCGAATCGCCGGAAAAGCGGATCGCCGCCGGCAAGCCGGAAGAAGGTCTGGTTCGTCTCTCGGCCTTGCATCGCTCCGGCCGCATCGTCATCGAGGTGTCGGATGATGGCGCCGGAATCAACCGGCCGCGCGTCAAGTCGATCGCCGTGGAGAAGGGCCTGATCGCCGCCGATGCGCAACTGTCGGATGACGAGATCGACAATCTGATCTTCCTGCCGGGGTTTTCGACGGCGTCGGAAATATCGGATATTTCGGGACGCGGAGTCGGCATGGATGTCGTCAAGCGCTCGATTCAGGCTCTGGGCGGCCGCATCTCCATCGCGTCGCGGCCTGGTCATGGTTCCACCTTCACGATGAGCCTGCCTTTGACGCTGGCTGTTCTGGACGGGATGGTCGTGACCGTCGCCGGACAGACGCTTGTCGTGCCGCTCACCGCCATTGTCGAAACCTTGCAACCCAAGGACTCCGAAGTTCATGGGCTCGGCGACAATGCCCGGGTGATTTCGATCCGCAACAAATTCACGCCGCTGATCGATGTCGGCCGCGAACTTTCCTACCGCGCAAGCGCCGCTGATCCAATGGCCAGCGTGGCGCTTCTGGTCGAAACCGAGGGCGGCGGCCGTAGCGCCCTGCTGGTCGATGCGATCCAGGGCCAGCGGCAGGTTGTCATCAAGAGTCTCGAAGCGAACTACCAGCATGTGCCGGGGATCGCGGCGGCAACTATTCTGGGCGACGGACGGGTCGCGCTCATTCTCGATGTCGACGCTGTGGTGGCGACCTCGCGGGTCGAGCCGGCTTTCTTCGATGACGCCATGGCAGCGGTGGGGTAACGGCAATGAATGAGTTCAGGACCGACGCAATGAGCGGACGTGAATTGATGGCTTTTCGTATCGGCGCGCAGGAATTCTGCGTCGATATCATGGCGGTTCGCGAGATCCGTGGCTTTACTCCGGCGACGCCGCTTCCGCAATCGCCGAGCTATGTCCGCGGCGTGATCAACCTGCGCGGCGCGGTGCTGCCGATTATCGATCTTGCCGCACGCCTCGGCTTCGGAACATCGGAGACATCGGCGCGGCATGTCATCATGGTCGTGCAGGTGGGGCAGCAGGCGATCGGCCTCCTGGTCGATGCAGTCTCGGATATTCTGACGGTGTCCGGTGACGCCGTGCAACCGACGCCTGATGTCGCTTCCGAAATGGCGAAGAGCTTCGTGCGCGGCGTGCTCGCCATCGACGGCCGCATGATCAGCCTCATTACTCTGGACAATGTTCTTCCGGCTCTCGAAAGCGAAGCGGCATGAACCTGGTTCGGGGCGTCGAAAAGGAGGCGAATGATTTTCCCGGCATAGGGTCGGGAGAGTTCGTGATGACGTCTGCCGATTTCCGGCATATCGCAGCGATGCTGCATGCCGATGCAGGCATTCACCTTCCCGAATCGAAGGCGACGCTCGTTTATTCGCGTCTGGCCAAGCGGTTGCGCGCTCTGGGCTTGAAAAGTTTTCGCGACTATTGCGTGCTGGTGTCCGAGCGCGGCGGCGCGGATGAGCGTCAGCAGATGCTGGCGGCGCTGACCACCAACGTCACGCGATTTTTCCGCGAGCCGCATCATTTCGAGCATTTGCGCAAGGTGCTGATGCCGCGTCTGGCGGAAATCGCCAAGCACGGCGGGCGCGTCAGGTTCTGGTCGGCGGCCTGCTCCAACGGCGCCGAGCCTTATTCCATTGCTCTGACGATTCTTTCGGTGCTGCCATCGGCTCTCTCCTACGACATCAAGATTCTGGCGACCGACATCGATCCCAACATGGTGGCTGAGGGCAGGACGGGCATTTACCCGGATGGCGCCTTGCAGCCGATCCCCGCCGACCTGCGCCTGCGCTACTTCACGTCGAGCCGCGGCGATGACGGCAAAATGTGGGAGGCTGGCGAGGCCCTGCGCTCGCTCATAACGTTCCGCGAGCTCAATCTCATCGGGAACTGGCCGATGCGCGGCAAGTTCGACGCCATCTTCTGCCGCAACGTGGTGATCTATTTCGAAGACGACACCCAGTCGAAACTCTGGAGCCGGTTCGTGCCGCAACTTGCTCCCGGCGGCCGCCTCTATATCGGGCATTCGGAACGCCTCTCCGGCCCGGCGGCCCGTCTGTTCGACAGTGAAGCCATCACGACCTACCGCCTGAAGGAAGAGACCGCGAACTAATGAAGAAAATCCGTGTTCTGGTTGTCGATGACTCGCGAACCATGCGCGATCTGATCTGCATGGTTTTGCAGCGCGATCCCGAAATCGAGGTGGTTGGCCAGGCGGCGGATCCCTTCGAGGCCCGCTCGGCAATGAAAGTGCTCGATCCCGACGTCGTGACTCTCGATGTCGAGATGCCGAACATGAACGGCCTCGAGTTTCTCGAGAAAATCATGCAGCTTCGGCCGACGCCGGTCATCATGGTTTCGAATCTGACGAGCCGCGGCGCGGAGGTGACGATCAGGGCGCTGGAGATCGGCGCATTCGATTGCATCGCCAAGCCCGTGGCGACGGACAAGGAATTGTTCGCCGAACTTCCTCTGAAGGTGAAAACGGCGGCGCGCGCCCGTCCTTCTCTTCTCGCGGCCAAGGGACGTGCGCCGGAAGAACCGCACAGAAAAACCCACAGCTACGCTGGCGATGGCCGGATCGTCGCCATTGGCGCATCCACCGGCGGCGTGGAAGCCCTGCTAACGGTGCTCTCCCGCTTTCCGAAGAACTGCCCGCCAACGGTGATCACGCAGCATATGCCGGCGGCTTTCACCAAGACATTCGCTGGCCGGCTCGATCGGGTCTGCGAGCCGCGGGTCTCGGAAGCCGCGCATGGCGCAGCCCTGGCGCCGGGGCAGATCTATCTCGCGCCCGGCAGCACGACGCATCTCGAGATCATCGACAAGAAGTCCGAACTGGTCTGTTCGCTTTCGCCTGCGGATCCGGTCAACGGCCACAGACCTTCGGTCGATGTTCTGTTTCGTTCGGTTGCCGCAGCGGCGGGTTCCCACGCTGTCGGCGTTATTCTCACAGGCATGGGCCGCGATGGCGCCGATGGACTACGCGCCATGCGCGAGGCCGGCGCCGACACCATCGGCCAGGACGAGGCGACGAGCCTCGTCTACGGAATGCCAAAAGTCGCGTTTGAGCGGGGCGGAGTCGAAAAGCAACTGCCACTCGACAGGATTGGGGACGAGATTCTCAACCGAACCAATAAACAAGAAGGAGGTCGCTCATGCCAACCGCGTCTGCAATAAGAGCGCTGATCGTCGACGATCAGTTGACGAGCCGGGCGCTCATTCGCGATGGGCTACAGCAGCTCGGGATCCAGGATATCGGGATGGCGTCCGACGGGGAGCAGGGGCTCAAGTCGCTGATGCAGAAGCCGGTGCATCTCATCATTTCGGATTTGAACATGCCGAACCTCGATGGCCTCGGGTTTCTGCGAGCCGTGCGCGCCAATCCGCCGACGAAGAACTCTGCTTTCATCATGCTGACGGGGCGCGGCGATCGCGAACTCATCGAAAAGGCAGCGAAATGCGGAGTGAATAACTATCTCGTGAAGCCTTTCACCATGCCGGCGCTGAAAAGCGCCATAGAGGCCGTTCTGGGACGATTGAAGTGAAGCATCAGCTGTTGAAATCGGCTCGCGAGCCAGCTTCGCACGAGGCAAGAGCCGGCAAGATAAACATCGTCCAGGGTGAATTTTTCGTGACCGACGATCCTGATGTGTTCGTCACCACCTTGCTCGGATCCTGCGTCGCGGCCTGCATCCGTGATCCCGTTGCGCGCGTCGGCGGCATGAATCACTTTCTGTTGCCCGGCTCCGAAGCCCGCTCCAGGAACTCCGAGGCCGAGCGCTACGGCGTTCACCTGATGGAACTGCTGGTGAACGGCCTCTTGCAGCGCGGCGCCCGCAGGGACCGGCTCGAAGCCAAGCTCTTTGGCGGGGCGCGGACGATCGAAGGCCTTTCCGACATCGGCGCCCGCAATGCGGCCTTCGCGGAGCGGTTCCTGCAAAACGAGGAGATCGCCGTCGTCGGCGGCAGCCTGCGCGGCGATTGTGGCCGCCGGTTGCAGTTCTGGCCGGTCTCCGGGCGGGTGCGTCAGGCGATCATGTCCGCCGACAAGACCTTCCTGCCGCCGCCTCCACCGCCCGCGCCCAGGCAAAGCGATGGCGGCGAAGTCGAGTTTTTCTAAAGCGTGATCTTCTTATTACCCGCAGGCGAGTGTCCAAAATGAATACCCCCGCATCGCGTTGCGCCTCCGCCGCCCCCACGATGATCGGGATGCGCGAGGTTGCCGACCGCATCGGCAATGAGCTGGCTGACCTCGCCGCCGCCATTCACGGACTTCAGGTCCTGATCAGCCCGCTCCTGAACGAAGCGGCGCTACGCAATCCTGTGCATTTGCAGGAGTTGCAGGATATCGACCACATCTACCAGAAGGTCGGCAATCTTGCTGAATTTCTGGCGGCTCTTTCCCTGATCCTGCCGCGGCAATGGACGCTTGACCCGTCTACAGCCTCGCAGGTCATCACCCTGTCAGCCCTGGCGTCGCGGCTCGGCGTTGCGGGCGAAGTGGCCGTGTCGCAGGATCATTCCGCGGGCGATTGCGATTTCTTCTGAGGCTGCCCGGGTGCAGCGGCTCACTTTATTTTGTATGACGCGCTGTCCTCGCGTGAAAAAACGCGTCAATAAATAAATGGCGCCGCGGCTCTGATTCCGTCAGAACCGGAACGGCGCTGGCGTTTTTGAGCGGAGTGGTTTTCACTTCGCGTCAGAGTGCGGCGCGATCCAGGGTCTATAGTCATCGGAGGAGATGTCATGACGACGCGGAAGAAAATGATCGGAGCCTTAGCAGCGGCCTGCTTCGCCTTCGCTTCGGTTCCCGATGCGTTTGCGGCGCCCGCCTGCAACAACGACTATCCGACAAGCGTACGCGCAGATTACGTCTTCGCCTGCATGAAGGTGAATGGCGACACAAGAGACAGTCTGCAACGCTGCTCCTGCTCGATCGACGTTATCGCAACGCTTCTGCCTTACGATAAGTATGTCTCGGGTGAAACCGTCGCCAGCGTGGATCTGTCTACCGGCGTCATTGGCCGCATGTTCAAGGCGACGCCCCTGGCCAAACAGCAACTCAAGAATCTGCGCAACGCTCAGGCCGAGGCGGAAGTCCGCTGCTTCTGAATAAACCATCTTTCGAAAAAGACGGCGCTGATCGCTGAAGCCGCGTTGCGCGAAATCCAGCAGCAAACGGCGCAAAGCGTACCGTCCGTTTCGTCAACGTGCGCGTGCGCCGGAAGCGTGCTGCGCGCGTCATGCAAAACCTTCGTGGTCGACCAGAGGCCACGATGTTCGCCGCAGGAAAGAATGCGCGTCGCGCGTTTGCCGTCATTGTTTTGCATGCACGCGATGCCATTGCGCGCAATCATCAAACCGCTCTGAAAAACCCTGGCCATATTGCGCCGCCAGAGCGTGCCGGGTGTCTTCTTTCGTCTCGGAAGAGTGACAGGAATTATGGAATTTAATCACCGAAAATTTTGCGACGCAGCATTGTCGCGTTCAGATGTTTGACGCCCTTGTGACAGCGTGTGCGACTCCGATTTTAATGCTGATGATTGAATGACAGCGCGCATTGCAATCGCATTGAGATGAGTCTTTCCAAGTGTCGATGCGATCTTTGTTTTGATGGCAATGTTCCTATTGCATAGTGGAAAACGTCATCATAGACTGCCCCCGTTTCCGGCTTCAAGAACCCAGCGGACGGGAACGCTGGTGCTTCATCGAAGGTCTAGGGTGGCGGGTGCATATGATCGGCAGAGTGATAACGAAGCCGATCAGAAACATGACCCAAAGCCTCGCTTCTATCGTGACACGCTGCCGGAACGGTTTCCCACTATCAATGGTCGATGTCGAAGCGTCATTCTTCTGGAACGCCCGGCACGTCCACGACGAAAGCGTCGGGAGGAAATCTAATGCGTAAACTGCTACTTTTGTCTTGTGTAGGTGTGGGTGCCATGTTGGTCAGCGGCGTCGCCAATGCCAACGAGCAGCTCGAGAAAATGTCGAAGAACCCTGCTGACTGGGTTATACCGGCGGGCAATTATGCGTCTCAACGCTTCACCCAGCTCAAGTAGATCACGCCTGAGAACGTGAAGCACCTGACGCCGGCGTGGTCGTTCTCGACCGGCGTTCTGCGCGGTCACGAAGGTGGTCCGCTCATCATTGGCGACGTGATGTATTTCTCGACGCCGTTCCCCAACATCGTTTATGCCCTCGACCTGAATCACGATGGCAAGATCCTCTGGAAGTATGAGCCCAAGCAGGATCCGTCCGTTATTCCGGTGATGTGCTGCGACACGGTCAACCGCGGCGTCGCCTACGGTGATGGCAAGATCATCCTGCATCAGGCCGATACGACGCTCGTCGCGCTCGACGCCAAGACCGGCAAGGTCGTGTGGTCGGTCAAGGATGACGATCCCAAGAAGGGCGCCACCGGCACCTCCGCTCCGCTCGTTGTCAAGGACATGGTTCTTGTCGGCGTCTCGGGTGGTGAGTTCGGCGTTCGCGGCCATGTGACCGCCTACAGCCTCAAGGACGGCAAGGAGATCTGGCGCGGTTATTCGATGGGTCCGGATAAGGACACGTTGATCAGCCCGACCAAGACCACGGATCTCGGCAAGCCGGTTGGCGAAAACTCCTCGCTGAAGACCTGGAAGGGCGATCAGTGGAAGATCGGTGGCGGCGACACCTGGGGCTGGATCTCCTACGATCCGAAGCTGAACCTCGTTTACTACGGTTCGGGCAACCCCTCGACCTGGAACCCGGTCCAGCGTCCGGGCGACAACAAGTGGTCGATGACCATTTGGGCGCGCAACGCCGACACCGGCGAAGCCAAGTGGGTCTATCAGATGACGCCCCACGATCAGTGGGACTATGACGGCGTCAACGAGATGATCCTCACGGATCAGAAGATCGACGGCAAGATGCGTCACCTTCTCACGCATTTCGATCGTAACGGCTACGGCTATACGCTCGATCGCGCGACCGGTGAATTGCTCGTTGCCCAGAAGTACGATCCGAAGGTCAACTGGTCGACCAAGATCGACATGGACAAGTCGTCCAAGAACTATGGCCGTCCGGAAGTGGTCGCCAAATACGCGCCGGGCTCGAAAGGCACCGACGTCAACTACACCGGCATCTGCCCCGCGGCGCTTGGCTCGAAGGATGAGCAGCCTGCGTCGTACTCGCCGGTCACGCATATGTTCTATGTGCCCACCAACCATGTCTGCATGGACTATGAGCCCTTCCGTGTGAGCTACACGGCTGGTCAGCCCTATGTCGGTGCGACGCTGTCCATGTATCCGCCGAAGGGCGACAGCAACATGGGCAACTTCATTGCCTGGGACGGCACGAAGGGCAAGATCGTGTGGTCGGATCCGGAGCAGTTCTCCGTGTGGTCGGGCGCCCTCACCACGGCGTCGGGCGTTGTCTTCTACGGCACGCTTGAAGGCTACCTGAAGGCTGTCGACGCCAAGACGGGCAAGCTGCTGTGGAAATACAAGACCCCGTCGGGCATCATCGGCAACGTCACGCCTTACGAGCATAATGGCAAGGAATACATTGCCGTTCTCTCCGGCGTCGGCGGCTGGGCCGGCATTGGCCTTGCGGCTGGTCTGACGAAGCCGACCGATGGTCTCGGCGCGGTCGGCGGTTACGCTGCCCTGTCGAACTACACGGCGCTCGGCGGCACGCTGACGGTCTTCGCTCTGCCGAACACCTGATGTGTTGGCTGACGTAGCCTGAATGAAAACGCCCGGCGTACCTCACAAAGGTACGCCGGGTATTTTTTTGCCCGAGCCGAACTTTCAAGCGCGACAGCGTTTCGCGACCGGAGCGTTTTCAAGCGATCCGGCTTGCGACTTGCGTAAAAAACGCGTCAACCGGCAAGGCTTCGGTTTCAAGTCCGAAAACGCAACTCCATGCGCGCAATGATGTTATTCTCTTGTGCGACAAGACGAATATGATGTGCTATTTCCCGTCCTTACTCATCTTCGGGCGCTGAGGCTGAAGCGCTGCGCCGCAGGAAGCAAGGAAGCCGCGGAGAGCCAAACGCAAGACGTTTGCTTCGATGAGAGCGTTTTCGCGCGAAGTGGCTTCCGGTTCGCGTGAAGAAAACGCGTTGAGACAAATAACCAGAGCCGCGGTTCTGACTCCATCAGCACCGAACGGCTCCAGAAGAGCTGATCGGAAACGCTATGCACAAGATCGGAATGATGCGCCGGCACCTGTTGAAAATGGGTCTGCTGTCGGCGGCGCTCTTTGGCGCTCTCGCGCTCTGGCAGGGCTACATCGCCAAAGCACAGACAGGCGGTGACGAGAATGGCGCGATCGAACTCGTCGATCCCAAGGTCCTGCGCGTTTGCGCGGATCCGCATCATCTTCCGTTTTCCGACAAGAATGGCGCCGGGTTCGAAAACAAGATCGCCGCTCTGCTTGCGCAGAAGCTCGGCAAGAAGCTGGCCTATACCTATTATCCAGACAGCCAGGGTTTCATCCGCAACACGCTCAATGCGTTTCGCTGCGACATCGTCATGGGCATCGCGCAAGGCGTCGATATCGTCCAGACGACCAATCCCTATTATCGCACCAGCTATGTGATGATTACGAAGAAGGATTCGGATCTCGCCACGGTGCAGTCGTTTGCCGATCCGAAACTGAAGGGCAAACGCATCGGACTGATCGCTGATTCAGCGCCTGGGAACTACCTCGTCGCCAACAATCTCATGGACAAGGCGAAATCCTATCCGCTGTTCATCGACACGCGTTTCTCCGAGCCTGCCAAAGACATGCTCAATGATCTTCGCGACGGGAAGATCGATGCGGCCGTCCTGTGGGGACCGCTTGGCGGCTATCTCGCAAAACAATCGACGGTTCCGCTGAATGTGCAGCCTCTGACCAAGGACAAGGGCGAGCCGCGGCTTTCGTATCGCATCTGCATGGGCGTCCGTCATATGGATCAAAACTGGAAACGGACGCTGAACAAGCTGATCGCCGCCAATGCGACGCAGATCAACGCCATACTGAGAAGCTACGGCGTCCCGCTGCTCGATGAGAATGATGTGCCGATCACGCGCTGATTGGAGCGGTTGCGCCGTCATGCGTGGACTTGCTCCGCGCATCCAGGAGAGTTGTTGCGAGAAAACAGGATCGCTTCGATTGCCGCCGCACGGCCATGACGCGCTTGGCGCAATATCTTTCTCTTATAGCGTTTTCAAGCGGTGTAACTTCTGGTTCGCGTGAAGAAAACGCGTCAAGACAATTAATAGAGCCGTGGTTCTGATTCCGTCAGAACCGGAATGGCTCTAGCACTTCCATTATTGCGAGCAGAAAGCGAAGCAATCGAATTTTCTTCAAGCCTTCTGGATTGTTTCGCCGCTACGCAAGCAAGTTGACACGGCCTGCATAAATTTGCTTGCGATGCTCCTCGCAATGTCGTCTGAAACGACCTTTCCACTGTCGGCGAATGCGTTACGATGCTTGCACAACATCTTCTTACGGTCCGCGTCTATTACGAGGATACGGATTTTACCGGCGTTGTTTATCATGCGTCCTATCTGCGCTTTCTCGAACGCGGCCGGACTGAATTTCTGCGCGCTTGCGGCATTCGCCAGACAGAATTGTTCGATTGCGCAACCGGCACGGGCCTGGCCTTTGCAGTTCGAAAGATGGCGATAGAATTTCTGAAGCCCGCGCGCATGGACGATGTGCTCAGCGTCGAGACGCGCGTCGACAAGGTGGGCGGAGCCTCCATCGAGATGGCGCAACGCATCTTGCGCGGCGATGAGCCGCTGATTGCCGCTCATGTCAGGATTGCTGCGGTCTCCGGGGGCCGCGCCCGCCGGCTTACCGACGCGATCCTCGCCAAACTTTCCTGCGATTGAGAATACGCGGGCATCGGCGCAAGAACGGCGCACGGCATGCGAATGAATCGAGTTGTTGGATTAAATACAGGCCGGCGCATCTATTTTATTGTTTTTGAAGCATTTTTTCGACATTGATTGCAAGCCGCATCACCCGGAAATGCGATAAGGGCGCTTGGTCCCGGCGTCCGAAACGTCGCACGCCGCGTCAGGCCGATAAAAAAAACGCTCCAGAAAGCCCTGGCTAACTTTCTGTTAACCTGAACAGCCGCTTAACTCGAGTGGTGGATATTTCTACCAATGGATGCGTCGTAAGCCCAAGAAATGACGGAATTACAGAACAGGTGTTCCTGACAGCCTGCCGGAAATCCGCATTAACCTGGGATAGCCGGCTCTCCGAGTATCGCCGGACAGAGACGGCGTCGCGTGACCGAGGGTGATTCCAGGCCCGGTGGTGCGCCGGACCCGAAATCACCCCGGAAGGCAAATTTTGGTCGCTGTGGGTGTAGGGCGGCGATTATCCGCCTGATTTGCAAGGACGAAACAAATGAGCCCAGCCGCACCCGTTGCGGATATGTCTTTGTTGAGCATGTTCTGGACCGCCCAACTCGCGGTGAAATTCGTCATGCTGGGTCTGCTCAGTGCCTCGGTCTGGTGCTGGGCCATCATCATCAACAAAGCGATCCTCTACCGCAAGTTTCAGATCGCGATGGATCGCTTCGAGCAGATTTTCTGGTCCGGCACATCGCTCGAAGAACTCTACACCACTTTGTCGGCCAGGCCGACAAGCGGCATGGCGACCCTCTTCGTCGCGGCGATGCATGAATGGAAACGTTCGGTGCAGACGGCGAGCAGTTCCTTCATGGGCCTTCAGGCGCGCATCGAGAAGGTGCTGGATGTCTCGATTGCTCGCGAAGTCGAAAAACTCGAATCGAACCTTATCGTGCTCGCAACTGTCGCATCGGCGGCGCCGTTCGTAGGCCTTTTCGGCACGGTTTGGGGCATCATGCACTCGTTCAGTTCGATCGCCGCCTCGAAGAACACGTCGCTCGCGGTCGTCGCGCCAGGCATCGCCGAAGCGTTGCTGGCGACCGCCATCGGCCTCTTCGCGGCCGTTCCGGCGCTGATTGCCTTCAACAAGCTGCAAGGCGACGTCGCCAAGAAGCAGGCACGCCTCGAAGGATTTGCGGATGAGTTTTCCTCGATCCTGTCACGGCAGATCGATCAGCATGCCGTCCGTGACCGTGCCGCGTAGGCTGACAGTGCAAAGACTCATGGCAAAGCGATTTGGACCGATGCCTGCGAAGGTGGAATTGCCGGCTTTGCTCCACAACGGGGGAGATTTGAACCGATGGGGATGAGCGTCGGGCAGGCGCGAAAGGGCGGCAGGCGCGGTGGCCGCCGCGGCGTGCCGCGCTATTCAGCCATGGCCGATATCAACATGACGCCCTTCATCGACGTCATGCTCGTTCTCCTGATCATTT
Source organism: Beijerinckiaceae bacterium (assembly GCA_004298435.1). Lineage (GTDB taxonomy): Bacteria > Pseudomonadota > Alphaproteobacteria > Rhizobiales > Beijerinckiaceae > Methylovirgula. The sequence goes on from SCSF01000077.1 coordinate 30,126, forward strand.
TCATGGTCGCGGCGCCGCTGCTCGCAACCGGCGTGCCGATCGATCTGCCGCATACGAAGGCAGCAGCGCTCAACATCGAGCAGAAGCCCTTGTCGGTTGCGGTCGATGAAAAGGGCGGGGTTTTCGTCATGGATAAGCCGGTGTCGCTCGATGAACTCGCCTCCAAGCTGAAGGAAGTGGCGCAGGACGGACTCGACCAGCGCATTTATGTGCGCGGCTCGAACGAGGTGAATTACGGCAAGATTGCCCAGGTCATGTCGATCATTACAGCCGCCGGCTACAAGAAGGTCGCTCTCGTCACAGAGCCGGCGAAAAACTGAGCCGACGCGCCGTGATCAGCCGAGAAGCAGCAATGTCGCTTTCGGAAAAACCCGGCTTTGTGGTTTCGGGCGCAGCCCATGTGGCTTTGCTCGTGGTGAGTTTGCTGTCTTTGTCGCATTCGCCGAAATTCCAGGATATGCAGGAGACGATTCCGGTCAGCATTGTCAGTGCGTCCGACGTCAATCAGATCATGCGGGGCGTCAAGACCGCAGAGAAAGTGCGGCCGAAGCAGCGGGCCGACAAGGTCGCGGACACGCAGGAGATGAAGCCGAAGCCGCCGCTGGCCGAGGCCAAGCACGATGTGCCGACGCCGCCATTGCGCGCGCAGCACCGGCCGGATCCGGGCCAGGCTGACAAGCCGCCGCCAAAGCCAGTGGAGACGGCGGAACTGACGCCGGCCACCCCTCCGCCGCCGAAGCCTGAAGCGGCCAAGCCGGCCCCCAAAACGCCGACTGCCATGCCGATGCCGCCGGATGCCTCCGCCAGCGAGCCTCTCCCTGTGCCGCGGCCGAAATTCGATCTGCCGAAGAAGGAAGCGAAGAAAGAGCCGCCGAAGAAGGAGATCCCGAAAAAGACGGAGCCGAAGCTTCAGTTCGACAAGATCGCAAAATTGCTCGACCAGAAACGGCCGAAGGAGCCGCCGAAGCCTGCCCGGCAGAAATCCGGCGAGGAAAATGCAGATCGCAAAAATGCGTTCGATCCCGATGATATCAGCCGCCTGCTGAGCCATGAAAAGCCGCAGCGTAAAGCCTCCACCGGACGCCAGCTTGAGCAGGTGGCTTCGCTTGGCTCGCCGACAGCCTCGGCGCCGCGCATGTCGCCATCGCTGCAAGCCGAAATGGAAGGCTGGTTCCAGGATCGTTTTCAGGGCTGCTGGACTCAGCCGATCACCGTTCCGCCCGGGCCGAAATATGTGCCGGAAGTTCGTGTGCCGCTGAATATCGATGGCTCGCTGGCTGAGCCGCCGACTCTGGTCAATCCGCCAAGCGATCCGGCCTGGCGTCCATTGGCCGAAAGTGCTTTGCGCGCCATACGCGAATGCAATCCTCTCCCGGTTCCTGCCCGATTCAAGCCCTACTATGACGAATGGCGAGGCCGAATCGTGCGTTTCGAGGACGACACCTTATGAGGCCTCTCCGCGCGCCGCAGACAGGTCCCGCAGAAAGATGCCGGAGCCGCGGTTCCAACTGACTGTTTCCTCGATTCGAGCGGACGTGAAAACATGCTTCCATCCATCACTCGGCGTTCCGCCTGCGGGCTCGTACTCGGCGCCGCCACAGGCATCGTCGGTTCAAGCCTCGCCAATGTTGGCCCGGCCGTTGCGCAACAACGCTATTTCGATGTGCGGCCCGGCGGTAATTTCAAACCTGTAACAGTTGCTGTCACGCAATTCGTCGGTGGTTCCGAAGCCTCTCAGATCAGCTCGATCATCACCCATGATTTCAGCCGATCGGTGTTTCTGCTGCCGATCGATTCGAAGACATTCATCGATCATCCGAGCAATCCGGACGTGCCGCTGCAAATGGCCTCCTGGAAGGCCATCAATGCGCAATTCGTCGTGACCGGCCGCGCCGTCAACACCGGCGGCGGCAAGCTGCGGACAGAATTTCGCTTGTGGGACGTCGGCTCGGGCGCGCAGGTCGCCGGGCAGCAATATGTGACGGACCCGAACAATCTGCGCCGCGTGGCCCATATTATTTCGGATGCGATCTTCACTCGCATCACCGGCGAAAAGGGCTTTTTCGATACGCGTATCGTCTTCGTCGATGAGACGGGGCCGCGGATTCACCGCCGCAAGCGGCTTGCGATCATGGATCAGGATGGCGCCAATGTGCGTTATCTCACACGCGGCGACGAACTTGTCATCACGCCGCGCTTTTCACCTTCGTCGCAGGAAGTCACCTATATGGCGTTCGGCAATTCCGATCCCCGGGTGCTGCTGCTCAACATAGACACAGGACAGCGCGAAGTTGTCGGCAATTTCCCTGGCATGACCTTCGCGCCGCGCTTTTCGCCGGACGGGCACAAGATCATCATGTCCCTCTCGGAGCGCGGCATCTCGAACCTCTACACGATGGATCTTCGCTCGCACGCGACGACGAGGCTCTCCAATTCAACAGCGATCGATACGTCGCCATGCTATTCGCCCGACGGATCGAAGATCGTTTTCGACTCCGACCGCGGCGGCAATCAGCAGCTTTACGTCATGCCGAGCACAGGCGGCAATGCGCAACGCATCTCGTTTGGCCAAGGCACCTATTCGACACCTGTCTGGTCGCCGCGCGGCGATTACATCGCTTTCACCAAGCAGACCCAGGGCATGTTCGCCATTGGCGTGATGAAGCCCGACGGGACGGGCGAAAGAATCCTCACCGAAGGCTTCCATAACGAAGGCCCCACCTGGGCGCCGAACGGCCTCTTCCTCATGTTCTTCCGCGATCCGGGCGGCGAATCCGGCGCGCATATCTTCATGCGGGATTTGTTCGGCCGCGCCGAGTTCGAGGTGCCAACGCCATCCTATGCGTCGGACCCGGCATGGGGTCCGTTATTGGCGTGAGCTCTTGGCGTCGTTGAGCGGATGCAGGTCGCGCACCATCGCCTTCATCCGCTCGTCGAGCACATGGGTATAGATCTGGGTCGTCGAAATATCGGCATGGCCGAGCAGTTCCTGCACGATCCGCAGATCCGCTCCATTTTGCAGAAGGTGGCTCGCGAAAGCGTGGCGCAGCACATGCGGGCTGACTCGCGCCGTGGCTATGCCTGCCGCTGCCGCAACCGTCTTGAGGTCGCGGGCGAAAAGCTGCCGGCTGAGATGGCCGCTTTTGCCCTCCGCCGGAAACAGCCATGCGCCGGCGGCGGCACGAGGATCGGTCTTTTCCAGCAGGCCGCGATAGAGGCGCATGGCGCGCCGCGCCGGTTCCGACAGCGGAACCAGCCTTTCGCGGCCGCCCTTGCCGCGCACGAGAATCATCGGCTCTTTCCGGCGGGCGGCAGTCTTTGGCAGGCTGACAAGTTCCGAAACTCGCAGTCCGGTTGCGTAAAGGAGTTCGAGAAGGCAGGCGATTCGGGCGGTATGAAGCGATGCTGCTGGATCGCCCTGCGCGGCGTCGCGCATCGCATTCGCCGTGTTCAAAAGCCGCTCGACCTCGCTTACGGACAGAATTTTCGGAAGCTTCAGCGCCTGCTTCGGTCCTTCGAGAATTGCGGCGGGATCGTCCTTGCGCTGCCCCTCGGAGCATAAAAACCGATGCAACTGGCGAATTGCCGAAAGCCGGCGGGCGCTCGTCGAGGCGGCGAAGCCTCGGCTCTTCAAGCCCAGAAGATAGGTCCTGATGTCGTCGGTCGCGACGTTTTGCAGGCTCTTGCCCGCATCAATGATGGCGTTGCAATAATCGTCGAGGTCGCGGCGATAGGCGTCGAGCGTATTGCCGGCCGCGCCGCGCTCCGCCGCCATCATCTCGAGAAAAGTTTCCAGAGACGCTGCCGAAGCAGCCTTTTCGCCACGATGTTTTGCGGGCAACGCGCGAAACCCCTCCAGATCACGATGCTCTCAGGCCGAGTCGGCCTGAGAGCATGTAACGTGATCGATTCCGGTAAATTCAGAGCGGGATTTAATGCGAAAAACCGGCAGCCACTTTTTCGCCTCCCGCTCTGGTCTCGGTGTTCCTATTTGTTCAGGCGGCTTGCCGGTATCGTCTGTATGATCTGGTGCGGTTGCGGCGTGACGAAGGTGACGAGCGCCAGCATCCCGAGATAGACGAGGCCAGCGAGGACGCAGATGATGAACAGAAAACGAAAAAGGCTTGGCAATCCAGCCTCCCCACCGAATCGGTTGCATTATAGGCAAGAAAATGCCGCTGCCTAAGCTGGAGGTTTTTGAGGTGCGGGATCAGGGCAGCCGGGAGAAGCCGCAGCTACGCCGGCGAGACGGGTTAAATCCCGGGCTGCGGCGTGTTACATCACGACCATGAGCGGAATACCCGAGGTGGAAGACGCAGCCAGGCATGTCGCCCCCGACGCGCGCGCCCGCGCCATCGTGGCGGCGCTCGGCGGTCGCTCGATCGTCCTCGTCGGACTGATGGGCTCGGGAAAGACGGCGATAGGCCGCAGGCTGGCGCATCGGCTCGGATTGGAATTCGTCGATTCCGACGCCGAGATCGAATGGGCCGCCGGAATGACCATTCCGGAGATCTTCGCACGCTATGGCGAGCCCTATTTCCGTGACGGCGAACGCCGGGTCATGGCCCGGCTTCTGGTCGATGGCGCACGGGTGATTGCGACGGGCGGCGGCGCGTTTATGACGGCGGAGACCCGTGTCAGAATCGCCGAATCCGCCGTCTCGATCTGGCTCAAGGGCGATTTGGAGGTATTGTGGCGGCGGGTGCGCAAGAGAACGCACCGGCCGCTTCTGCAAAACAGCAATCCGGAGGCGACTCTGAGGAAACTCATGGATGAGCGCTATCCCACATACGCAAAGGCTGACGTGACAGTGATTTCCCGGGAAGGGCCGCATGAGGCGGTCGTTGAAGAAGCGCTCGCCGGACTCGAACGGCATATCGCATCCGGCGCGCATAAGCATGCAGGCGCGGCGAAGGCCCAGGCGGAGCTTTTCGAGAAGGTCAGGGTCGATCTCGGCACGCGCAGCTACGATATCTGCATTGGGGATGGCCTCGTTGCGCAGGCAGGCAGCTATATCGCCGCGGTCGCGCCCGGAGCTTCTGCCGCCATCGTGAGCGACGCCAACGTCGCGGGCCTGCATCTTGAGCGGCTGCATCGAAGCCTCGCCGCAGCAGGCATCCGCTATGCGGACATCGTCGTTGCGCCGGGAGAAGGATCGAAATCCTTCGCGGTGTTCGAGACAGTCTGCAAAGCCATCCTCGACGGGAAATTCGAGCGCGGCGACATCGTCATTGCGCTCGGCGGAGGGGTGATCGGCGATCTTGCCGGCTACGCCGCTGCGAGCGTGCGCCGCGGCATGCGCTTCGTGCAGATTCCGACCTCGCTTCTGGCTCAGGTGGATTCCTCCGTCGGCGGGAAAACGGGCATCAATGCGCCGCAAGGCAAAAATCTCATTGGCGCCTTTCATCAGCCATCGCTCGTTCTTGCCGATATGGGCTGCCTCGCCACGTTGCCGCCGCGCGAGTTCCGCGCCGGTTATGCGGAGATCGTCAAATACGGCCTGATCCGTGACGCGGATTTCTTCGAGTGGCTGGACGCGAACTGGCGGGAAGTTTTTGCCGGCGGCGCGGCGCGTATCCGCGCCATTGCGAAGAGTTGTGAAGCTAAGGCCGATGTCGTCGCCGGAGACGAATTCGAGGCGGGCGACAGGGCGCTGCTGAATTTTGGCCATACCTTCGGGCACGCGCTGGAGCGGCTTGTTTCATATGACGGACGCCGCCTTGTGCATGGCGAAGGGGTGGCGATCGGGATGGCCTGCGCCGCGCGTTTTTCAGTGCGCCGCGGCCTCTGCGCGCCGGATGTCGCCAGCCGCGTGGAGGCGCATTTGCGCGCCGTCGGCCTGCCGGTCCACATCCGCGACATTGACGGCTGGAACCTCGATGCGGCGGCGATCCTCGATGCCATGTATCAGGACAAGAAGGTGGTGCGCGGGGCGCTCACCTTCATCCTCATCAAGGCGATCGGTCATTGTTTCATTGCGAAGAATGTAGACGCGGGCGAGGTCCGCGCCTTCCTGGAAGATGAACTCGGCTGATGCCCGCTTGAAAACGCTATAGCCGTCTTAGTCGATCTTTCTCAATACAGAGGACCCACACATGCACGGCGGCCATGCCGAGCACCTGACCGTTAATCTCTGGGTTGCCGGCGCGATCGTCATATTCTGCATCATCCTGTCGGCCTTTTTCTCGGGTTCGGAGACCGCGCTCACAGCCGCCTCGCGCGCCCGCATGCACGGGCTCGCCAAGAACGGCGACCGCCGCGCCACGGTCGTCAATCGCCTGCTTTCGCGTCGCGATCGGCTGATCGGCACGGTCCTGCTCGGCAATACACTGGCGAACATCGGCTCGTCCGCGTTGCTGACGAGCGTTCTCGAAGAACTCGTCGGCTACAAGGGCGTGATCTACGCCACGGGTCTGATGACGGTGCTCCTTCTCGTCTTCGCCGAAGTCATGCCGAAGACGCTGGCGATCAACTTCCCAGACCGCGTCGCGCTTTCGGTCGCGCGGACCCTCTCATTCTTCGTGGCGATCTTCGGCCCTGTCGTTGCCGGCGTCGAAGTGTTCGTGCATTTCTTTTTGCGCCTCGTCGGCGTCAATCTGCGAGCCAATCGAAGGCTGCTTTCCGGCCATGACGAACTGAAGAGCACGCTGCATCTTCTGCTTCAGGAAGGCGGGGTTCAGCGCGTCGAGCACCAGATGTTCGGCGGCATCATCGAATTGCACGAACTCGTCGTCGAAGACGTGATGGTTCATCGCACGAATATGGGGATGATCGACGCGGACCTGCCGTCGCGTGAATTCGTTCGCCAGATGGTGGCTTTGCCTTATACGCGGGTGCCGGTTTGGCGAGGCGAGCCGGACAATATCATCGGCGTCCTTCACGCCAGTGACCTGCTGCGCGGGATAGAGGAATCAGGCGGCGTCGTCGCAGACTTGAAAATAGACGATCTGGTTTTCGAGCCGTGGTATGTGCCCAACACCACGGATGTGCATGATCAGCTTCAGGCCTTCCTCAAGCGCAAGATCCATTTCGCGCTCGTCGTTGACGAATATGGCGTTGTCATGGGGCTTGTGACGCTTGAGGATATTCTGGAGGAAATCGTCGGCGACATCATCGACGAACACGATCTTGCAGTTCAGGGGGTGCGGCCGAACCCTGATGGCTCGGTGACGGTGGACGGGTCAATTCCCATTCGCGATCTCAACCGCGTCATGGGTTGGAGCCTGCCGGATGAAGATGCGACGACGATCGCCGGCCTTGTCATCCATGAGGCGCGCGCCATTCCCGAGACAGGCCAGATCTTCACCTTCTATGGGGTCCGGTTCGAGGTTCTGCGTAAAACCCGCAACCGCATTGCTTCGATCAGGCTCGTGCCGGAAAACGGGCAGGAGCCGCAATAAAGCGCTACGCCATCTTTATTCCGCCGCCGCTTCGCGCTTCACCTCATATCGCTGCATCAGCGGCAGTTGCGCCATGGTGAACAGGAAGATGATGATCATCGTGCAGGGAAATTTGAAATAGACCCACACATCGTTGGGATGAGACGGCAGATAGATCTCGTTCAGGCGCCAGACGGCTTCATTGGTGATCGCCAGAGCGAAAAAGAAAATCGCCCAGCGCCTTGTCAGAATCTGCCAGCCGCGCTCGGTGAGTTCGATCGCATGGTCGAGAATGACGGGCAGCAGAGGCTTGTCGAAGAAAAGACCACCGAGGAGTGCAATGCCGAAAGCGGTATAGAGAATCGTTGGCTTCATTTTGATGAAGCTCGGATTCTGAAGATAAAGCGTCAGCGATCCGAAAATGAGGACCAGCACGGCCGTCATCAGCGGCATGATCGGCAGATTCCGCGTGCGCCAATAGGAAATGACGAGCGCGATGAGAACGGCGGGTATCAGCACCGCCGTTGCGGTGAAGAGGCCGGCGTTTTCGCCTGTCATCAGTTGCGGCGGCAGAACCAGCCCGACCAGCGGCGCAAAGAGCTTTGGTTTCGCATTGGCGAAGAAGAAAAGCATCAGCGGACCCAATTCGAGGATCAGCTTCAGAATCGGCGCCGGCGCTCTTCCGCCGGGCGCCGTCTTCGCGGAATGCGGCGAAGCGGTGCGATCTTTAGTTTCGGTCATAAGGGGCTATCTGTTCTGTAGCAAAGATAACATAAACCGGGTCTCGCCTTATCCGTCGATTCCGGCAATCGCGCGGGCGAAATCGTCGGCGGCGAAAGCTTGCAGATCGTCTGCGGTCTCGCCGACGCCGATAAAATGGATCGGCAGTTTGTATTTCTCCGCCACCGCGACGAGAATGCCGCCACGCGCCGTTCCGTCGAGCTTCGTCATCACAAGGCCGGTAACGCCCGCGACGCGGCCAAAAATTTCCACCTGGCTCATGGCATTCTGGCCGACGGTTGCATCGAGCGCCAGCAAAACGGCATGCGGCGCCTGCGGATCGAGCTTCTTCATCACTCTGATGATTTTTTCAAGCTCGGCCATCAGCTCCGTCTTGTTCTGCAAACGGCCGGCCGTGTCCATAATGAGAATATCGGCGCCGCTTTCCTGCGCCGATTTGATCGCGTCGAATGCAAGACCCGCTGCATCGCCGCCGGCATCGCGCGCAATAACTGGACAGCCAAGCGCCTCGCCCCAGATCCGCAACTGCTCGATTGCGGCGGCGCGGAAGGTGTCCCCGGCAGCCAGCAGCACCTTGTGGCCCTCCCGACTGAAGCGCGCGGCGAGCTTGCCGATGGTGGTCGTCTTGCCGGAGCCGTTCACGCCGACAACGAGAATGACGAAAGGCTTCTGCCGCCCGTCGATTTCGAGAGGTCTCGCGAAGGGGCTCAACACCTGCTCCACCTCTGATGCGAGAATGGTCTTCACCGTTTCCACATCGACGTTCTTGTCATAGCGGCCCTGAGCGACGGCTTCGCGGATCCGCAAGGCGGCGGGAACGCCGAGATCGGCGCGGATCAGCATGTCTTCAAGATCGTCGAGCGCCGCGGCGTCAAGCTTGCGCTTGGTGAATATGTCGGCGAGGCCGCTGCCGATCGACTGCGAGGAGCGTGAAAGCCCTTGGCTGAGTCGTGCCCACCAGCTTCTTTTGGCGGGCTCGGCGGGAGCCGGCTCTGGAGCCGCTACGGCGGTTTCCGCTTCCGGCGGAGTCTCGATGGGGGGATTTTCGGATGCGGGCGGGGAGTCTGTCTCGACCGAAGGCGGAGCTTCGTTGCTCGGTTGGGGCGGGGCCTCGACTGTTGCTGACTGCTGACCGAAGAGCCGCCTCAGAAAGCCGGTCTTTGGCTTGCCGGCAATCGGCCCGCCCGTCGTCTGATCCTGGTCTTCCCGCTCTGGATTTGGATTCTGGTCAGGCTCTTGATCATTGCTCACGCGTAGGCAACCGCTTTAGAAGGACTTGGATCCGATCGATAGACGTCATGTCGCCAGAGGCAAGCGGCTTTTCAAGGATTCGTCTCGTAGATGCCGGCTGAACTATAGGAGCGGGGGTGCTGACCCCGGCGCAAAAGCCGCAGTCGCGGCCGTCCGGCCTGCCGTCAGAACAGCGATGCCGCGTGCAAAAGGGACGTAAGCCCGCCGGTTGACGCCCCGGCGAAATCCACCAGAAGATGGCGCCCGGCTGCGGGAGGCGCAGCAAGCCGTGCCCGGACCTTGAGCTTTTCGCCGGCAGCGAGCCGCGTCTTCTGTGCGACAACTGTCCAGCTATAGAGGCTGTGCCCCTGCGCGTCTGTGACGGACAGGCGGATCGGCGGAAGCGGCGTGGTTTGTCTTCGCAGATTTATGATTTCACCTTCGATGCGGAGAACGCGTTGATGCCCGTCGATCAGCGTCACCGTATGAAAATTCGCCAGCGCCAATCCCCGCAGATTGACCGGAAGCCCGAGCGACGCATAGAGAGTGGCGCTCGGCGGCCACAATCGAACCATTTCCGCGCGCCAGCCGATGAGCGCCATGCCGAGTACGAGAACAGCGAAGCTGAGGAGCAATCCGGCACGCATCCGCGGCTTTCGTTGCCCGCGCCCGGCAGGCGGAAGTGTTCTTTCCGCGTCGCCAGACGTGACAGGGGTGAACGCCAAAGGCCGGCCCGGCTTCGGCGCCAGCGTCGCGGTCTCAACGGGTGCCGATGCGCCGGAAACGAACCAGATTGCATCGCAACGCGGGCAGGCGACACGGCGTCCATCGGGACCGAGGGCGCCTTTGAAGATGTGGTAGGATTTCCTACAGCCGGGGCAATCGATCAGCATGGATGGGCGCAAGCCCGCTCTTTTTGTAATGAAAGGCGGGACGAAATCTGCCCTGCCATGGCCGGCTGCCATGCTGCGCTGCTATGGTTAATGCGTGGTTAAGCGTGTGAGTCGCG